>NZ_MBPN01000034.1 GCF_001695625.1 Pseudomonas defluvii
TGAGAGCCTACAGCTAATGTAGGTTCACAAAATAGATGATTCGGTTGCCCCTGCAAACATTGACGAAAACTCACCTTTTCTGTGAGGCCGCCGGTTAGGTCTCACAAAAAAAATGAGAAGAGCCTATTCGCCTCACACAATAGTTGGTTCCACGTGGAACATGGGCGCGCAGGCGAACCGGCTGAGTGAATCGCCTCTTGTTTTCCTGAACACATCCAGCAGCACGGCCAGGTCCCTCAAAAAACTCCGCACCCACTGGATAAATACACAGTTAGCCCCCATCTTGTGTTCCAGGGCCAGCGCACCGCTGTCTCCCACAGTGAGGAAAGATCTATGCGTTTGATGCTTCAGGCTGTGTTTTCGTTGGCTGTTCCCCTTGCTATGCTAGCTGGCACCAGTGAAGCGAGCGAAATCGCACGTGTTGAATTTCCAGCGAATCAAGGGAATTACGTTCAGGCCTATGAGAGCGGTGGAACCAAATGGATCGAGCTTGTAACTGTCGATGCCAACGGCCACCGTCGTACTGCTAAGGGGACGGTTTCGCCCGGAAAGGGTGCTGATTTCTCCAAGCGGCTTTACGAGGTCTCAGCTGATTTTGGTCCATGTGGTACAGGGGAATTGATGCAGCCGGACTACGTCGGTAAAACTGTTTACTTTCAGGGCTTTAAAAATGGGACAGGTACATGTGAAATCCAGAATCCTCCCTATGAACTCACGCGGATCATCCGTCAAGTCGACTGAGAACTCCAAGTTTGACTGACGAGAGTCGCTGAGGATCTCGTAAGTTTCTAGTCAACAGCGACAAAGAGAAAGGGGCCGCTGTTTTTAGGCGAACTCTTTCTGCTAGAGGCACGTTAGGATGAGGAGTAGTCGCAGCGATCCTTTAGCTCCCAGTCTAGCGACCTTGGGTTCAGAATCCGACCGGCAATGCCCGCCGTCACTACTTCAGAGGAACCAGCTTCCTCTGCTGCCAAAATCGCGGGGGGGCTCATACTGGTACCCAGGCCCGACTAATGCGCAGTTGCAGCCCTCGATTGCAAGGCTATCCTACGCTGCACGCGTGTCAATCAAAATCCGATGCATCACTTTGGTTCACAGAGGTGAACAATCCATCTGACGCGGTGTAAACGCAATCTACGACATAGCCATATTCTTTAAGGCCTTGCGGTTGTTGGCCTCCGCAGAAGCACCTGATCCCTGAGCTTCAATAATGAAGCTAAGCAGGGAAATGACCTGAAGTAGAAGTACGCGTCGTGCGCGATCAGCGCACGACCCGTATTTTCTCTCACCCGTCGATCCCGATGCGCTTGAGGCTTTCAAGGGCCTTTCCACACTCAGGTGAGCCGTGCCGTAAGCCGCAGGCCAATGCAGCTTTGAGGCTGATGACACCGGCTACGAAACCGACTTGATTGCCGACCTCATGTCCGTTCGCAAATCCCTGATCATAGGCAATTTCCACAAGTGCATTGATCGCCGCCAGGGTGTCTTGTTTTTTGGTACTGTTCTGCATATCTACTCCGCGAGCATTCAGCTCATATCGCTCGGTTAGGTGGCGGCGCCTTCAGGTTTGGGGTGAGCGAATCCCGCTCCCATAGCCAATCCCTAACGGGGGGCATAGCCCGCCACCGTAAGAAAAATCAGCTATTGAGAGCAGGTGTCTTGTTTTGGTCACCCGTGCTGCTCGCCTCACCGCACTGGCACTGAGTGGGTACATCCGGATAGTCGCTGTGATTCTCAATGAACAGCGTTCGGCAGGTTTCGCACCCATGGATCCGGGGCAGGGATTTAAGGCCGCTCGGCAGCACATCGCTCAGAGGCTCGTTATGCCAAGGAGCCCCGTCAAGGATCCTGGAGCGAAGGATGTTTCCCAGCCGCCAGGTGTCACTTTGTGCGCGCCAAGACCACATCGGTGCAGAAAGCGAATACTGGATGAAGGTCTCTTGTGACTGCTTGGCGAGCGGGTACTTGGGGCGGGTCCAGCCGGAATCGATGATGCTGAACCCCATGCCCATTTCTGCGCTCGGATGGGTCTGTTCACCAAAGAAACGGTCATGCGTCGCTGGAGCGGTCGCATGATGGTCAGTCGGCGGGAATACCCACAGATAACACTCACCTCGGTTGACCATGCTGATGAGTTCGCTTGGCCCTCGCATAGGGAAATTTGCAGCCAGGGCGAAGCGATCCTTCCACGACATTTTGGGAGGCGGCGCAATACCAGCAGCGATCGCCAACGTGGCAGTCTTGGGGATGAAGCGATCGCCTAGCTCGTTCAGATCCAGATTTTTGCAGAGGGCCTTGAAAGCCTTTTTGCGAGTCTTCGAGGTGAAGGAGGGGTCAAGAAGCAGGCGAACCTGGTTCACGCCGATTCCCGCGGTTCGTAGCACCTCGATGACTTCTTCTGCCACACCGACTGCTTGAAGATCGGTCAATCCTAAGCACTTTTTCGCGCGCTCGACCGCCGCGTAGAGGTTGTACTGCCGAGTCTCGTTGTCACGATAGACCTGGATTGGCAGCTTGTCTTGGGAGGCAACTTGCGGTGCAACGGAGCCGATCGCCGCGTGGAACAGCTGGTGGATGTCCTGATGAGAGTAAGGACGGCCAGAAGCCGAGAACGAGGCGTGCAGCTGAGCAGCGAGAGGTTGAAGCAGCTTTTTTGCAGACATGACTATCCCCTAATGAGCGACGTTGGGGTAGCTGCGCTTGTAGGGCCGTTAGACGCGAAGCTGGACGTCGAATCAGGTTCAATCATGAGTAGGAGTCGAGTTTGATTTGCTTGCACGGCCACCATGCAAAACCCGACGCGGTAATCACACCAGATTCGTCGGGTTTTGGCAATAGGGTCCTCGGGTGAGCGAGGGCAGATAGGAGGAGGACGCTCCTGCTCGATCACGTCAGAAGCGGGAAAGCCAGAAGCACATTGAGTGCTTCCGGCTCAATCGTTCGCCCAGAATCAAGGAGTGCCGGGTAGCACGCGACATCTAGAGCTGCGGCTTTGCTCGCCAGGATCAACTGAATCCCCTTACAGAGGGATCTACAAATTGACCCAGACTAGCTTCTGCACAGGCACTGGTAATGCGGCCCTCGAACCACCTATTTTTTAGAGCTCTTCAAAATATCTCTGGGTCTAATCATCAATAAATTGTAACTTAGCTATGTAGATGACGGAAGAGCGGTCGGGTCGATTTTACTTACCACGCCAGTGGAGAAATCAATATCATAATTAGCGGAAATTCTTGCCAGCGTGCTTCGCTCCCTCAATAACTCATTGAATTTCCTTTGATTACGCACTGACCTGTTCTTGGTTAGAATACGAGATGCTATTTTTGCAGAGATCAATGGCACGCCTACCACAGAGGAAGCACAAAGAATTTGGATTAATAAATGTTTTCCAACATTTAACCCCCAGAAATTTGCAGCAACAGCCGCGGCAAAGCCTATGCCTAATACAAATCTCCAAATAATCTTAGATCTCTTCTCCTCAATGGAAATACTCTTGAACAAAAGGTCCTGTAGGTCTTCAATTTCCCTGCTAACTGACTCTTCGTCCCTCCGCTGCTGTTGTAATTTTAGCTCATGAATTTCTTCGTTTTTCGAAACAAGCTCGGCAGTAATGTCGTCTATGGATTTTTGGTTGAGCTGTATTGCTTTTTCCTTGGATTTTAATTCAAGCGCAAGTTTACTTTTCGCTTCTTCGCTTTGGAAATTTATTTTGCGCTGGGAAGATAAAATATCATTAATTTCTTGCTGGTGCCTAGCTGCCTGCTCTTCTTCTTTCGCTATGTGCTCCAAAGCCATTGAATCCCGAATCTCGGTTTCAAAGTCCACGAAGGCACGCTCAGCATCAGCCAGGTTGTCAATTACTGGGGTTTGATTAAGCAAATAGATTGCGCGATGTTGCGAAGATCGCAGGCTTGTCATCATTTCAACAAAGCTATCAGCTTTATCTCCAGATGCTTCTTTCAGAAAGTTTGTGACTTTTGATAGCAAAAAATGGTTGGGCTCAAGTGCTGAGGCGCAGTTGGCCAGCAATTTCTGGTGAGTGAGCTCTGTAGATGCAGCACTACCATACAGAACAAAAATTAGGCCCGCCATGTAGCGCCCAGTTACAGCCGGTGGTGTATAGTTCTCCTTATAAGCCAAGTTGGCAATTGTAAAGTCAAAAGATACTGATGCAACTTTAACGTTTTCCGTTACAAAAATGTGCTGACATTCATGGAAGTAGTTTCGGGAATTGATTTTTCCAGCCCTGAGCCTCATGACTCCTGCAACAGCCTCTGCGTCCCTCTGGCGAGCGTGCAATGCGTACGACCCTAGATCCCTAGTTAAATTCTCTACCTGCTCTTCCGAGAAATAGGACACGTTTTTAGATACAGGTATGACATAAATTTGCCTGCTCTTAAGATAGCCCTCTACATCAGTCAATATGAGCTGAACCTGTGAGCGGAACGCGGCACTACCCATGCGTCTATGGGTTGCCCGCCTTATACCTGTCCCATCTTGAGTAGTGGCAGATCTCAAGTTATCTCTGAGCTCGTCAACATGCGGCTTGAATATATATAAAGAGGCACCTTTTTCTCTTAGACTGTCAATGAGAAGCTTAGTATGAGCACTTACCAGCTCCTCATTTAAATCTAAATACGACATCACCAGCGGCGCATCCAGGTATAGACGAAGTGATTGCAGCGTAAAAGAGCTATTTGGCTCTCTTAGGTTGAGGATGTATTCAGCTAAAATTGCTCCTGAAGCAATGTTAATCAGTTGATTGTAGAAGTGTTTCTTATCAACACTGGTGTGCATTACATAAGCCGCACTGATGATTTTCATCTGTTCGACCTGAGCTTGCGATGGCCTACCACTTAATGAGTTATAATCGCCATTTGAAATGTCCTCGTTCTCGTCATTTTCCGTAGGACGCAACTGCAATAGCCTGCTGCTCCGAGGATTGTTGTTGCTTGGTCTTAACAGACTTATTTGGAAGTCGGCTGTTGCAATCTGGTTGAAAAAGTGCTTGCGGAGTAGTTCCTCCGGCATTTCAATCCTGGACTTTTCTATTACAGTTTTAGAATAGCCAATAAAATCCTCTAGTATTTCTTCGATATCACTTTCTGTTGTCGTCGTTAGTCCATCATCGGTTTTCTCGTTGTACTTGTACATCGCTCCCGAACGATTACTACTTGTCTTGCTTATAATATTGGCTTTTTCCATCCGAGGCACAAGCTCATCTAACGCCCAAGGATGCACATCAATACCATATAATTTTTTAGTTCTTTGCTTAAATGGTCGCGTTCGAAATATTTCCCCGACTGTTCTTTAGCAATCGGAGCAATCAACGGCACTAGACCTGTCAATATATCATTCTGCGCGCCAGTCTGAGCTAAGTAAGCATATGCAAGAAGTGGGCGCTCATAATCTATTTTCATTCTGACTGCCTCTGTCATTGCGCCTTGTTGCATTTTCTGTCCTTAGGATGTAAGAGATGCCAAACAGATAAGGCATATTGATATCATTCTGCTTCAACATGCTGATGCTTTTCAAGCGGGAGGTCTTAACGCTTGTGAGCTAGTAATTGTTGGGAACACTCATACCTCTTCTTCTACCCGATGCGGACGAGCTGAAAGAGGTGATCTACTCAGTACCGATCCCGTCTTGCTCCTCTCTCAGATTGGGGAAGAATTTTCCACGACACGGTTTTTCTTCTGACAGAAAGTCGCACTCGTTTCGCCCGGAGCGAAATTGATCGAGCCTGGTTCGCTCATTGTTGCGTCGCTGCGACATCTGTGAAGTCAACTTTGATCAAAGTTACGCGCAGGGTGCCCCAGCATTGGGTAATGCCTCTCGATCAATTGGCGGTACAAGGCTGACGGCCCAGCGCACTGAGCTGATACTCGTTTACAGCTCGAAATTGCATTTCAGCTATCTGACGAAGGCGCTGGATTTCATGATCAGGACAACCATTGAGCTGAGCTTCGTGATAACGCTTCATCGCCTCGACAGCGTCGGTGTACAAGGGATGGTCGGGAAAAATGATCGGAAATTTTTTTGTCACTGCCCTAACCTCTCAGTGAAATGGTTGACTGTGGCTGCCTCGCCTTCACAATCTGAAAGTAAACAGCGGTCTGATAACGCAAATTCGCGAATATCTGAAGACGCTCTACCTCAGGCTCTGCCAAAGGCTGAACCCTCAGCGTTGCTTCCCGGATTGCCTCAAACGCTTGCCTCATCGCGCCCGATCAATGAGCGCTTCCCAATCACAGTGTAGTGGTCTAATGAAACCGGACACCTATTTAGGCGAGAATGCTCGCCAGATTGAGGTGTCAGATGACCAAACAACGCCGTTCCTTTTCTGCTGAATTCAAACGCGAGGCTGCCGACCTCGTGCTCAAGCAAAACTACAGCTACATCGAAGCTAGCCGTTCACTCGGCGTCGGCGAGTCGGCCCTGCGCCGCTGGGTTGATCAGGTTCAGCAGGAGCGCCAAGGTGTTACGCCGCAGAGCAAAGCATTGACCCCGGAACAACAGAAAATTCAGGAGCTGGAAGCCCGGATTGCCCGTCTTGAACGGGAAAAATCCATATTAAAAAAGGCTACCGCGCTCTTGATGTCGGAAGATCACGAGCGTACGCGCTGATCAATCAGCTGAGCGTCCATGAGCCGGTTGATTGGCTGTGCAAGGTGTTTGAAGTCACCCGCTCGTGTTACTACGCCTAGCGCCTTAGGCGCCGCACGCCCGATGTTGAACGGCTGCGGTTGCGCAGCCGGGTGAGCGAGTTGTTCATGCAAAGTCGTAGCGCTGCCGGCAGCCGCAGCATCTTGTCGCTGATGCTTGAAGACGGTGAGCAGCTTGGTCGGTTCAAAGTGCGCAGCTTGATGCGCGAGCTTGATTTAGTCAGTAAACAACCCGGCTCACATGCCTACAAACGAGCGACGGCAGAGCGACTCGATATCCCGAACATCTTGAATCGGGAGTTCGATGTCCCGGCCCCCAACCAAGTGTGGTGCGGCGACATCACTTACATTTGGGCCCAGGGGAAATGGCATTACTTGGCGGTCGTGCTGGATCTTTGCACGCGCCGGGTGGTGGGCTGGGCGTTGTCGGAAAAGCCGGACGCTGAACTGGTGAGCAAGGCCCTGGATATGGCCTACGAGCAGCGTAGCAGGCCTTCGAGTCTGCTGTTTCACTCAGATCAGGGGTCGCAATACGCAAGCCGGCTATTTCGTCAGCGATTGTGGCGTTATCGCATGCGCCAGAGCATGAGTCGCCGAGGAAATTGCTGGGACAACGCGCCAATGGAGCGCGTGTTCCGCAGCTTGAAAACGGAATGGATACCGACTACGTTCTACAGAACGGCTCAAGAAGCCCAGCGCGATATCAGCCACTTCTTGATGCATCGGTACAACTGGGTAAGACCCCATCAATTTAACGGTGGGCTGGCGCCAGCTCGGGCCGAGGAAAAACTTAACGTCGTGTCCGGGATTAGTTGACCACTACAAATCGGAAAAAGTTGGTCATAGATCTTATTCCAACATCCCTTCGAAATCTACAAAAAATCCAACTTGGCAACTTCCAATAAATGCCGCTTCAATACCCAGGTGTTTAAATTAATACTTAACGCGTACGCTTAATTAACTATTACATATTCAGATATTAGTTTTTAATATCCTTTGAGTCCCTCTGCTGCTCAAATTCGCCCGCCGATCCTCTGAGCATTTCCGGCGCTCCATCAGATCCCTTCCTCAACGCCCCACATTTCCATCATTTTCCCATGAGCGGAGTAGGGCGCCCCAGCAGGAATTCCAGGCAAAAAAAAGCCCGCGAAGGCGGGCTTGATGGTGACCGACAGGGCCCAGGGTTGCAGCCCGGCCGGTCAACTATTCGTGAAACGAAGCATCTATTGTGTGAACCTACAGCTAATCAGAAGTCCAGGTTGGACACTGCCAGTGCGTTGCTCTCGATGAACTCACGACGCGGCTCCACCGCATCGCCCATCAAGGTGTTGAAGATCTGATCGGCAGCGATCGCGTCTTCGATGGTCACCCTGAGCATGCGACGCACGCTTGGGTCCATGGTGGTTTCCCACAGTTGGTCCGGGTTCATCTCGCCCAGCCCTTTGTAGCGCTGGATGGTGTGGCGCTTGGTGCTTTCAGTCATCAGCCAGTCAAGGGCTTCCTTGAACTCGGTAACGGCCTTCTTGCGCTCGCCACGTTGAACATAGGCGCCGTCGTCCAGCAGAGTGACCAACTGCGAACCCAGAGCGGTAACGGTTCGGTAGTCGTTACTGCCAAAGAAGTCACGGTTGAAGGTCACGTAGCTGGCCAAGCCGTGAGAGGTGATTTCCACTTCTGGCAGCCAGACATTGCGCTCGCGGTCTTCACGCAGGCTGGCCTTGTAGACCAGGCCGGACTTCTCGCTGGTGCGCAGGCGCTCGTCGAACTTGGCCAACCAGGCTTGCATCCCGGCATGGTCAGACAATTGTTCAAGCGATACCGCCGGCAGGTAGATGAAGTGCTCGGTCAGCTCCTGTGGGTACAGGCGCGACAGACGCTTGAGGGTCTTCATCACGGTGCGGAACTCGTTGACCAGACGCTCCAGCGCCTCACCGGAAATCCCCGGGGCCGAGTCGTTCAGGTGCAGGCTTGCGTCCTCGAGGGCCGACTGGGTCATGTACTCTTCCATGGCCTCGTCGTCCTTGATGTACTGCTCCTGTTTGCCTTTCTTCACTTTGTACAGCGGTGGCTGGGCAATGTAGATATAGCCGCGCTCAACCAGCTCCGGCAACTGACGGAAGAAGAAGGTCAGCAGCAGGGTACGAATGTGCGAACCGTCAACGTCAGCATCGGTCATGATGATGATGTTGTGATAACGCAGCTTTTCGATGTTGTACTCGTCGCGCCCGATACCACAACCCAACGCAGTGATCAGCGTGCCAACTTCCTGGGAAGAGATCATCTTGTCGAAACGTGCTTTCTCGACGTTGAGGATCTTACCTTTGAGCGGCAGGATTGCCTGGGTCTTGCGGTTACGGCCTTGCTTGGCCGAACCACCTGCGGAGTCACCCTCCACCAGGTACAGTTCGGAAAGGGCAGGGTCTTTCTCCTGGCAGTCAGCCAGTTTGCCTGGCAGGCCGGCGATATCCAGCGCACCTTTACGGCGGGTCATTTCCCGTGCCTTGCGCGCTGCTTCACGAGCACGCGCCGCGTCGATCATCTTGCCAACAACGGCCTTGGCTTCGTTCGGGTTCTCCAGCAGGAAGTCGGAGAAGTACTTGCCCATCTCCTGCTCCACTGCCGTCTTCACTTCAGAAGAAACCAGCTTGTCTTTGGTCTGGGAACTGAACTTCGGATCTGGAACCTTGACCGAGATGATCGCGGTCAGACCTTCACGGGCATCGTCGCCAGTGGTCGAGACCTTGTTCTTCTTGGCCAGACCTTCCTGCTCGATGTAGTTGTTCAGGTTACGGGTCAGCGCCGAGCGGAAACCAACCAGGTGAGTACCGCCGTCACGCTGTGGAATGTTGTTGGTGAAGCACAACAGGTTCTCGTTGAAGCTGTCGTTCCACTGCAGGGCAATCTCGACACCCACACCGTCTTCACGCTGAACGTTGAAGTGGAACACCTGGTTGACCGGCGTCTTGTTGGTGTTCAGGTACTCAACGAATGCGCGCAGACCACCTTCGTACTTGAAGTGTTCGTCCTTACCGGAGCGCTCATCCTTCAGCAGGATGCCGACGCCCGAGTTGAGGAACGACAGTTCGCGAATACGCTTGGCCAGGATGTCCCAGCTGAAGTGGATATTCTTGAAGGTCTCAGCCGATGGCTTGAAGTGGATCTGGGTACCAGTCGTTTCACTTTCACCAACGATTTTCATCGGAGCCTGTGGAACACCATGAACGTAGATCTGTTCCCAGATCTTGCCGCTGCGGCGAACGGTCAATACCAGTTGCTCAGAAAGGGCGTTTACTACAGAAACACCCACACCGTGCAGACCACCGGAGACTTTATACGAGTTGTCGTCGAATTTACCGCCAGCGTGCAGAACGGTCATGATGACCTCTGCTGCGGAGACGCCTTCTTCTTTATGCACATCGACCGGGATACCACGGCCGTTGTCGCGGACGGTGATGGACTCGTCCGGGTGAATGATTACGGTGATGTCGTCACAGTGGCCAGCGAGGGCTTCGTCGATCGAGTTATCGACCACCTCGAACACCATGTGGTGCAGGCCGCTACCATCATCGGTGTCGCCAATGTACATACCGGGACGCTTGCGCACGGCATCCAGCCCTTTCAGCACTTTAATGCTGGAGGAGTCGTACGTTTGATTTTCGCTCATGCCTTCACTCCCGATGGTCGTGGGTCTGGGTGATACGGCCCTGTTCCACGTGGAACAAGGCAACTGGCGTTTCCGTCTGCCAGCCTTCCCTCAATAATTCGTGATCTACACAGGTGATAAATACCTGGCAGCGTAATTCTTCCAACAAACGACAAAGCGCGTGGCGGTGCTGCTCATCCAGCTCGGACGGCAAGTCATCCACCAGATAAATACACTGACCTCGCCGAGCCTGGCTGACCAGATGGCCTTGGGCGATACGTAATGCGCACACCACTAGCTTTTGCTGGCCCCGGGAGAGAATCTCCGCGGCGTTATGCCCGCCTAGCCTCAAGCGCAGATCCGCACGTTGCGGCCCGGCCTGGGTGTGGCCCATTTGCTGATCCCGCTGCAGGGAGCTGGCGAGAACTTCACTAAGCTCCCGGTCCTTGTCCCAACCGCGGTAATAGCTGAGGGTCAATCCTTCAAGCTCGACCAACTCACTCAAGGTTTGCTCGAAAACCGGCTTCAAGGCTTTGATGTAAGTACGGCGGTATTCATCCAATTCCGCACTGGCCAGGCACAATTCCCGGTCCCATGCCGCTTGCGAAACTGGGTCAAGTGTACCATGCCGCAACCATGAGTTCCGCTGCCGCAGGGCCTTCTGCAGTCGCTGCCAGGTTCCCATGAAGCGAGGTTCCACGTGGAACACCCCCCAATCGAGAAACTGCCGGCGGATTTTCGGAGCGCCCTCAAGGAGGCGAAAGCTGTCCGGATTGATCAATTGCAACGGCAGAATTTCAGCCAATTGAGCCGTGCTACGGGCATTCTGCCCGTCAATACGAATAGTGAACTCCCCTTGGCGATCTCGGGAAATACCCAGGTTGCTTGAACCACCCTCGGCCAATTCAACCTGACCGAACACGGTGCAGGCCAACTGTTCATACTGAATAACCGGGTTCAAACGTGTGCTGCGGAAGGAGCGGGCAAGACCCAGCAAATGGATCGCTTCAAGAACGCTGGTTTTTCCGCTGCCGTTGGCGCCATGCAGAATGTTGATGCGGGGGGAGGGGGAGAATGTCACCGGGTGCAGGTTACGCACCGCGGTGACAGAAACGCGACTGAGGGACATCTAGACTATGCGAGACAAGGTTACAGACGCATCGGCATGACGACGTATGCGGAATCGTCATTGCCTGCTTCCTGCAGCAGGGCACTGCTGTTGGAGTCAGACAGAATCAGACGAACCTGCTCGGTGGTCATGACACCCAGTACGTCCAACAGGTAGCTGACGTTGAAACCGATTTCCAACGAGCTGCCGTTGTAGTCGACGCTGATTTCCTCTTCCGCTTCTTCCTGCTCCGGGTTGTTCGCCTGAATCTTCAGCTGGGCATTGGCCAGTTGCAGACGAATACCACGGTACTTTTCGTTGGACAGAATTGCGGTACGGCTGAATGCCTCACGCAGTGCCTGACGGTCGCCCACTACCAGCTTGTCGCCGCCCTTGGGCAGCACGCGCTCGTAGTCCGGGAACTTGCCATCGACCAGCTTCGAGGTGAACGTGAACTCGCCAGTGGTTGCACGGATATGGTGTTGGCCAAGCACAATACTAACAGTGCCTTCAGGCTCGGTCAGTAGACGCGCCAGCTCAAGAATACCCTTACGTGGCACGATCACCTGATGACGATCTGCTTGATCAATGTTTGCGCTCATCGAGCACATTGCCAGGCGATGGCCATCGGTAGCAACGGCTCGCAGTGTGCCTGTGGATACTTCCAGCAGCATACCGTTGAGGTAGTAACGAACATCCTGTTGCGCCATGGCAAAGCTGGTACGCTCGATCAATCGGCGCAGTTTGCTTTGCTCCAGGGTGCAGGTCAGCGAACCAGGGCCTTCCTCGACTGTCGGGAAATCGTTGGCAGGCAGGGTCGACAGGGTGAAGCGGCTGCGACCCGCCTTGACCAGCAGCTTTTGCTCATCGACCTTGATGTCGATCAGCGCATCGCTCGGCAGGCTTTTGCAGATGTCCATCAGCTTGCGCGCAGGTACCGTGATCTCGCCAGGTTCGGCAGGCTCTTCCAATTGCACACGGCCAACCAGTTCCACTTCCAGGTCGGTACCGGTAAGCGACAGTTGTTGGCCTTGGACAACCAGCAGCACGTTGGACAATACCGGCAAGGTCTGACGGCGCTCGACGACGCCTGCGACCAGTTGCAGGGGTTTCAACAGGGCTTCGCGTTGAATGGTGAAATGCATGGTCTAGTCCCTTGCCTTTAATAAGCTGCGCTGACAGTCATCACGTTGTCAGCGTCCGCAGCAGGTTCTTGTAGTCCTCGCGGATATCCGCGTCGGATTCCTTGAGTTCGTTAATCTTGCGGCACGCGTGCAACACTGTGGTGTGGTCACGACCGCCAAATACGTCGCCAATTTCAGGCAAGCTGTGGTTGGTCAGTTCCTTGGACAACGCCATCGCCACTTGTCGTGGTCGCGCGACCGAGCGGGAACGCCGCTTGGACAACAGATCGGAGATCTTGATCTTGTAGTACTCGGCAACGGTGCGCTGGATGTTATCCACACTCACCAGTTTGTCCTGCAGCGCCAGCAGATCCTTGAGCGACTCCCGAATCAGTTCAATGGTGATGTCACGGCCCATGAAGTGCGAATGGGCAATAACCCGCTTGAGCGCACCTTCAAGTTCACGGACGTTGGAACGAATCCGCTGAGCGATAAAGAACGCCGCATCGTGCGGGAGATCGACCTTGGCCTGATCGGCCTTCTTCATCAGGATCGCCACCCGCGTCTCCAGCTCCGGTGGCTCGACGGCAACCGTCAATCCCCAACCGAAACGAGACTTCAGGCGTTCTTCCAGGCCTTCGATTTCCTTCGGGTAACGGTCACTGGTGAGAATGACCTGCTGACCACCCTCAAGCAAGGCGTTGAAGGTGTGGAAAAACTCTTCCTGCGAACGCTCTTTACGGGCAAAGAACTGAATGTCATCGATCAGCAGCGCATCGACCGAACGGTAGAAACGCTTGAATTCGTTGATGGCATTGAGTTGCAGTGCCTTCACCATATCCGCAACAAAACGCTCGGAATGCAGGTAGACAACCTTGGCATTCGGATTTTTCTTGAGCAGGTGGTTACCCACAGCGTGCATCAAGTGCGTTTTACCCAGGCCAACGCCCCCATAAAGGAAGAGGGGGTTATAGCCATGTTTCGGGTTGTCGGCCACTTGCCAGGCAGCCGCACGGGCCAACTGGTTGGATTTACCCTCGACAAAGTTCTCGAAGGTAAAGGTACGGTTCAGGTAGCTGGTGTGTTTCAACGCACCTTCAACCTGCACGGTTCGTTGTTCGGCCCGGCCGCCAGAAGCAGGGGGGGCGTTGTTTTCCCCCATGGCATCGAAGCTATCGCGTGAAGGCGCATCCTCGATTTGAGCCACAACTGGCGCAGCGATCGGTTCAACGACCGGCGGGGCGACTTGAGCGGCTTGCGCCTGGGAAGCGGCAACAGCGGCCGCCAGCGGCGCATTGGGCGCAGCGCGAGGCGCAGAGCTGCGTCTGCTGCCTATTAATAAGGAAAGCGCTGGCGCAATGCCGTTGCCCTGTTCGCCTAGCAGTTCGAGCAGACGCCCAAGGTACTTCTCATTGACCCAATCGAGAACGAAACGGTTGGGCGCATACACGCGCAACTCGTCGCCTTCGGCTTCGACCTGTAGCGGACGGATCCAGGTGTTGAATTGCTGGGCAGGCAGTTCATCGCGCAGAAGCTCTACGCACTGCTGCCAAAGTTCCACTGACACGGATATCCCCTGAGTTTGAAAGCCGGTGAGGCAAAAACAAGCAGCCATTGTACCCGACCGGCCGCGCAGTTATCCACATGCCGATGCGATGAGCGTGGTGATAGATCAGCGACTTAGTGAACAAAATGATGCCGGAGGGGTGTGAATAAGCCCTGTGGATAACCGTACCTGAGGTCTTTGCACAAGTCCGGGTCGAAATCTGTTGATAACTCGCGTGTTGATAACTCACATTTTTATCCACAGATTTTCCGAGCGTTCGGCACAGCCAGGGCACCGCTTCCCGACAAGGTTTAAATTCTCTGTACGCTATGAAGATAAAGGCCTGTAGAACCTTATCCACAGAATTCTTCTACATAAGCTTTATAAGATTTACAGAAAAGCTTTAAATAATTCCTCTCTCTTTTTTTATGTTTAGGTCTGAACCCTGTACCTCGACACGTTCACACCCAACCCCCACCCATGTGACCACCTATAAGGAAAAGCTGGTTGGAAATTGACCTATGGCCTTGCTTTCTCTAGAATCGCCGATCTCTTAAAACGGGGGCCATTCCGGCCCGTAGTCGACGAACCAGGTAACACGCCATGAAACGTACTTTCCAACCAAGCACCATCAAGCGCGCTCGCACTCACGGTTTCCGTGCCCGTATGGCCACCAAGAACGGTCGTGCCGTTCTGTCGCGTCGTCGTGCCAAAGGCCGTAAGCGTCTGGCCGTTTGATCATTCGGCACAGGTGGTGAGTCAGGACTTCAGTCGGGAAAAGCGTCTGCTGACCCCCCGACATTTCAAAGCGGTCTTCGACTCCCCAACCGGCAAGGTTCCAGGCAAGAATCTTTTGCTCCTTGCCCGCGAGAACGGTCTGGATCATCCCCGCTTGGGGCTTGTGATCGGAAAAAAGAGCGTCAAGCTCTCCGTTCAGCGAAATCGACTCAAGCGATTGATGCGCGACTCATTCCGCCTTCACCAAGATTTATTGGCAGGTTGGGATATCGTTATCGTTGCGCGCAAAGGCCTGGGCGAGATCGAAAACCCAGAATTGCACCAACATTTTGGCAAGCTCTGGAAGCGTCTTGCGCGTAATCGGCCCGCTCCAGCGCCAACCGAATCCGTAGGGGTAGACAGTCCAGATGCGTAAACTGGTACTCGTTCCGATCCAGTTTTACCGTTACGCCATTAGTCCTCTGATGGCCAATCACTGTCGTTTCTACCCCTCCTGCTCCTGCTACGCACTCGAAGCCATTGAGTCTCATGGTCTTCTGCGTGGCAGTTGGCTGACCGTTCGTCGACTGGGGCGTTGCCATCCGTGGAACCCTGGTGGATACGACCCGGTTCCGCCCGCTTCTTCTTCCCGTACTTCTTCGATAGCCGAGTAATCATGGATATTAAACGCACGATCCTGATCGTCGCCCTGGCAATCGTGTCTTATGTCATGGTTCTTAAGTGGAACCAGGACTACGGACAGGCAGCCTTGCCGACCCAGAACGCCGCCACCGCGCCGGCGTTGCCGGACACCGCGCGGGCCGCAAGCAATTCCGCCAGTGCCGATGTTCCGAGCGCCAACCCCGAGTCGAATTCGACCGAACTGGCCCCGGTTGCCATCAGCAAAGACCTGATTCGGGTCAAGACCGATGTTCTTGATCTGGCTATCGATCCCAATGGCGGTGATATCGCGCAGCTGATGCTGCCGAAATACCCACGCCGTCAGGACCAT
The DNA here is from genome assembly GCF_001695625.1 of Pseudomonas defluvii. Classification (GTDB taxonomy): domain Bacteria; phylum Pseudomonadota; class Gammaproteobacteria; order Pseudomonadales; family Pseudomonadaceae; genus Aquipseudomonas; species Aquipseudomonas defluvii. The sequence continues at coordinate 15,816 of NZ_MBPN01000034.1, forward strand.
CCCGATATTCCGTTCCAGCTGTTCGACAACGGCGGCGAGCGCGTTTACCTGGCACAGAGCGGTCTGACCGGTACCAACGGCCCGGATGCTCGTCCATCTGGTCGCCCGCTGTACGCTACCGAACAGAAAAGTTATCAACTGGCCGACGGTCAGGATCAACTGGTCGTCGACCTGAAGTTCAGCGACAACGGCGTCAACTACATCAAGCGCTTTACACTCAAGCGCGGTGAGTACGACCTGACGGTCAGCTACCTGATCGACAACCAGAGCGGTCAGGCCTGGAGCGGCAACCTGTTTGCCCAGCTCAAGCGCGATGCCAGCTCGGATCCGTCCTCGAGCACTGCCACCGGTACTGCCACTTACCTGGGTGCTGCCCTGTGGACAAGTGCAGAGCCGTACAAAAAAGTGTCGATGAAAGACATCGACAAGGGCAATCTGAAAGAAAATGTGTCTGGTGGTTGGGTAGCCTGGCTGCAGCACTACTTCGTGACGGCCTGGATTCCGAACAAGTCTGACAACAACATCGTTCAGACGCGCAAGGACAGCCAAGGCAACTACATCATCGGTTTCACTGGCCCGACACTGGAAGTCGCTGCAGGTGGTAAAGCCGAAACCAGCACCATGCTGTATGCCGGTCCGAAAATTCAGTCCAAGCTCAAGGAGTTGTCCCCAGGCCTGGAACTGACCGTCGACTACGGCATTCTCTGGTTCATTGCCCAGCCAATTTTCTGGCTGCTGCAACATATCCACAGCCTCCTGGGTAACTGGGGCTGGTCGATCATTGTCCTGACCATGCTGATCAAGGCACTGTTCTTCCCGCTGTCGGCTGCCAGCTATCGTTCGATGGCGCGCATGCGTGCCGTGGCACCCAAGCTTGCTTCGCTGAAAGAACAATTTGGCGATGACCGGCAGAAAATGTCGCAGGCCATGATGGAGCTGTACAAGAAAGAGAAGATCAACCCGCTGGGCGGCTGCCTGCCGATCCTGGTGCAGATGCCAGTCTTCCTTTCGCTGTACTGGGTGTTGCTGGAAAGCGTGGAAATGCGCCAGGCACCTTGGATGTTCTGGATTACCGACCTGTCGATCAAGGATCCGTTCTTCATCCTGCCGATCATCATGGGCGCGACCATGTTCATTCAGCAGCGCCTGAACCCAACCCCGCCGGATCCGATGCAGGCCAAGGTGATGAAGCTGATGCCAATCATCTTCACCTTCTTCTTCCTGTGGTTCCCTGCAGGTCTGGTGCTGTACTGGGTTGTGAACAACGTGTTGTCCATCACTCAGCAGTGGTACATCACCCGTAGCATCGAAGCGGCTAGCAAGAAAGCTGCTGCATAACGGGTTAGCCAGCTAACCTGTGGATAAACGCCCCCTCGTGGGGCGTTTTGCTATCTGTCGTTTTTGTCGTGAGGCCATCGATCATGAATACTCCGCGTGAAACCATCGCTGCCATCGCCACCGCCCAAGGGCGCGGAGGGGTAGGGATTGTGCGTATCTCCGGCCCCTTGGCGAGCCAAGCCGGGTTGTTGATCGCTGGCCGGACACTAACCCCGCGCTACGCGCATTACGGGCCTTTTCGCGGCGACGATGGCCAGGTCATCGACGAAGGGCTGGCGCTGTACTTCCCTGGACCGAATTCGTTTACCGGTGAAGACGTACTCGAACTCCAGGGGCACGGTGGCCCGGTGGTGCTGGACATGCTCTTGCAGCGTTGCCTGCAGTTGGGCTGCCGGCTTGCTCGCCCAGGTGAATTCAGCGAGCGTGCTTTTCTCAACGACAAGCTTGACCTGGCGCAGGCCGAAGCAATTGCCGATCTAATCGAGGCCAGTTCTGCACAAGCGGCACGTAACGCCTTGCGTTCGTTGCAGGGTGAGTTTTCCCGACGTGTGGATAAACTCACCGAGAGGTTGATCAACCTGCGCATCTACGTGGAAGCAGCCATCGACTTCCCTGAAGAGGAAATCGACTTCCTTGCCGATGGCCATGTCTTGAGCATGCTTGATCAGGTACGTGCTGAATTATCCACAGTACTGCGCGAAGCCGGGCAGGGGGCCTTGCTGCGCGATGGCATGAACGTGGTTATTGCCGGGCGCCCCAACGCGGGCAAATCCAGCCTGTTGAACGTGCTCGCCGGTCGCGAGGCAGCCATCGTCACTGATATTGCCGGTACTACCCGGGACATTCTTCGTGAACATATCCACATCGATGGCATGCCGCTGCATGTCATCGATACCGCCGGTTTGCGTGACACCGACGACCATGTGGAAAAGATTGGTGTAGAACGCGCACTGAAAGCTATTGGCGAGGCCGACCGGGTATTGCTGGTGGTGGATAGCACCGCACCTGAAGCCAGCGATCCATTTGCGCTCTGGCCAGAGTTCCTTGATCTGCGCCCGGATCCCGCCAAGGTCACCCTGATTCGCAACAAGGCGGACCTCAGTGGTGAGCCGATCACCATGACGCACAGCGATGATGGCCATGTCACCATTACCTTGAGTGCCAAGGATACGGACATGGGGCTTGATCTACTGCGCGAACACCTCAAGGCCTGCATGGGTTATGAACAGACCGCCGAGAGCAGCTTCAGCGCTCGCAGGCGCCACCTGGAAGCGCTCCGCCAGGCCAGCGACAACCTTGAACACGGTCGTGCACAGTTGACCCTGGCTGGCGCTGGTGAGCTTTTGGCTGAAGACCTGCGTCAGGCACAACAAGCTCTTGGTGAAATCACCGGTGCATTCAGCTCCGACGACTTGTTGGGCCGAATCTTCTCCAGCTTCTGCATCGGCAAGTAAGCACCTTATCCACAGTCGGCTCAGTTTCGAGCCGACTGCTGCGCGTCATCTCCCGCCTTTCTCTCCCGACACGAATGCATTCACAGGTCACGCCTGAGGGTTTTTCCTGCCCGCGTACTGGCTACCTGTGAATTAAGCCCTGTGGAAAACTCACCTTCAGCTCCGTTGATAACTGGCCTTCAAGGTTGGAGATAACCTGCGCTGTGGGTAACTAGCCATTTGATCCACAGGCTTAAAGCGCTTATCCAGAACGCTCAGACCCACTAGATCACAGGCTTATAAATCGCTGTACACGACGTAGATAAAGGCCTGTAGCACTTTATCCACAGAAAGGTGGCTGCATAAGAATAAACATAAAAACAAAGCTTTAATAAATTTCTCTCTTTAATTTCTATTGCCTGCCACTCATCCACAGGCTGGTTAAATTTTGTGCAAAAGGTTCCTTTAGAGGGGGGGAAGTCCCTATACTTGTCGGCTATCCCTTATTTATTCGCGAAACAGGCACGAGGTGCGTGGTGGATTTCCCTTCCCGTTTTGAAGTGATCGTCATCGGCGGCGGCCATGCCGGTACCGAGGCTGCGCTTGCGTCAGCACGCATGGGTGTGAAAACCCTGCTGTTGACCCACAACGTGGAAACCCTCGGTCATATGAGTTGCAACCCGGCCATCGGTGGTATTGGCAAAAGCCACCTGGTCAAGGAAATCGATGCACTCGGTGGCGCAATGGCGCTGGCAACCGACAAGAGTGGTATCCAGTTCCGCGTTCTGAACAACCGCAAAGGTCCGGCAGTACGTGCCACCCGTGCACAGGCAGACCGTGCGATCTACAAGTCGGTAGTGCGCGAGATCCTTGAGAACCAGCCCAACCTGTGGATATTCCAGCAGTCGTGCGACGACCTGATCGTCGAGCAGGACCAGGTGCGTGGTGTGGTTACTCAAATGGGCCTGCGTTTCTTCGCCGATGCAGTGGTACTGACCACCGGTACTTTCCTTGGTGGACTTATCCACATCGGTTTGCAGAACTACTCCGGTGGTCGTGCCGGTGATCCACCGTCGATTGCCCTGGCACATCGCCTGCGTGAATTGCCCTTACGGGTTGGTCGTCTGAAAACCGGCACCCCGCCGCGTATCGATGGTCGCTCTGTGGATTTCTCGGTGATGACCGAACAGGCGGGTGACACGCCCACCCCGGTGATGTCGTTCATGGGGTCGCAGCAGATGCACCCGCGCCAGGTCAGTTGCTGGATTACCCACACCAACGCACGCACCCATGAAATCATTGCGTCGAACCTTGATCGTTCGCCAATGTACTCCGGTGTCATCGAGGGTATTGGCCCGCGTTACTGCCCTTCGATCGAAGACAAGATTCACCGCTTTGCGGACAAGGAGAGCCATCAGGTCTTTATCGAACCTGAAGGCCTGACGACACACGAGCTGTATCCGAACGGGATATCCACATCCCTGCCATTCGACGTGCAACTGCAGATCGTTCGATCGATCCGCGGCATGGAGAATGCGCACATCGTTCGTCCGGGTTATGCCATCGAGTACGATTACTTCGATCCACGAGATCTCAAGTACAGCCTTGAAACCAAAGTGATTGGCGGCCTTTTCTTTGCTGGCCAGATCAACGGCACCACCGGCTACGAAGAAGCCGGTGCACAAGGATTGCTGGCCGGGACCAACGCCGCATTGCGTGCACAGGGCCGTGAAAGCTGGTGCCCGCGCCGCGATGAAGCGTATATCGGTGTGTTGGTCGACGACCTGATCACCCTCGGTACTCAAGAGCCGTACCGCATGTTCACTTCTCGGGCCGAGTACCGGTTGATCCTGCGTGAAGACAACGCCGACCTGCGTCTGACCGAAAAAGGTCGCGAACTGGGCCTGGTCGACGACGCCCGTTGGGCGGCCTTTACCGCTAAACGCGAAGGTATCGAGCGCGAAGAACAACGTTTGAAAAGCACCTGGGTACGCCCTGGTACGGCGCAAGGCCAAGCCATTGCAGAGAAATTCGGTACGCCGCTGAGCCATGAGTACAACCTGCTCAACCTGCTCACCCGTCCGGAAATCGATTACGCCGGTTTGATTGAAGTCACCGGTAGCGAAGGCATTGATCCACAAGTTGCCGAGCAGGTCGAAATCAAGACCAAGTACGCCGGCTACATCGATCGCCAGCAGGAAGAAATTGCTCGTCTGCGTGCCAGCGAAGATACCCGTCTGCCCGAGGATATCGACTACACGAACATTTCCGGGCTTTCCAAGGAAATTCAGAGCAAACTCAGCCAGAGTCGTCCGGAAACATTGGGTCAGGCTTCCCGTATCCCTGGCGTAACCCCGGCAGCAATTTCACTCTTGCTGATTCACCTGAAAAAACGCGGCGCAGGCCGTGAGTTGGAGCAAAGCGCTTGAGTTCCATGGTCACCCCTCAACATGCCGAAGAGTTGTCCACAGGCGCCCGCGAACTGGGCGTCGAGTTGAGTGCCAGCCAGCAGGAGCAACTGCTGGCGTACCTGGCACTGCTGATCAAGTGGAACAAGGCGTATAACCTGACCGCTGTGCGTAACCCGGACGAGATGGTTTCCCGTCATTTGCTCGACAGCCTGAGTGTAATGCCGTTTATCCACAGCGAGCGTTGGCTTGACGTCGGCAGCGGCGGTGGCATGCCCGGTATTCCATTGGCTATCCTGCATCCGGAAAAGCAGGTCACGGTGCTCGACAGCAATGGCAAGAAAACCCGCTTCCTGACTCAGGTAAAGCTGGAATTGAAACTGGATAACCTGCAAGTTATCCACAATCGGGTTGAGGCGTTCCAGCCGGAGCGCCCTTTCACCGGAATCATTTCGCGTGCTTTCAGCAGCATGGAAAACTTCACTAACTGGACGCGGCACCTGGGGGATACCCAGACGCAGTGGCTGGCAATGAAAGGGCTGCATCCAGCTGATGAGCTGGTAGCATTGCCGGCAGATTTCAAAGTGGATAGCGAGCAGGCCTTGACCGTACCGGGTTGCCAAGGCCAGCGCCATCTGCTGATACTGCGCCGCACGGCATGACTGGGAACACAAGCAAGAATGGCTAAGGTATTCGCAATCGCGAACCAGAAGGGTGGTGTGGGTAAGACCACCACCTGTATCAATCTCGCAGCATCGCTGGTGGCGACCAAGCGCCGCGTGCTGCTGATCGATCTCGATCCACAGGGCAACGCCACCATGGGCAGTGGTGTGGATAAACACGTCCTGGAACATTCGGTCTATGACCTGTTGATCGGTGAATGCGATCTGGCCCAGGCCATGCGCTTCTCCGAGCACGGTGGTTATCAACTGCTGCCGGCCAACCGTGACCTGACCGCCGCCGAGGTGGTGTTGCTGGAAATGCAGATGAAGGAGAGTCGCCTGCGTACCGCGCTGGCGCCGATCCGTGAAAGCTACGACTACATCCTCATCGATTGCCCGCCGTCGTTGTCGATGTTGACCCTCAACGCCTTGGTCGCGTCCGATGGCGTGATCATTCCGATGCAATGTGAATACTTTGCGCTGGAAGGTTTGAGTGACCTTGTGGATAACATCAAGCGGATTGCCGAGCGGCTTAATCCACAGCTGAAGATCGAAGGTTTGCTGCGGACCATGTATGACCCGCGCCTGAGCCTGATCAACGATGTATCGGCGCAGCTCAAGGAGCATTTCGGTGATCAGCTGTACGACACCGTGATCCCGCGCAACATTCGCCTGGCCGAGGCACCAAGCTTCGGCATGCCGGCGCTGGCCTATGACAAGCAATCGCGCGGTGCCTTGGCCTACTTGGCCCTGGCCGGTGAGATGGTGCGTCGCCAGCGTCGTCAATCTCGCACTGCACAAGCAACTTAAGGAATCCGTATGGCCGTTAAGAAACGAGGTCTCGGACGTGGGTTGGATGCACTGCTGAGTGGTCCGACTGTCAGCGCGCTCGAAGAGCAGGCTGTCAAAGTCGATCAGAAAGAACTGCAACACCTGCCGCTCGACCTGATCGAGCGCGGGAAGTACCAACCTCGCCGCGACATGGATCCGCAGGCGTTGGAGGAATTGGCGCACTCGATCCGTAGCCAGGGCGTCATGCAGCCGATCGTGGTTCGTCCGATCGCTGACAATCGCTACGAAATCATTGCGGGTGAGCGCCGCTGGCGCGCCAGTCAGCAGGCCGGCATGGATACCATTCCGGCAATGGTTCGTGATGTGCCCGATGAGGCAGCCATCGCGATGGCGCTGATCGAGAACATCCAGCGCGAGGACCTCAACCCGGTGGAAGAGGCGATTGCCCTGCAACGGCTGCAGCATGAGTTCCAGCTGACCCAGCAGCAGGTTGCTGATGCCGTGGGCAAGTCGCGGGTTACCGTGGCCAACCTGTTGCGCTTGATCACCCTGCCGGAAGTCATCAAGACCATGCTCTCCCATGGAGATCTGGAAATGGGCCATGCACGTGCATTGCTCGGATTGCCGGATGAGCAACAGGTTGATGGGGCGCGACATGTTGTCGCACGTGGACTGACGGTGCGCCAGACTGAAGCACTGGTCCGTCAGTGGCTCAATGGCAAGCCTGAACCGGTCGAACCGGCCAAGCCTGATCCGGACATCGCACGCCTTGAACAGCGGCTCGCAGAGCGGTTGGGCTCGGCTGTCCAGATCCGTCATGGGAACAAGGGCAAGGGCCAGTTGGTGATTCGTTATAACTCACTGGATGAGTTGCAGGGCGTCCTTGCTCACATCCGCTGAAACAATTCCTGTTGTAGCGCACAGTCGGAAATCACTACCCAGCAGTTGAATAGGGGTTAAACCGCCCCTATACTCTGCGCGCATTTTGTCGGCACAAATTATGCCAAGTCAGAGTTGACGGGTTGGCCGACTTTTGAGGAGCAGTTGTGATGGAAACCCGCACGCCAAACCGCTTGCCTTTCCATCGCTGGGCGGTTTTTCCGGTACTGCTGGCTCAGTGTGTCGTGTTTCTGTTGGCAGCCTTGGCGTTGTGGCAGTGGCGCGGGGCAGTCGACGGATATTCAGGTCTCTGCGGAGGGCTGATTGCCTGGCTACCGAATGTGTACTTTGCTTGGAAGGCTTTTCGGTTTACCGGAGCCAGGGCAGCGCAGGCCATCGTCAAGTCGTTTTACGCTGGCGAGGCAGGCAAATTGATTTTGACGGCAGTGCTGTTCGCGCTGACGTTTGCAGGAGTGAAGCCATTGGCGCCATTAGCAGTATTCGGCGTCTTTCTGCTGACCCAGTTGGTCAGCTGGTTCGCGCCCCTGCTAGTGAAAACAAGACTTTCGAGACCTTAGGGCGTTTGAGGCAAACATGGCAGCAGAAACCGCTTCGGGCTATATCCAGCACCACTTGCAGAACTTGACCTACGGTCAACTACCAGACGGCGGTTGGGGCTTTGCCCATTCCGCAGCAGAAGCCAAAGCAATGGGCTTCTGGGCGTTCCACGTGGACACCCTGGGTTGGTCCTTTGCGCTGGGTCTGATCTTCATTCTCCTGTTCCGCATGGCGGCCCGGAAAGCAACTTCCGGTCAACCTGGCGGCCTGCAGAACTTCGTTGAAGTGCTGGTGGAGTTCGTCAACGGTTCGGTCAAGGACAGTTTCCACGGTCGTAGCCCGGTTATCGCACCGCTGGCGCTGACCATCTTCGTCTGGGTCTTCCTGATGAACGCCATCGACCTGGTACCGGTCGACTGGATTCCTCAACTGGCCATGCTGATTTCCGGCGACAAGCACATTCCTTTCCGTGCGGTCTCCACGACTGACCCGAACGCTACTCTGGCCATGGCCTTCTGCGTGTTCGCGTTGATCATTTTCTACAGCATCAAGGTCAAGGGCATCGGCGGTTTCCTCGGCGAACTGACCCTGCATCCGTTCGGCAGCAAGAACATCTTCGTTCAGATCCTGCTGATTCCGGTGAACTTCCTGCTGGAATTTGTGACCCTGATCGCCAAGCCAATCTCCCTGGCACTGCGTCTTTTCGGCAACATGTACGCCGGCGAGCTGGTGTTCATCCTGATTGCCGTGATGTTCGGTGCTGGTCTGCTCTGGCTCAGCGGCCTGGGCGTGGTGCTGCAGTGGGCGTGGGCGGTGTTCCACATCCTGATCATCACCCTGCAAGCGTTCATCTTCATGATGCTTACCATCGTCTACCTGTCGATGGCTCACGAAGATAACCATTAAGACCGCCTGGCGTGTCTGAAGACCCTTTCGCCGGTACGGGCAAGGGTCGCAAAAGGTCCGCAAGGGCAGCTGTACAAAACGATTTTGCTTTACCGCTTCAAACTAAAAAACCTAACCAATACGACGTAAAAGTCGGGAGGAAAGATGGAAACTGTAGTTGGTCTTACCGCTATCGCTGTTGCTCTGCTGATCGGCCTGGGTGCACTGGGTACCGCCATTGGTTTCGGCCTGCTGGGCGGCAAGTTCCTGGAAGGCGCTGCTCGCCAGCCAGAGATGGTTCCAATGCTGCAAGTTAAAATGTTCATCGTTGCCGGTCTGCTCGACGCCGTAACCATGATCGGTGTTGGTATCGCTCTGTTCTTCACCTTCGCTAATCCCTTCGTTGGTCAAATCGCCGGCTAATCACTCGAATTTTCGAGTGGTTTTGTGTGATGGACAAAGAACGAGCGAGGTGTTGGCGTGAACATTAATGCAACCCTGATTGGCCAGTCCGTTGCGTTCTTCATCTTTGTGCTGTTCTGCATGAAGTTCGTGTGGCCTCCGGTCATCGCGGCATTGCAAGAACGTCAGAAGAAGATCGCGGATGGACTGGACGCTGCCAGCCGAGCAGCTCGCGACCTGGAGCTGGCCCAAGATAAAGTGGGTCAGCAACTGCGCGAAGCGAAAGCTCAGGCAGCCGAAATCATTGAGCAAGCCAAGAAGCGCGGTGCTCAGATCGTCGAGGAAGCCCGTGATCAGGCCCGCGTCGAAGCTGACCGTGTGAAGGCTCAGGCTCAGGCCGAGATCGAACAGGAACTTAACGGTGTCAAAGACGCGCTGCGCGCCCAACTGGGTAGCCTGGCCGTTAACGGCGCTGAGAAGATCCTTGGTGCCACAATCGATCAAAACGCGCATGCGGAGCTGGTTAACAAACTGGCCGCTGAAATTTAAGCGAGGGCGATCATGGCAGAATTGACCACGTTGGCCCGACCTTACGCTAAGGCTGCCTTTGAGCATGCCCAGGCCCATCAGCAACTGGCCAATTGGTCAGCCATGCTCGGCCTGGCTGCTGCGGTGTCGCAAGACGGCACCATGCAGCGCCTGCTCAAGGCCCCGCGACTGACGAGCGCAGAAAAGGCCGCCACTTTTATTGAAGTGTGCGGTGACAAGTTTGATGCCCAGGCACAGAATTTCATTCATGTTGCCGCGGAAAACGACCGTCTCCTGCTGTTGCCGGAGATTTCGTCGCTGTTCGAGCTGTACAAGGCCGAGCAGGAAAAATCCGTGGACGTGGAAGTCACTAGTGCTTTTGCGTTGAACCAAGAACAGCAAGACAAACTCGCCAAGGTTCTCAGTGCACGGCTCAGCCGGGAAGTGCGACTGCACGCTGTGGAGGATACCTCCCTCATAGGTGGTGTCGTGATCCGCGCCGGCGACCTGGTAATCGATGGCTCGATTCGCGGCAAAATCGCGAAACTGGCCGAAGCATTGAAATCTTGAGTTTGAAGGGGCAGCAGAGCAATGCAGCAACTCAATCCTTCCGAAATTAGTGAAATCATTAAGGGTCGCATCGAGAAACTCGATGTCGCCTCTCAAGCCCGCAACGAAGGTACTGTCGTCAGCGTTTCTGACGGTATCGTGCGGATCCACGGTCTGGCCGACGTTATGTACGGCGAAATGATCGAGTTTCCGGGCGGCGTCTACGGTATGGCCCTCAACCTGGAGCAAGACTCCGTTGGTGCGGTAGTACTGGGCGCATATACCTCCCTTGCCGAAGGCATGAGTGCCAAGTGCACCGGCCGCATCCTGGAAGTTCCGGTTGGTAAGGAACTGCTGGGTCGCGTAGTCGACGCACTGGGTAACCCAATCGACGGTAAAGGCCCACTGAACAACACCGAGACCGATGCGGTCGAGAAAGTTGCTCCGGGCGTTATCTGGCGTAAATCGGTAGACCAGCCTGTACAGACTGGCTACAAATCCGTCGACGCCATGATTCCAGTCGGCCGTGGCCAGCGTGAGCTGATCATCGGTGACCGTCAGATCGGTAAAACCGCCATGGCGGTTGACGCGATCATCAACCAGAAAAACAGTGGCATCTTCTGCGTCTACGTCGCCGTTGGTCAGAAACAATCGACCATCGCCAACGTTGTTCGCAAGCTGGAAGAAAACGGCGCTCTGGCTAACACCATCGTTGTTGCCGCCAGTGCCTCGGAATCCGCCGCACTGCAATTCCTGGCGCCATACGCCGGTTGCACCATGGGCGAGTTCTTCCGTGACCGCGGTGAAGACGCGCTGATCGTTTACGATGACCTGTCCAAGCAAGCTGTTGCTTACCGTCAGATCTCCCTGCTGCTGCGTCGTCCACCAGGACGTGAAGCGTACCCAGGTGACGTGTTCTATCTCCACTCCCGTCTGCTGGAGCGTGCATCGCGCGTTTCCGAAGAGTACGTTGAGAAGTTCACCAACGGTGCAGTAACTGGCAAAACCGGTTCCTTGACCGCTCTGCCGATCATCGAAACCCAGGCTGGCGACGTTTCCGCGTTCGTTCCGACCAACGTGATCTCGATCACCGACGGTCAGATCTTCCTGGAATCGGCCATGTTCAACTCGGGCATCCGCCCTGCAGTTAACGCCGGTGTTTCGGTATCCCGTGTAGGTGGTGCCGCTCAGACCAAGATCATCAAGAAGCTGTCCGGTGGTATCCGTACCGCTCTGGCTCAGTACCGTGAACTGGCTGCATTTGCCCAGTTCGCTTCTGACCTGGACGAAGCCACCCGTAAGCAACTCGAGCACGGTCAACGTGTTACCGAGTTGATGAAGCAGAAGCAATACGCGCCAATGTCCATCGCTGACATGTCGCTGTCGCTGTATGCCGCTGAGCGTGGGTTCCTGGTCGACGTTGAAATCGCCAAGATCGGTAGCTTCGAACAAGCGCTGATTGCTTACTTCAACCGTGATCACGCCGAACTGATGGCGAAGATCAACGTGAAGGGTGACTTCAACGACGAAATCGACGCTGGCATCAAAGCCGGTATCGAGAAGTTCAAGGCCACCCAAACCTGGTAAGCCGCAGCGGGGGCTTTGCAGCCCCCGCTTGCTAACCTGATAGGTGTTACATGGCAGGCGCAAAAGAGATTCGCAGTAAGATTGCGAGCATCAAAAGCACGCAAAAAATTACCAGCGCCATGGAAAAAGTGGCGGTCAGCAAGATGCGCAGGGCTCAACTGCGTATGGCTGCTAGCCGTCCTTACGCGGAGCGCATCCGCCAGGTGATTGGTCATCTGGCCAACGCCAACCCGGAATACCGCCACCCGTTCATGATCGATCGCGCCATCAAGCGTGTCGGTTATATCGTGGTGAGCAGTGACCGTGGTCTGTGCGGCGGCTTGAACACCAACCTGTTCAAGGCCCTGGTCAAGGACATGTCGGCAAACCGCGAACAAGGCGTCGAGATCGACCTGTGCGTGATCGGCAGCAAAGGTGCGGCATTCTTCCGTAACTTCGGCGGTAACGTCGTTGCTGCAATCAGCCACTTGGGCGAAGAGCCATCGATCAACGATCTGATTGGTAGCGTCAAAGTCATGCTGGACGCATACCTGGAAGGCCGTATCGATCGCCTGTCCGTGGTGTCGAACAAGTTCATCAATACCATGACGCAAAAACCAACGGTCGAGCAGTTGATTCCGTTGGTCGCAACCCCGGATCAAGAACTCAAGCACCACTGGGACTACCTCTACGAACCCGATGCCAAAGAGCTGCTGGACGGCCTGATGGTGCGTTACGTGGAGTCGCAGGTCTACCAGTCGGTAGTCGAGAACAACGCGGCTGAACAAGCTGCGCGGATGATCGCAATGAAAAACGCCACCGACAACGCCGGCGACCTGATCAGCGATTTGCAGCTGATCTACAACAAGGCACGTCAGGCTGCGATCACCCAAGAGATCTCGGAAATCGTCGGCGGCGCTGCCGCGGTTTAACGGTTCAAATATTCAGAGGATCCAGCTATGAGTAGCGGACGTATCGTTCAAATCATCGGCGCCGTCATTGACGTGGAATTCCCACGTGACAGCGTACCGAGTGTCTATAACGCGCTGAAAGTACAGGGCGCGGAAACTACTCTGGAAGTTCAGCAGCAGCTGGGCGACGGCGTAGTACGTACCATTGCGATGGGCTCGACCGAAGGCTTGAAGCGCGGTCTGGACGTCGTTGACACCAAGGCAGCCATCTCCGTTCCAGTCGGTAAAGCGACTCTGGGCCGTATCATGGACGTCCTGGGCAACCCAATCGACGAAGCTGGTCCGATCGGCGAAGAAGAGCGTTGGGGCATTCACCGTGCCGCGCCTTCCTTCGCAGAACAGGCTGGTGGCAACGACCTGCTCGAAACCGGTATCAAGGTTATCGACCTGGTTTGCCCGTTCGCCAAGGGTGGTAAGGTTGGTCTGTTCGGTGGTGCCGGTGTAGGCAAAACCGTAAACATGATGGAACTGATCCGTAACATCGCCATCGAGCACAGCGGTTTCTCCGTGTTCGCCGGTGTGGGTGAGCGTACTCGTGAGGGTAACGACTTCTACCACGAGATGAAGGATTCCAACGTACTGGACAAGGTTGCTCTGGTATACGGCCAAATGAACGAGCCACCAGGAAACCGTCTGCGCGTAGCGCTGACCGGCCTGACCATGGCTGAGAAGTTCCGTGACGAAGGTAACGACGTTCTGCTGTTCGTCGACAACATCTATCGTTACACCCTGGCCGGTACCGAAGTATCCGCACTGCTGGGCCGTATGCCTTCGGCAGTAGGTTACCAGCCGACCCTGGCTGAAGAAATGGGCGTGCTGCAAGAGCGCATCACTTCGACCAAGCAAGGTTCGATCACCTCGATCCAGGCCGTATACGTACCTGCGGACGACCTGACTGACCCGTCGCCAGCGACCACCTTCGCCCACTTGGACGCCACCGTGGTACTGTCCCGTGACATCGCCTCCCTGGGTATCTACCCAGCGGTCGATCCACTGGACTCGACTTCGCGTCAGCTGGACCCTCTGGTCATCGGCACCGAGCACTACGAAACCGCTCGCGGTGTTCAGTACGTGCTGCAGCGCTACAAAGAGCTGAAGGACATCATTGCCATTCTGGGTATGGACGAACTGTCCGAATCCGACAAGCAACTGGTATCCCGTGCTCGTAAGATCCAGCGCTTCCTGTCCCAGCCGTTCTTCGTGGCTGAAGTCTTCACCGGTGCTTCGGGTAAATACGTTTCCCTGAAAGACACCATTGCTGGCTTCAAAGGCATCCTCAACGGTGACTACGACCACCTGCCAGAACAAGCGTTCTACATGGTCGGCGGCATCGAAGAAGCGATCGAGAAAGCCAAGAAACTGTAATCCCGGCGCCCCGAAAGGGGCGCTAATCAGGTTGAGGCAAGCAGATGGCTATGACAGTCCATTGCGATATCGTCAGCGCGGAAGGAGAAATTTTCTCCGGTCTGGTCGAGATGGTGGTTGCGCACGGCAACCTGGGTGATATCGGTATCGCTCCAGGCCACGCCCCGCTGATCACTGATCTGAAGCCGGGTCCGATCACGCTGACCAAGCAGGGTGGCGACAAGGAGGTGTTCTACATCTCCGGTGGTTTCCTCGAGGTCCAGCCGAACATGGTCAAGGTGCTTGCCGATACCGTGCAACGCGCTAGCGACCTGGATGAAGCCTCCGCTCAGGAAGCCGTCAAGGCTGCTGAAAAGGCCCTGCACGAAAAAGGCGCGGAGTTCGACTACGGTTCCGCCGCTGCACGTCTGGCCGAAGCCGCAGCCCAGCTGCGCACCGTCCAGCAGATCCGCAAGAAGTTCGGCGGTTAAGCCAAGCTTCTGTAGTGCGATTGAGTTAAAGGGTAGCCTCGGCTACCCTTTTTCTTTTTCTGTAACTCCTTCTTTTTGGTCACAGTCGCTGACCACCCAGGATTGGTAGCCAGTCATGTCTCTCGATATCGTTATTCTCGCCGCGGGCCAAGGCACACGCATGCGTTCAGCCTTGCCCAAGGTGCTGCACCCGGTTGCGGGCAACTCCATGCTTGGCCATGTTATCCACAGCGCCCGGCAGCTTCAGCCACAGGGTATGCATGTGGTAATCGGGCATGGCGCGGAAGTGGTTCGTGAGCGTTTGGCTGCCGACGATCTGAATTTTGTACTGCAGGACAAACAACTGGGCACAGGCCATGCTGTCGCACAGGCGCTGCCACACCTGACGGCCGATACCGTGCTGATCCTTTACGGTGATGTGCCGCTGATCGAAGTCGACACCCTCAAGCGGTTGCTGGCCAAGGTTACTGCGCAGCAACTGGGCTTGCTGACCGTTACGCTGAACGACCCGACAGGCTATGGCCGTATCGTGCGTGATGCACAGGGCCAGGTGGCGGCAATCGTCGAGCACAAGGATGCCAGCGAAGCACAGCGGGCGATCAAGGAAGGCAACACCGGTATCCTCGCTGTCCCGGGGGCGCGTTTGGCTGAGTGGCTTGGCCGGCTGTCTAACAACAATGTGCAGGGTGAGTACTACCTCACCGACGTGATCGCCATGGCCGTTGCGGATGGCCTGGTGGTTGCCACCGAGCAACCGCACGACCCGATGGAAGTGCAAGGCGCCAACGACCGTCGCCAACTGGCTGAGCTGGAGCGTCATTATCAGTTGCGTGAGGCACGTCGGCTCATGGCGCTGGGCGTCACCCTGCGTGATCCGGCGCGTTTCGATGTACGTGGCGAGGTTACCGTTGGTCGTGATGTGCTGATCGACATCAACGTGGTCCTGGAAGGTCGTGTCGAGATCGAAGACGACGTGGTGATCGGTCCTAATTGTGTGATCAAGGACAGCACCCTGCGCAAAGGCGTGGTGGTCAAGGCCAACAGCCATATCGAAGGTGCCATCATGGGCGAGGGCAGCGACGCCGGCCCATTCGCGCGTCTGCGCCCTGGCAGCGTGCTGGAAGCACGAGCCCATGTGGGTAACTTTGTCGAGTTGAAGAATGCTCACCTGGGCGAGGGTGCCAAAGCCGGTCACCTGACCTACTTGGGCGACGCTGAAGTCGGCGCACGGACCAACATTGGCGCAGGCACCATCACCTGCAACTATGACGGTGCGAACAAGTTCAAGACGGTGTTGGGTGAGGATGTCTTCATCGGTTCCAACAACTCCCTGGTTGCGCCTTTGGATATCCTTTCTGGCGCTACAACGGCAGCCGGTTCGACCATTACGCAGAATGTCGATGCAGCTCAGTTAGCCGTTGGTCGGGCACGTCAGCGCAATATCGATGGCTGGAAGCGGCCAGAGAAGATCAAGAAGAACTGACGTTATCCACATGTGAATAAAAGAGCCGACTGGATTGTGCATAAGTCGGCTTTTTTTATGCCAGGCGCTCTAGGCCGGGATTGGTGGATAAAAGCTCCAGTCATGTCTAGTTATGCACAGGCAAAAACATACGCATCGTCCTTGACGAAGTGAAAGCTTTAGGTTTTGATTGGCTTCATTAACTTACGAAACGAAACTTAAAGCCAAAATGTCGAAACGAAACACTCCACAACGACGGCACAACATCCTCGCGCTGCTGAATGAGCTGGGCGAGGTCAGTGTCGATGCGTTGGCCAAACGTTTCGAGACCTCGGAAGTCACTATCCGCAAAGACCTGGCGGCTCTTGAGGCCAATGGTCTGTTGCTGCGTCGTTACGGCGGCGCGGTTACGCTGCCTCAGGAACTGATTGCCGATCAGGCACAGCCGGTGTCTGCCTATAAACAGGCCATTGCCCGCGCTGCAGTGGGCAGGATTCGTGAGCATGCGCGAATCATCATCGACAGTGGCAGTACGACCGCCGCCATGATCCCTGAGCTTGGCCAGCAGCCGGGCCTGGTGGTGATGACCAATTCGTTGAATGTCGCCCGCGCCCTTAGCGAGCTTGAGCATGAACCGGTGCTGTTGATGACCGGCGGTACCTGGGATCCGCATTCCGAATCCTTCCAGGGCCAGGTCGCCGAGCAGGTACTACGCTCTTACGATTTCGACCAGTTGTTCATTGGCGCCGATGGCATCGACCTGGTGCGTGGCACCACCACCTTCAATGAGTTGCTGGGGTTGAGCCGGGTCATGGCCGAGGTCGCGCGGGAAGTGATTGTCATGGTCGAATCGGACAAGGTCGGTCGCAAGATCCCCAATCTCGAGCTGCCCTGGAGCAGCGTCAATACCCTGATTACTGATGAGCGCCTGCCCCAAGCGGCACGTGAACAGATTGAAGCCCGCGGCGTAAACGTTATCTGCGCCGCAATCAGCTAGGAGTAATTTCTATGTGTGGAATCGTTGGCGCCGTCGCTGAACGTAACATCACCACTATCCTCATCGAAGGCCTCAAGCGCCTGGAGTACCGTGGCTATGACAGCGCCGGCCTGGCCGTCTATAGCGCGCAAGGCGTCCTGGAGCGCCGTCGTCGTATCGGCAAGGTCAGTGAGCTGGAAGCTGCCGTTGCCGCCGAACCGCTGTCGGGCCTGCTGGGTATCGCCCATACCCGTTGGGCAACCCACGGTGCGCCCAGCGAGCGCAATGCACACCCTCATTTTTCCGGCCACGACCTGGCGGTGGTGCATAACGGCATCATCGAGAACCATGAGGAGCTGCGCGAGCAGCTCAAGAGCCTGGGTTATGTGTTCAGCTCGGAAACCGATACCGAGGTGATCGTTCACCTGCTGCATCACACCCTCAAGACCCAGCCGGACCTGACCGAAGCGCTCAAGGTAGCGGTCAAGCAACTGCACGGTGCCTATGGCCTGGCCGTTATCAGCGCCAAACAACCGGATCGCCTCGTCGCTGCGCGTAGCGGCAGCCCGCTGGTGATTGGCCTGGGCCATGGGGAAAACTTCCTGGCGTCCGACCAGTTGGCCCTGCGCCAGGTCACCGACCGTTTCATGTACCTGGAAGAAGGTGATATCGCCGAGATTCGCCGCGACAAGGTCAGTATCTGGAACCAGGCTGGCCAAGCTGTTCAGCGTGAAGCGGTGCAGTACCACGAAGGTGCAGAAGCGGCTGACAAGGGTGAATACCGCCACTTCATGCTCAAGGAAATCCACGAGCAGCCTACGGTGGTGCAGCGCACGCTGGAGGGTCGGCTGGGCACTGACCATGTGCTGGTTCAGGCCTTTGGCCCGCAAGCCGCCGAGCTGTTTGCCAAGGTTCGCAATGTGCAGATCGTTGCCTGTGGCACCAGTTACCATGCGGGTATGGTTGCGCGCTACTGGTTGGAAGAACTGGCCGGTATTCCGTGCCAGGTCGAAGTGGCCAGCGAGTTCCGCTACCGCAAGGTGGTTGTGCAGCCCGACACCCTGTTCGTTTCGATCTCCCAGTCTGGTGAAACCGCAGACACCCTGGCAGCGCTGCGCAATGCCAAGGAGCTGGGCTTCCTGGCCAGCCTGGCCATTTGCAACGTCGGGATCAGTTCGCTGGTACGTGAATCGGACCTGACCCTGCTGACACTGGCCGGCCCGGAAATCGGTGTGGCCTCGACCAAGGCGTTCACCACCCAACTGGTTTCGTTGATGCTGCTGACCCTGGCCCTGGGCCAAGTGCGTGGCACCCTGGGAGCAGGCGTTGAGGCCGATCTGGTCGAGCAATTGCGCCGCCTGCCGGTTCGCCTGGGCGAAGCGTTGGCGATGGATGCCACCATCGAGAAAATCTCGGAGCTGTTCGCCGACAAGCACCATACCTTGTTCCTTGGTCGTGGTGCGCAGTTCCCGGTGGCGATGGAGGGGGCGCTCAAGCTCAAGGAGATCTCCTATATCCACGCCGAAGCCTACCCGGCTGGTGAGCTCAAGCATGGCCCGCTGGCGCTGGTGGACAACGACATGCCGGTGGTCACCGTGGCGCCGAACAACGAGCTGCTGGAAAAGCTCAAGTCCAACCTGCAGGAAG
Organism: Pseudomonas defluvii; assembly: GCF_001695625.1. GTDB lineage: Bacteria > Pseudomonadota > Gammaproteobacteria > Pseudomonadales > Pseudomonadaceae > Aquipseudomonas > Aquipseudomonas defluvii. Next base: position 34,707 of record NZ_MBPN01000034.1, read on the forward strand.
TGCGCGCCCGTGGTGGCCAACTGGTCGTCTTTGCTGATGAGCAAGCCAGCATGAGCAATGGTGAAGGGACTCACGTGATCGCGATGCCGCACATCGCTGATGCCCTGGCGCCGATTCTCTACACCATTCCGCTGCAGTTGCTGTCGTACTACGTTGCCGTGCTCAAAGGGACCGACGTTGACCAGCCACGCAACCTCGCCAAGTCGGTGACCGTGGAGTAAGGCAGCTGTTGAGGCGAGCGCGTTGCTTACCAGCGCTGCTCGCCTGCTTCAGACCGGCCTATAGCTTGAACTGGCTGACAATCTCATCCAGCCGTCGAGCGTCTTCACCAGCCGCTCGGCCACTGGCCAGTGTGCTCTCAGACAATTCTGCGGTACGCCCGGCGACATTCGCCACGCTGCTGATCCGCTGGTTGATTTCATCGCTGACCATGGACTGCTCGCGAGCCGCTTCAGCGATGTGCAAGCTCATCCCCGATACCGAGGCCATCAAGGTACTGATGTTCACCAGTGCCTGACCGGCTATTTCGGCCTGCGTGACACCTTTTTCGGCATAGGTACGGCTTTCCTGCATGACTGCGACGGCCTCTTGGGACGCACTCTGCAGGCGCTCGATCATGCCCTGGATTTCTTGGGTCGAGGCCTGGGTACGGCTGGCCAAGGTGCGGACTTCATCGGCTACCACGGCAAAGCCCCGGCCTTGCTCGCCTGCGCGTGCCGCTTCAATGGCGGCGTTCAACGCCAGCAAGTTGGTTTGTTCGGCAATGGTCCGTATCACTTCCAGCACCCCACCGATGGAACGTGAGTGGGTTTCCAGGGTTTGAATCACTTCGGACGCCCGGCCGACTTCGTTGGCCAAGGTTCGAATCTCGACAATTGTCTGGTTCACCACGCCAATCGCTTCTTGCGTCTGGCGATCAGCATCACCGGTTTGGGCCGAGCTTGCCTGGGCATTGGCGGCCACGCCCTGTACGGTGGCGGCCATCTGATTGACTGCTGTGGCCACTTGATCCACTTCCGAACGCAAGGTTTCGGCGCTCGCTTCGGCAGCTTGCGCATCATTGACCAAGTGCGTCGATGACTGGCCCAAGGTGCAGCCTACTTGGGCTACCGTCGCAATTTGCCCCCTGAGGCCGGCAACGAACTGATTGAAGCCCGCAACCACTTCACCGATCTCATCATCGTTGTCCTGGCGCAGCGTACGGCTGAGGTCACCATTACCGGTGTTCAAATCGCGTAACGAACTGGACATCCGGTTGAGGGGGGGCAGGACGCGGCGGCTGATCAGCCAAAGGGTGCCAAGGATCAATAGCAACGCTATGCCCCAGGCCACGAGCGTATTGACCTTCAGGGACTCACGCACTTCGCTGGTTTCGCTGAGGGTTGTCTTGTACTTGGCCGACAGCGGGTCACGTAGCCCGGCGAACGCACGAATCACTTCTGCCGAACGCTGGTCGAAGTCTTCCATCACCTTGTCGCCAGACTCCTTGCCGGGACCGGTGTAGGCCTGGAACATGCGCAGGCCCACATTGTCGAGCCGTTCTGCCGGGGCGTTCATCGCCTCCAGTTCGAGGCGGAATGCTGGAATTGCCTGCTTGAGTTCGTTCAGCTTCTCCTGCATCCGCTGAAAGTGCCGATGGGCGGTGGCGGCTGCCTCGTTTTCGCCGGTCAAGCTTGCGTCGGTGTAGAACTGCTGAATTTGCGCCGTGTGGTAACGAAGTTCTTCTACCTCTTGCTGGGCACTACTGAGGTTTTCCAACTGTCGGCTGAGATCATCCAGGCGGTTGACCTGATGAGAAATCCAGAATGACAGCCCCAGCGCCACAAGGATCAGTGCTGTAGCGCTGCTGATCATCAGGCGGGTAATAGTGAACTTCACGAAACGCTCCTTACAATGTAGTTAAATCGTGCAATCTAGAACATGAGCCGCGGTGCACAGTGCGTCAGCCGAAGTACTGTTCATTCGGCCAATAGTGCCTTGCTGATAAATCAGTTTATTAACGATCGTTTCCAGCGATGGGATAACACAGGGCACGAACGTGAGGATGCGGGATAGTTATTTGCCTATCTTACTATTGCGCGAGCGCCCGTGCGCTTACATTTTCAACGGGTTTTCATGTACTTAAGTACTGGTTTTGTTGAAGGCAACAGGCAAGCGACGCGATATTAATCAACACCATCACCTGACGGTGATGCTGTATTGATTCAGGTCAACTAGAACAGTATTAGTTGAGAGTGATACGCAACTAAAGGCCTATTCAGAAGTGCAGTACAGATTTTGTAAGTTGTTGATTTTTATAGTTTAAATTTCAACTAACAGTTTTTCCCTTAACCCTTGGCATCTGCAAGGTGGTCCTGCACTGGCGCTTCAGGCGTTGTTATCCACAGCCTGCATCTGTTCAATCAGAGCCAGGCAGTGCTTGAGCAGGGGTGAGTTATCCCCAGCCCGGCGGCTGAGAATGATGGGTGAAACCGCCGAGGTTTCGGTCAGTGGTGCGTAGATGATGTCTGCACGGTGCTGGGTTTGTACCGACGCGGGTACCAGGGTTATCCCCAGCCCGGCCGCCACCAGCCCGAGGGCAGTCTGCAGTTCATTGGTCCATTGCACTACCCTGACGCTGAGGCCATGGTTGGCGAACAGTGCCATGATGTGGTCGGCGTAACTTGGCCGTGGCGTGGCGGGGTAGAGCACAAAGGGTTCGCGGGCCAACAGCGCCAGGTCCAGCGGCTGCCCCAGTAAGGGATGCCCGCAAGGCAAGGCGGCAACCAACGGGTCTTCGCGCAACACATGCTGTTCAATGGCCGGGTCATTGATGCGGATACGGCCGAAGCCGATATCGATGCGCCCGGCCTTCAGGGCCTCGACCTGTTGCAGGGTAATCATCTCCTGCAGGCCCAGCTCCAGATCCTCGGAGCGACGCAGTTGGCGGATCAACTCCGGTAGCAGGTCGTACAAGGTCGAAGGTGCGAAACCGATCCGCAACCACTGGCGCTCACTGTTGGCAATGCGTCGGGTGGCTTCGGCAACTTGTTCAAGCTGGTCGAGCAGGGCGGCGCTCTGTTCATGGAAGAAGCGCCCGGCTTCGGTCAGGCGCAGCGGACGGCTTCGCTCCAGCAGCTCTACGCCAAGGGTTTCCTCCAGTTGGCGGATCTGTCGACTCAGCGGTGGCTGGGCAATGTGCAACTGTTCGGCGGCGCGGGTGAAATTCAGGGTCTGCGCCAGCACGCGGAAATAACGCAAATGGCGCAGTTCCATGATACCTCCAAGGTATGGTTACCCACTTAACGGATATTGGACTGCCCACATCGACTAACGCAAGCTGGTCGCCTGTGGATAACCAGACCCTGTGGATATCGACATCATAATAATAAAACGAGGCCAGCCTATGAGCAGCCACCTGCTGAGCGAGCGCAGCCGTGTATTCGAGCGCGCCGACCCTTATGTGGTCTCCGACTACGTCAATCAGCATGTCGGCGGCCATTGCTTGCGCCTGCCCAGAACTGGCGACCTGCAGGCCAGTATCAACCATCGCAAGTTCGCCAGCCTCGACTTGTGTCGCCTGAGCTATGGCGGCAAGGCGCAGGTCACGTCCCCCGCGCTGGGCACCCTGTATCACTTGCAGATCCTCCTCAAGGGCCATTGTCTTTCGGCTTGCCGTGGCAATGAGCACCCTTACGTTCCAGGCGAGTTGCTGTTGATCAACCCCGATGACCCGGTAGACCTGACCTATTCGGCCGACTGCGAGAAATTCATCCTCAAGCTGCCGGCCAGCCTGCTCGAACAGACCTGCCTGGAACAGCGCTGGCAGGTGCCTGAGGGCGGCATTCGCTTCACATCGGCCCGTCACAAGACCCAACCGCTGGATGGTTTCATCGGTTTGCTCGGGTTGGTCTGCGCTGAGGCCGAGTCCGACCATTCGCTGTTGCAGGTTCAGGAACACTACGGCCGTATTGTCGCCAGCAAGCTGCTGACCCTGCTGGACAACAACATTCAACGGGGGGAGCCGCAGGTTCAGGCTCATTCCTTTGAGCAGTTGGTGGAGTACATCGACGCCAACCTGAATCAAGACATCAGCATCGTGCAGTTGATGAATGTGGCGCGGGTCAGTGAGCGAACGCTGTATTCACTGTTTGAGCGCCATGCAGGCCTGTCGCCGAAGGGGTATGTGCGCCAGCGCAAACTGGAGCGTATCCATGCGGTCTTGCAGGATCCGGCCAGCAGCGTACGCAACGTGACGGAAATCGCCTTGGACTATGGTTTTCTGCACTTGGGGCGCTTTGCCGAGAGTTATCGCCAGCGCTTTGGCGAACTGCCCTCGGTGACCTTCAAACGCCACCGCTGACACCTGGTCAGCCCCTGCGCTATCTGGATAGCGATTCGCAGGAAATGGCTATTGCCATGCTCGACGTCTCCCTAACCTGAGTGTGCGAACACCGCCAGGCCCCAGCGCCGAGTGGGTATTGCGCCTTCGGGTTTCGATAACAACAACAAAAGAGACGCGCACCATGCGAGCAGTCGATATCAATGCCCTGATCGATCAGGCGAAGTTCAATCCCTTTCACTGGCGCGTGCTGTTCTGGTGTGCGCTGATCATCATCTTCGACGGTTACGACCTGGTCATTTATGGCGTGGTGCTGCCGGCATTGATGCAGGAGTGGGGCATGACCCCGCTGCAGGCCGGTGCCCTGGGTAGCTATGCGCTGTTTGGCATGATGTTCGGCGCACTGGTGTTTGGCCCGTTGTCGGACCGCATCGGTCGCAAGAAGGCAATCACCCTCTGCGTGATCCTGTTCAGTGGCTTTACGGTACTCAACGGTTTCGCCCGCAACCCTACGGAGTTCGGTCTCTGCCGGTTTATCGCCGGTTTAGGAATCGGCGGCGTCATGCCCAACGTGGTGGCGCTGATGAACGAATACGCACCGAAGAAAATTCGCAGCACCCTGGTCGCGATCATGTTCAGTGGTTACTCGGTGGGCGGCATGCTGTCTGCCGGGCTGGGCATTGTGCTGTTGCCGGCCTTTGGTTGGCAGTCGGTGTTCTATGTGGCGGTCATTCCGCTGCTGACGCTGCCGTTGATCTTGCGCTTTTTGCCGGAGTCCCTCGGTTTTCTGGTACGTCAGGGCCGGGTAGAGCAGGCTCAGCAACTGTTGCAGCGGGTTGAGCCGAGCTATCAGCCGCAAGCGGGCGATCGGCTTGAAGCCGCCGCAGGCAAGGCGCCGGGTGCGGCGGTACCGCAACTGTTCCACGAAGGTCGGGCGCTGAACACGCTGATGCTCTGGGTGGCGTTCTTCTGCTGCCTGCTGATGGTTTATGCCCTCAATTCCTGGCTGCCGAAATTGATGAACAACGCAGGTTATGGCTTGGGTTCCAGCCTGGCGTTTCTGCTGGTACTGAACTTCGGTGCGATCTTTGGCGCCGTGGGCGGTGGCTGGATTGGCGACCGCTTCAAGCTGGACAAGGTGTTGGTGGTGTTCTTTGCGGTGGCGGCCCTGTCCATCAGCCTGTTGGGCTTCAAAAGCCCGACACCGGTGCTTTACCTGCTGATCGCGATTGCCGGTGCGACCACCATCGGCACGCAGATTCTTGCCTATGCCTGTGTTGCACAGTACTACCCGATGGGCATCCGCTCGACGGGCCTGGGTTGGGCCTCGGGCGTTGGTCGCAGTGGGGCCATCGTCGGGCCGCTGTTGGGGGGCGCATTGCTGGGTGTCCAGCTGCCATTGCCGCTCAATTTCCTGGCGTTCGCGGTACCGGGTGCCGTCGCCGCCTTGGCGATGATGGTGTTCGCCAGCCGCTCGCCGTTCGCCAGTCAGGCGTCGTCGTTGCCCGCCAAAGCCTGAGCACCAAGCGGCCGGCTATGCCGGCCATCAAAGCTCCGCGTAGCACCGGTTAAAACAACAATAAAAAGAGCACGTTACCCATGAACAACCTCCGTCATTCCTGGTTGCTGTCCACCCTTGCCTTGTGTGTTGGTGCCAACGCCGCTGAGCCCGGCTTTGTCAGCGGTTCGAGCGCTACGTTGCAGGCCCGCAACTACTACTTCAGCCGCGATTTCTCCGACATCGTTGGCGCCAACAAGCAATCCAAGGCCGAGGAGTGGGGGCAGGGCTTTATCTTCAACTTCAAGTCCGGCTATACCCCTGGCCTGATCGGTGTGGGTGTCGATGCCATCGGCGTGGTGGGGTTCAAGCTCGACAGTAGCCCTGATCGTACGGGTACCGGGCTATTGCCGGTGCACGGCGATGGTCGCGCCGCTGATGAGTACAGCCGGGTCGGCGGCACCCTCAAGCTGCGTTACTCGAAGACTGAGTTGAAGGTCGGCGAATTGCAAACCAACCTGCCTATTCTCCAGTACAACGACTCAAGGCTGCTGCCACCGACCTATCAGGGGGCAAGTATCACATCTTCAGAACTTGAGGGCCTGACGCTACAAGCCGGGCACTTGAGCTCCACCAGCCTGCGCAACGAGGCCGGTGACGAGAAAATGATTGCAGTGCTCGGCCATGTTCCCCAGCGTAAAGCCGATAGCGATGCGTTCAATTTTGCCGGGGGCGACTACAGTTTCAACGGCAATCGCAGCACCGTCAGCCTTTGGTACGGACAGTTGGAGGATATCTACCAACAAGGGTTTGTCGGTTTCAAACACAGCCAGCCGTTGGGCGATTGGACGCTCGGCGCCAACCTCGGCTACTTCTCTGCCCGTGAGCAAGGAGCCAGCAAGCTGGGGGATATCGACAACCAGGCGTTTTACTCGTTGCTCTCAGCCAAACGTTCCGGGCATACCTTCACGGTGGGCTACCAGGCAATCTATGGTGATGATGCCTTCCCCCGTGTGTTCCCGAACATTTCGCCATTGGGCAACGAAGTACCGACCTATGAGTTCGCCTACACCGACGAACGTTCGTGGCAGGTGCGTTACGACTATGACTTCGTTGCCATGGGCATTCCTGGGCTGACAGCAACCGCACGCTACCTCAAAGGCGATAACGTCAACACCGGTTTGGGGTATGAGGGCCGGGAGCATGAGCGCGATTTCGATCTTGGCTACGCGGTACAGGGCGGAGTCTTGAAAGGCTTGGGAATCCGCGTGCGCAATGCCATGGCGCGCTCGAACTACCGTTCTGACATCGATGAGAATCGCTTGATCCTGAGTTACACCTGGATCTTGTTGTAAGGGCTGGCAGGGTGGGTTCCCACAGGGGACCACCCATCTCACGTTTATCCACAACCCCTGAGGATCACATAGACTGAGCAGACAAAAACAACGAGTACCCTGGTATGGATAGTCCCCTGCTTAGTCATCGCAGCCGGGTTTTTGAGCGTGCCGACCCCTATGCCGTGTCGACCTACGTTAACCAGCACGTCGGTCAGCATCATATTCGACTACCGCGCAATGGCCTCCCGGAGGCCAGCCTCGATCACCGAAAGTTTGCCAGCCTGGACCTGTGTCGGATCAGCTATGGTGGCGAGGTGAGGGTGCTGTCTCATGCCCTGGAAAGTGTTTTTCATCTGCAGATTCTCTTGCGGGGGCACTGTATGTGGCGCCGGGGTCGGGCCGAGCGCCTGCTCGGTCCGGGTGAGCTGTTGTTGATCAATCCGGATGAGCCGGTGGACCTGGCGTATTCCGCCGACTGCGAGAAGTTCATCCTCAAGCTGCCGGCTCGCCTGCTCGATGCGGTTTGTGATGAGCAGCGCTGGCAACGCCCCAGTGAAGGCGTCCGGTTTATCCACAGCCATTACCAACTGCTGGCGCTGGAAGGTTTTGCCGGGCTGTTGACGATGGTCTGTCATGAGGCCGAGGCCTTTGATTCGCTGCAGCGTGTCCAGGAACACTACAGCCAGATCGTTGCCAGCAAGCTGCTGACGCTGATGCAGACCAACGTCAGCCGCGAGAGCCTGGGCAGCCAGGCCGTCACCTTTGAGCGTATTGCCGAGTACATTGAGCGCAATCTCAAGCAAGACATCGGCATTGAGCAACTGGCGCAGCAGGCTAGCATGAGCCTGCGTTCGCTCTATGGGTTGTTCGAACGCAATGCCGGTACCACCCCGAAGCACTACATTCGGCAGAAGAAGCTTGAACGCATTCGTCGCAACCTCAGCGACCCGGACTGCAGCGTGCGCAACATCACCGAACTGGCCCTGGAATACGGCTTTGTTCACCTGGGCCGATTCTCGGAAAGTTACAAAGCGCTGTTTGGCGAACTACCCTCCGATACCCTCAAGCGTCGCCCCTGACGTGTTTGCAGAAAACGGATAAAGGTCTGCACAAAGCGGATATTTACCTGAGCCTGCGCTCCCTACCCTGACATGGCCTGAACAATAACAACGGAGGCCCCGGCCATGTCCCTGGGATTCGAATACCTTAATTCCCTGCTTGAAGAAGATCAGGAGAAGGGCATCTACCGCTGCAAGCGCGAGATGTTCACCGACCCCCGTCTGTTCGAACTGGAAATGAAACACATCTTCGAGGGCAACTGGATCTACCTGGCCCACGAAAGCCAGATTCCCGAGAAGAACGACTTCCTGAGTACCACCATGGGGCGCCAGCCGATCTTCATCGCGCGCAACAAGGATGGGGTACTCAACGCCTTCCTGAATGCCTGCAGCCACCGCGGTGCGATGCTCTGCCGGCACAAGAGTGGCAACCGCTCTTCCTATACCTGCCCGTTCCACGGTTGGACCTTCAACAACTCCGGCAAACTGCTCAAGGTCAAGGATCCGGTCGATGCCGGTTACCCGCAGAGCTTCAATTGCGAAGGCTCCCATGACCTGACCAAGGTTGCGCGTTTCGAGTCTTACCGCGGCTTTCTGTTTGGTAGCCTGAACCCGGATGTACTGCCTCTGGTCGAGCACCTCGGCGAGTCGGCCAAGATCATCGACATGATCGTCGACCAGTCACCGGACGGCCTTGAAGTGCTGCGTGGTTCTTCCACCTACATCTACGAAGGCAACTGGAAGCTGACCGCCGAGAACGGCGCCGACGGCTATCACGTCAGTGCCGTGCACTGGAACTACGCCGCCACCCAGAACCAGCGCAAGCAGCGCGAAGCGGGTGAAGAGGTCAAGACCATGAGTGCCGGTGGCTGGGCCAAGAATGGCGGTGGTTTCTACTCCTTTGACAAGGGCCACCTGCTGCTCTGGACGCGCTGGGCCAACCCGGAAGACCGTCCGTTGTTCGAGCGTCGTGATGAACTGGCTCGCGACTTCGGTCAGGCCCGTGCCGACTGGATGATCGAAAACTCGCGCAACCTGTGCCTGTACCCCAACGTTTACCTGATGGATCAGTTCAGCTCGCAGATCCGTATTGCCCGGCCGATTGCCGTGGACAAGACCGAGATCACCATCTACTGCATCGCGCCCAAGGGTGAAAGCGCCGAGGCCCGTGCCTTGCGTATTCGTCAGTACGAAGACTTCTTCAACGTCAGTGGCATGGCGACACCGGATGACCTGGAAGAATTCCGCTCCTGTCAGATGGGTTACCAGGGCAACCGTGGCTGGAATGACATGTCCCGCGGGGCTACGCATTGGGTTGAAGGCGCCGACGCCGCGGCCCAGGAAATCGACCTGCATCCACACCTCAGCGGTGTGCGTACCGAGGATGAGGGCCTGTTTGTACTGCAGCACAAGTACTGGCAGGAAACCATGCTCAAGGCCCTTGAAGCCGAGCAGCAGTTGATCCCTGTGGAGGCCGTGCAATGAGCATTTCCTACGAAGCCGTACGCGACTTCCTTTATCAGGAAGCCCGCTACCTGGACGACAGCCAGTGGGATCAATGGCTGGAATGTTATGCCAGCGATGCCACGTTCTGGATGCCGGCATGGGACGACAACGACCAGCTTACCGAGGACCCGCAGCGGGAAATCTCGCTGATCTGGTACGGCAACCGTGGCGGTCTGGAAGACCGGGTGTTCCGGATCAAGACCGAACGCTCCAGTGCGACCATGCCCGACACCCGCACCTCGCACAACATCAGCAACCTCGAACTGCTTGAGCAGAGCGATGGGCTGTGCCACCTGCGCTTCAACTGGCACACCCTGAGCTTCCGCTACAAGACCGTGGACAGTTACTTCGGCACCAGTTTCTACACCCTTGATGTGCGTGGCGATCGCCCGCTGATCAAGGCCAAGAAAGTGGTGTTGAAGAACGACTACGTACGCCAGGTCATCGACATCTACCACATCTGACCCGGTTTTCGAGCAACAACCTGATCCACGAGGTGCGCCATGCACAAGATCGCCTTGAATTTCGAAGACGGGGTCACCCGCTTCATCGACGCCGCTGGCGGCGAAACCGTGGCCGATGCGGCCTACCGCCAGGGTATCAACATCCCGCTGGACTGCCGTGATGGCGCTTGCGGAACCTGCAAGTGCTTTGCCGAGGCCGGTCGTTACGACCTGGGCCAGGAATACATCGAAGACGCCCTGAGCGAGGAAGAAGTGGCCCAGGGCTACGTGCTGACTTGTCAGATGCGCGCCGAAAGCGACTGTGTGATCCGCGTACCGGCCTCGTCACAGGTGTGCAAGACCGAGCAGGCCAGCTACCAGGCCAGCATCAGTGACGTGCGCCAGCTCTCAGACAGCACCATTGCGCTGTCGATCAAGGGCGAGGCGTTGAGCCGCCTGGCATTTCTGCCGGGCCAGTACGTCAACCTTGGCGTACCGGGCAGCGAGCAGACCCGTGCCTATTCCTTCAGCTCACTGCAGAAGGATGGCGAAGTCAGCTTTCTGATCCGCAACGTGCCGGGTGGGCTGATGAGCAGCTTCCTCACTGGCCTGGCCAAGGCCGGTGACAGCATGACCCTGGCCGGTCCGTTGGGCAGTTTCTACCTGCGCGAGATCCGTCGTCCGCTGCTGTTGCTGGCTGGCGGTACCGGGTTGGCACCGTTCACCGCAATGCTCGAGAAAATCGCCGAAGAGGGCAGTGCGCATCCGCTGCACCTGATCTACGGGGTCACGAACGACTTCGACCTGGTTGAACTGGATCGTCTGCAAGCCTTTGCCGCGCGCATTCCCAATTTCACCTTCAGCGCCTGTGTGGCCAACCCCGACAGCCAGCACCCTCTCAAGGGCTATGTCACCCAGCACATCGAGCCGCGCCACCTCAATGACGGTGATGTCGATGTCTACCTGTGCGGCCCGCCGCCCATGGTCGAGGCAGTCAGCCAGTACATCCGCGAGCAGGGCATCACCCCGGCGAACTTCTACTACGAGAAATTCGCTGCGTCCGCGGCCTGATCCTTTTTTGGAGCCGTTCGCATCGTGCGGGTACGGGCGGCTCTTTTTTATTCGAGGTTGTCATGGGCAACAGATTCGACAACAAGGTCGCGCTGGTTACGGGTGCGGCGCAGGGTATCGGTCGGCGTCTTTCCGAGCGCCTTCTGGAAGAGGGTGCCGTACTGGTCGCGGTTGACCGTTCGGAGCTGGTGCATGAGCTGCAGGCCGAAGGTGTATTGACCCTCACCGCCGACCTGGAACAGCACAGCGAGTGCCAGCGTGTGATGGCGGCAGCGGTGGAGCGCTTCGGTCGGCTCGACGTGCTGATCAACAACGTCGGCGGGACCATCTGGGCCAAGCCTTTCGAGCATTACCAGGCCGACCAGATCGAGGCCGAAGTGCGTCGTTCGCTGTTCCCGACCCTTTGGTGCTGCCACGCTGCGCTGCCGTACATGCTTGAGCAGGGCCACGGGGCCATCGTCAACGTCTCCTCGATTGCCACGCGCAGCATCAACCGCGTGCCTTACGGCGCGGCCAAGGGCGGGGTCAATGCATTGACCGCGTGCCTGGCCTTCGAGACTGCCGAGCGTGGTGTGCGGGTCAATGCCACGGCGCCGGGCGGCACGCAAGCACCGCCCCGTCGCGTGCCGCGCAACAGTGCCGAGCAAAGCGCGCAGGAACAGGACTGGTACCAGCAGATCGTCGACCAGACCTTGGATAGCACCTTGATGAAACGCTACGGCAGCCTCGACGAACAGGTCGGCGCGATTCTTTTTCTCGCCTCCGACGAGGCCTCTTACATCACCGGCACGGTGCTGCCGGTCGGTGGCGGCGACCTCGGTTGAGCCCCCCTGGAGAATCCTGATGAGTTACCCCCTGATCGAGAGCATCTCGACAACCATCGTCGACCTGCCGACCATCCGCCCGCACAAGCTGGCCATGCACACCATGCAGCAGCAGACCCTGGTGATCATTCGTCTGCGCTGCACTGACGGCATCGAAGGTCTGGGCGAGGCCACCACCATCGGTGGTCTGGCGTATGGCAATGAAAGCCCGGAAAGCATCAAGCAGAACATCGACAGCTACTTTGCGCCGATGCTGATTGGCCTCGATGCCAGCAACATCAACAGTGCCATGCAGCGCTTGGACAAGGTGATCAAGGGCAATACCTTCGCCAAGTCGGGCATTGAAAGTGCCTTGCTCGATGCCCAAGGCAAACGCCTGGGCCTGCCGGTCAGCGAGCTGTTGGGCGGGCGAGTGCGTGACAGCCTGGAAGTCGCCTGGACCTTGGCCAGCGGCGACACTGCCCGCGATATCGCAGAAGCCGAGCAGATGCTCGATCAGCGTCGCCACCGTATTTTCAAGTTGAAGATCGGCGCCAATGAAGTGGCCCATGACCTGCGCCACGTCATCGCGATCAAGCACGCCTTGGGCGACCGCGCCAGCGTGCGGGTCGATGTCAATCAGTACTGGGACGAGTCTCAGGCGATTCGCGCCTGTCAGGTGTTGGGTGACAACGGCATCGACCTGATCGAGCAGCCGATCTCGCGCATCAACCGTGCCGGTCAGATACGCCTGAACCAGCGCAGCCCGGCACCGATCATGGCCGACGAGTCCATCGAGAGTGTCGAGGACGCCTTCAGCCTGGCCGCCGACGGTGCCGCCAGCATCTTCGCCTTGAAAATTGCCAAGAACGGTGGCCCGCGTGCGGTGTTGCGCACCGCCCAGATCGCCGAAGCCGCCGGGATCGCCCTGTATGGCGGAACCATGCTCGAAGGTTCTATCGGCACCCTGGCCTCGGCGCATGCCTTCGTCACCTTGAACGCGCTCACCTGGCACACCGAACTGTTCGGCCCGCTGCTGCTGACTGAAGAGATCGTCGTCGAGGCACCGGTGTACCGCGATTTCGCCTTGCACGTCCCGCGCACCCCAGGCCTGGGCCTGACCCTGGATGAAGAGCGCCTGGCGTTCTTCAGCCGCCGCTGAATAGGAGAGCCCACATGTTGTTCCACGTGAAAATGACCGTGAAATTGCCCCTCGACATGGACCCGGCCCAAGCGGCCCGGCTCAAGGCTGACGAAAAGGCGCTGGCCCAACGTCTGCAGCACGAGGGTATCTGGCGCCACCTGTGGCGCATTGCCGGGCATTACGCCAACTACAGCGTCTTTGACCTGCCCAGCGTCGAAGCGCTGCACGACACTCTGATGCAACTGCCGCTGTTCCCCTACATGGACATCGAGATTGACGGCCTGTGCCGGCATCCCTCGTCGATCCATTCCGATGACCGTTGATCGCTGATTACTGATAACAACAATTCGAGGTAGCCAATCATGACCGTGAAGATCGCTCACACTGCCGATGTGCAAAAATTCTTCGAAGAAGCCAGCGGCTTGCTTAATCAGGAAGGCAATCCACGCCTGAAGACCCTGGTCAATCGCATCATCAATGACGTTGCCCGGGTCATCGAAGACCTGCAGGTGACGCCGGATGAGTTCTGGAAAGCAGTGGATTACCTCAATCGCCTGGGCGCACGTCAGGAAGCCGGTTTGCTGGTGGCCGGTCTTGGCCTGGAGCACTACCTGGACCTGCAACTGGATGCCCAGGATGAAGCCGCAGGTTTGTCCGGCGGAACGCCGCGAACCATTGAAGGCCCGCTGTACGTAGCCGGTGCGCCATTGGCCGAAGGTGAAGTGCGGATGGACGATGGTCTTGATGCTGGCACCGTGATGTTCCTGCAAGGGCGGGTACTGGATGAGCACGGCCAACCGGTAGCCGGCGCGGTGGTCGACTTGTGGCACGCCAACACCCAGGGGACGTACTCCTACTTCGACAGCACCCAGTCGGACTACAACCTGCGTCGTCGCATCATCACCGATGCAGAAGGCCGTTACCGTGCGCGCAGCATCGTGCCGTCGGGCTATGGCTGCCCAGCGGACGGTCCAACCCAGGAGCTGCTTGACCAACTGGGCCGCCATGGCAATCGCCCAGCGCATGTGCACTTCTTTATCTCTGCACCGGGTCACCGTCACCTGACCACCCAGATCAACCTGTCCGGTGATCAATACCTGTGGGATGATTTCGCCTACGCCACCCGCGATGGGCTGGTCGGTGAACTGCGCTTCGTCGAAGATGCTGCGGCTGCCGATGCCCGGGGTGTCGAAGGACGCTTTGCCGAGATGGACTTTGACTTCCAGTTGCAGGCCGCGCCGCAGCCAGCCTTTGAACTGCGCAGCAATCGTCCGCGTGCCTTGCAGGATGCCTGAGTAACGCACTCGGTTTGTCGCCGGCCTAGCCGACGCCTGTATCAATGATATGAACCATTGATGCAGGCGTCGGCTTTGCCGGCGTTCTGCGTTAAGACAAGCACAAGCCCATGGTGGCCCGATG
>NZ_MBPN01000358.1 GCF_001695625.1 Pseudomonas defluvii
TGACGCACACCGTGGAAACGGATGAAGGCACGAACCCAGTGGACATAAGCCTGTTCGGTTCGTAAACTGTAATGCAAGTAGCGTATGCGCTCACGCAACTGGTCCAGAACCTTGACCGAACGCAGCGGTGGTAACGGCGCAGTGGCGGTTTTCATGGCTTGTTATGACTGTTTTTTTGTACAGTCTATGCCTCGGGCATCCAAGCAGCAAGCGCGTTACGCCGTGGGTCGATGTTTGATGTTATGGAGCAGCAACGATGTTACGCAGCAGGG
>NZ_MBPN01000359.1 GCF_001695625.1 Pseudomonas defluvii
GGCGCTGCAAGGCGTCCCTTCAGGAGGCTGAGTGGAGCCATCGCGTAGTGGGGTGCGAGGCATGGATGCCTCGCAAGTGCTGATGGGCCATGGATGGCCCGTCGGCGCGTCCACACGGGAGCGATGGCGTAAGGAAGGAACCCGAAGCGCAGCGTAGGGCCGGATGTCGGGACAGGGCGTTTTGCCCACTTTTGTGCCGTTCAAAAGTGGGTCGCCGTAAAAGGCGAAACCAGCCGGTGGTGCCGCTGCAGGGAATGGATATGTTC
>NZ_MBPN01000360.1 GCF_001695625.1 Pseudomonas defluvii
GGGTGCGATCGGAACCACCTTCAGCTACACGCTGGGAACCTGGGGTGCGATCGGAACCACCTTCAGCTACACGCTGGAAGCCAGGAGTGCGATCGGAGCCACCTTCAGCTATACGCTGGAAGCCTGGAGTGCGATCGGAACCACCTTCAGCTACACGCTGGAAACCTGGAGTGCGATCGGAACCACCTTCAGCTACACGCTGGGAACCTGGGGTGCGATCGGAACCACCTTCAGCTACACGCTGGGAACCTGGGGTGCGATC
>NZ_MBPN01000361.1 GCF_001695625.1 Pseudomonas defluvii
AGCGCAGGTCTTTCTGCACGCCGGATTTTTCCTGCTGCAACTGGCCAAGGAGCTTTTTCAGCTCGGCAATATCCTGACGCGTAGCGTCCAGTTGCTGCTGGGTTTGTGCGCGTTCATCGGCGAAGGCCGGGCTGAACAGGCAGGTCAGGGCTAGAAGGATCAGGGCGCGAAGCATCTGAAGGGCGATACCAAGAGGGAGACCGGCCTAGTATGCCCGGCACGCGCCGCAAAAAAAACGCCTCAAGGCAACTGCCTTGAGG
>NZ_MBPN01000362.1 GCF_001695625.1 Pseudomonas defluvii
TGGCCCTCAGCCCTTGCCAGGCATCCTTGCCTGGCACCCAGCTACGCACTGCCTGCGTTCGACCTCCTGAAGGGACAATTGAGCGGTGTCTGCGGGTTCAGCGCATGAAAAGCAACATCGAAAAGCCCAACACCTTCGCGGACAGGCGAAGCCGAGAGTGCTCTGCTTTTCAGTGCGCGGAATGTCAGGCGCCGCAGAACGTCCCTTCAGTAGGCAAAGAGTGTAGGCATCGACAGGCAGATCCACCACTCGATCAT
>NZ_MBPN01000363.1 GCF_001695625.1 Pseudomonas defluvii
GGTCTGGGCAGATTCGAACTGCCGACCTCACCCTTATCAGGGGTGCGCTCTAACCAACTGAGCTACAGACCCAATCGAGGGTTACTACATGCCGACCTCACCCTGCTCTTTATTCAAAAGCATGGGGTGCGCTCAAACCATCTGAGCTACAGGCCACCATCAAGGTTGCTAACCTAATCGTCTTCTTCAATGAATCAAGCAATTCGTGTGGGAGCTTATGAAGCAGCTGATGTCGTCGATTAAGGAGGTGATCC
>NZ_MBPN01000364.1 GCF_001695625.1 Pseudomonas defluvii
GGGCTGAGGGCCAGGAAGGCCCTTCAGCGCGGTCCCGGCGGGAGCACTGCTGGAGTGAGAGAACCCGCAGCGCAGCGGAGGGCCGGATGTTGGGACGAGGGGTTTTGGTTACTTTTGTCCCGCACAAAAGTGACCCGCCGTAAAGGCGGAACGGGGTATCAGGCCCGACATCGCGAATGGATATGCCTGCTTGCATTAGCGGCGATACAGGTTTGTGATTTGTGGCATTCACTTCGCGAACATATCCATTCCC
>NZ_MBPN01000365.1 GCF_001695625.1 Pseudomonas defluvii
TGCGAGGCATCCATGCCTCGCACCCCACTACGCGACGGCTCCACTCAGCCTCCTGAAGGGACATCCTGCAGCGCCTGCCACTGCGCGCACTGACAAACAAAGCCCACGCAGGAAATCGACGCTATCCATCAAGGCGCCAACCTTGGCGCCAATGCTTTTCCATACGCTGACCTCGCAGGCGCCGCCAAATTGTCCCTTCAGGAGGTCGAACGCAGGCAGTGCGTAGTCGGGTGCCAGGCAAGGATGCC
>NZ_MBPN01000366.1 GCF_001695625.1 Pseudomonas defluvii
ACACGCTCATGAAACGCTGTGCGGATGTAATAGCGTCGGCTCGGGTCACTGAACAGGATCACTTCCACCACATGAATACCGGTGCGCTGCTGATGCCCTTGTTCTGTTCTGCGCTCACGGCCTTTACCGTGTTTGAGGTCGGGCATGGCCGCCGTGGAGCGGGTGCTGCTGGCTTCGGCTTCGCCCTTGCGCTGGGCAGCCAACTGCGTGCGCAGTTCGGTGATTTGCGCGTCGATATC
>NZ_MBPN01000367.1 GCF_001695625.1 Pseudomonas defluvii
CGCTGAGAGCATCCTTGCCTACTTCGACCGGCCAGGAACCAGCAACGGTCCAACAGAAGCTATCAACGGGCGACTTGAGCACTTACGAGGTACCGCCTTGGGCTTTAGAAATTTAACCAATTACATAGCCAGGTGCTTGCTGAAGTCAGGAGGGTTTAGAGGCTCTTCGCATTTAAGGGTGTAGAAAAAATCTGACCGGCTGGAAAAGGAGTCGAGGATCTTAGAAAATGTAAGCTC
>NZ_MBPN01000035.1 GCF_001695625.1 Pseudomonas defluvii
GCCGACCAGCTGCAGTGGCAGTAAGCGACGCAGCTTAAACTCGCTGAAAAACTGTCTTGACCGATGGGTCCACTTTACTGGACCAGACAAGAACCAGGCGGAGCCTGCCGACCCTTGTCGAGGATCAGCTCAGTTACACCCTGCTCCCCGGCCTCCGACTCAGGGTCGTGGTGCACGAGGATTACGGCGTCGGCGTCCTGCTCGATCTGGCCCGAATCCCGAAGGTCACTAGCCTGAGGCTTCTTGCCCGGACGGCTCGCGGGGTTTCGGTTGAGCTGCGCCAGCACCAGCACCGGCACACCCAACTCCTTGGCAAGGTTCTTCATCGCAATCGAAACCTTGGCCACTGCATCGGTACGGTTCTGCGCTTTGCCATCCGTGCCCACCAACCCCAGGTAATCGATCATCAGGATATCGAGGCCCTTCTCACGCTTAAGCTTGCGAGCCTCTGCCCGGATCGCGCTTACCGTCAGGCCGGGAGTGTCATTGAGGTACAGCTCTGCGCCATTGATCTTGCTTGCCGCAATGCCGATACGATTCCACTCCTCCTGCTCCAGGCACTTCACTTCCTCCAGGCGCCGCAGGTCGATACCACCTTGCGAAGCGATAGTCCGCACGGTCAATTCCTCCTCGCCCATCTCCAGGGAAATGATCAGGCCCACCCCGGCACCGCGAATCGCCACATGGTTGACGATCTGCAGCCCCAGCATGGTCTTGCCGCTACCAGGTCGGCCAGCAATCACCACCATGCTCTTGGGGCGCAGAAAGCCGATTAGCTTGTCCAGATCCACAAGGCCCGTGGACAGCTTCGGCGGCGCCTTGTCGTTGAGAACATCGTCCATGGTGCTCAGCACCAGCGGGACCACGTCAGCCATCCGTTTGTACCCGGCCTTTCCAACCGATTGCAGTTCCCGCAGGTCAGCCATGGCCTCCTGAGCTGCGGCAATTACCTGGGGTGCCGGCGCGCCCTCTGCCACCTGCTGCGCCGCCAAGTCACCAATCTCGATGATCTTGCGCAACACCGCCCAATCCTTCATGTGCCGGACATAGGTCAACGCGTTCGCCGTCGATGGAACGTCACGGCTGAGCGTCACGGCATACGCCATGGTGCCTTGACCACTGGGAAGGCTTCGCTGAATCGACCCGACAGTGACCGCGTCAACGGGCATGTCCTGGGCCAAGCAATCACTGATTGTGTCGAACAAGGATGCATTGTCGGGGTGATAGAAGTCGGCCGAGGTCACCTGACCAACGATGTCATCGACCAGCGCTCGGTTGCCGTCCAGCGACGCCTGCATGATGGCGCCTAGGACGCCTTGCTCTGCCTCAGGCAGATACAGTTCGCGCTCCTGATTCATGCCTGAGCCCTCATTGAGGGCCAGGTGAAGCCAACTGCCTTTCCGCCGTTCTGACGCAATCGGTCGAGCGCTCGGTCGCCGATGTAGGCCTTCAGGCTAGCGGTATCCAGGTTGCTGATCAGTACCGTCGGCAGCACCAGCTGGTACCGGCGATCAATCACGTCGTGCAGCACACTCAGCTCGTACTCGGTCCCCTTCTGACAACCGACCTCATCGATCACCAGCAGGTCGAGGCTGGCCAAGTGCGCCAGCACATCGCGCTCGGTGTACTCGGCATCACTCGCCATCGAGCCACGAGCAACGCGGATGACCTCACCAGCAGTAACCAGGAGCGCCTTTGCGTGATCTGCGACAACCGTCCGGACGATGGCTGTAGCCAGGTGAGTTTTGCCACAGCCCACGTTGCCGGTGAGGATCAGCGAGCGGCCCGCACGATAGTTATCTGGGAAGCATTCAGCATACTCACGGCAGACGGTCAGCGCATGAGCCTGGGCAGCGCCAGCGCCGGTGCGGAAGTTGTCGAACGTGCTCGCAGCAAAGCGCGGGGTGATCCCGGCGGCGATCAGCTCACTGGTGACCCGCTCAGCCTTACGGTGGGCGCTCGCTTGGACAAAGACCTCGGAATCGCGTGGAGTCATGTTCAGTGCCTCCCAGGCGCAACGCTTACACCCACGGGCGAGCATAGAGCCGTCCAACTGCTCAACCTCGCTCATGTCGACCTCCCCGTGCACGGAGCAGTACCCGGCGAACACGCGCATGGCTGGCTGGCGGTGGAACAGATCAGAAATTTGGAACGCCATCAGGCACCTCCTGGTACATGTCTTCGGTGTGTTGCGGGAGATTGGTGAATGCCGAAGCTTTTCCACCGGCGCCAGCAAGCGGCCCAACCTCATCAGTCCACTTCTCACCGTTGAGCCAGCTCGACGCCAAAGGGACGTACTGGCCGTTGTCCTTGACCCAGTCGTGCTGCAGGCGCTGATTTCCAAGAGCAGTAATCAGGGTCTCGCGAAGCTCTGGATTCGGCTTAAGCTTCGCCCAGGCTTTTTTGGCGTCCTTCAGGGATTTCTTCTTCGGATACAGTTTCCAGAACTGATCAAACCCTTCCAGTGGATCGACCGAAGCGCCAGTAGAAGTATCTGCAGTAGTCTTTGTTGTAATCTCTGTATGAAGAACAGGGCAATCTGCACCAATGGAAGAGGGCAATTTGCCCCCTTCTGAACAGGGCAAATTGCCCTGTTCGAAGAGTGCACTGCTCTGGTAATTGATCGCGTAGTGATAGGTCCGGTCGTGCTTCGACTTGGCCAACTGCTCGGCGAAAATAATCCCCTGAGATTGCAATGACTTAAGCGCACGCTTGACGGTATCTACCGACCAGAAGGGGAACTGCTTCTGCCATTGATCAACGGTGTTGTAGACCCAGCGATGCCCGTCATGATCCAGGCCTGACTCCGTTTCATTGAGCCAATACTTGAGCTGCTGCAGTACGATCGCCTCATTCAGCCCAATACGCTCGGCAAGCTGGGGGTTGATGACAAGGGGGCGGAATTTGAAAAGCAAACTCATACAGACCTCCCCGCCGAGGCCACCAGCCGAAGGAATGGCTCTCGAGGATTGAACTTGCACCCGATCTCATCGAAGAGGACTTTGTTGCCTGCATCTGTCATGCAGAAATGCTCAGTGTTCTCTTGGATCAGCGTCGACACCGACTCAAAGCTCGCCTTAAAGAACTCTCGCGATCCGCTGATTCGCTCGTCCGAAAACGCCTCGTGCAAGTACAACTCAGCGTCACGCGGAAGCATCACTTCCCCATAGCAAAGCAGCGTAAACGGCGCGGGAGCACTGGTTGAGCTGGATAGCTCTTGGCAGCGCTGCATTGGCGAGCGATGGGTCATCCCGATCTTCAGGACGCCTGGCATACATGAATTACTCAGGCAATAAACGAATCCAAAGTTGCTCACAGCTCAAGCTCCTCGGTGATGCGGCGCACAAAGGCTTCGTAGCTCTCGGCCATCTGAAAGCCCTTGTCTTCCATTGCCAGCCGTCCGGCTTTCGCCAGTTCGTAGATCGTCCAGCGCTCGTGCTCTGGAATGCTCTTGAACTGGGCATAGCTCGGCCATGGTCCGGCGATTGTCGTCGCTCCAGCGCGCTGCTGGAGCGCCTTGGGGGGGGTAGATGGGCTCATTGAAGGGTCTCCGATGAGGGACCCGCGCTATCCGTCAGCTGATTGATCTGGACGAGCTTGGCGCGGGCGAAGGGCGAGCCCGGGCCGAACAGATCAGGCAGGTCTTCCTTGGGTGCTGTCCTCAGCCAATTGGATACAGCGGCAAAGCAAGCCTCGAACAGTGGACCGCCCTCCCCCCAACGGTCTGAGCTCCGATCTGCGCTGTTTTCCAAGCGCTCGACGTAAATCAGATCTGCGAGGCCGCGATCCAAGTTGCTGATATCCAAGCCATCGCGATGAACAGGGTTGACGCCAAGCAGATCAAGCAGCGTGCCAAGGCCGATCTTTTCGAAGGCCTCACCACGGTCATGCAGCAGCATGTTTCCAATGCCGGCCAGGAGCCCCTCGACCTGATCAAGCTCTTCCCGACGATGGTCATTAGCTCGCTGTTTGAGCTCTGCGATCTGCATCGGGGCGCCGGGCATTTCGACTTCGAAGATCCCGGCCTGACGACTAAACGTACGGCGCTCGGCCCAAATCTCCTTGCGGTGTTGGCCGGCGTTGCGAGCTACGTGCTGGATCAAGATGAACTTCACCTTCTCGGAAGCCCCAGGCTTCTCGCAGATATCCGCCATCTTGCGGACTTTCGCAGCGTTCAGTTTCAGCATGATTGTTCTCCAGCAGCGCCGAACAGTTCGGCCAGGTCAATTTGGTAAACGGCTGCCCAGGCGGCAGCAGGCCAGGATCGAACCCAGCCGAATCGAGGGTCTTGGACTTTCGGGGCGCTCACCCCGTGGCTGTCGCACCAGTTCTTGAGTGGGCGGAAACCCTGGCTGCCGAAGCTCCGGTGGGCGGCCTTCTCCACCGCAGTCACCGTGGCGTGCAGGCAGCCCCTGCCCAGCTCGTTCTCCAAGTGCATGACCTTGCGCACGGCAGCTGATGCGGTGGCCATGGCCGTGGCTTCACGCCGACTTCCGATCTTAGCCTTGGTGGCGATCGCATGGTCACGCTGCTCCAGCGCCAGCTGCTCCGAGCGCTTAGAGGCCAGCAGGTGCTCCAGGGCCGTGATGTAGTCGGTGGGGAGCGCGGGAGCGGGGACCGGCCTGAAGTAGTTGCTGACCAGCTGGCGCTGGACGGTCCAGGCCAGGTCGTCGGTCAGAGACTTGACCAACATCAGGTAGCCCTGCTCGGTCAGGACGATCAAACCGCGGTTCGGCACGTCGAAACCTAAACCGCGAATTTCGCTGTTTTCAGATCGAGCGATGACGTAGTAGTCACTACCGACGATGAGCCGGTCACGATGCTCGCGGAAATTGCGACCGGCAGTGTCATCCGGGCGCTCGTGCACCTGGTCGATCATCGCCAGGGTGACGACGCGTTGGCCCCGGTATTCGACGATGGGCAGCTGGGTGTTGTGAATGGTGATCAGGTTCATACGCCCGCCCCCTCACCCACAACACCGTGTGAAGCGCCCAAGTGGCGGTGGCGCCAGCAGAAATTTCCGCTGAAGGTGCGGGTTTGCTCCAGGTGTCGATCCAGCTCTTTCGCCAGGTCATTTTCGTAACCGCCCAGCATCGGGATAACCAATTGCCGGACTAGGTACTCAAGCTTCCGGTGCTCGCTACGCGCAAAGTTCATGTAGGCCATGGCTTGAGCGTCCAGAGCTGCTTCGCTCAGGACTACGCCGTCAATCACCGGGGCTACGATGGTCAGCGACTTACTCATTGCATACCTCCCGCGCCACGTTTCAGCGAGGTCGCTTTTTGTGGCGCGTCTTCCTGCTGAGGCTCGACTCCGGCGTGAGCTGCATACACAAGCGCCAGCGCTGATTCCGCTGCATAGAAGACGAGCGTGGCGTGATGGGTGACGGCTGGTTCCTGCATTAGCGCCCGAAGGCCTGCCACAACGGCTTCAAGCCGATCAGTGGCAGCACCCAAGGATTCATGCACCGGAATATCGCCAGAGGCCTCAAGTACGTCGTGCAGTCCGTACGTGGCGAACGGGCTCGAGAGGGTTTCGGCTTTAGGTCTCATTGCTCACCCCCGCGGCCCGCGGCGACGGCAACGCTCTTTTCAACCGACCAGATCAGCGCACTGACGGTCTCCCCCAGGAAGCTGAGTGCCGACATGCCGTCGCAATACGCAATCTCGCCCATGTTCAAGCTGTCGTGCATGTGCCGGCAAAGCTGGCTCATGCCAGAGGAAAGTGTCCGAGCCGCCCGCAGCGCATCTACCGCGTTCGCGCCAGCCGCGACGCTGAGCAGTTGCACGCCTTGGTTGTCGATTGGCGTTTCAAGGAAGCCGATCTCGGCAGTAAGGATCTGTTGCGCCAGTGTTGGCGGGGTGGTATTTTTTGAACTCATTTTGGTTTTCTCGAAGCAAAGTGATACCGAGACACCCGTTGGCGCGGGTGCCGACTTGAAGGCTCGACTTAGGTCGGGCTTTTTTGTGCCTGGCGTTTGGGCAAGCCCCATCTTCCACGGAACAAAAAATATGCAACCCCCTCCCCTGAGAGGGTCGTGACCTACCCTGGGCGGGTAGGCGGAGTAAAAGATCGCAGGCGCATATCACGGCTCCAAAATTTGCAAGTCACACCCTATGAGTGGCCGGGCAGTGCCCCCTCATAAGGAAAGAAAATTCACTGAAATCTCGTTTTGGCGGATAAGCCGCATCTTTCGGCAGGTATGCCACACGGATTTTGGATTTTTGATATCCGCGCATTGCGCGGAACATCTCGAATAACGCTCCCACCATACGATCCAACGGAGCTGCAATGCTTTTAACCGGGATTAAAGAACGCCCGTCGACCTCAGAAAGATTTCGCATGCGAAACTTTTCCACCATCCAACATCCGGCCAGCTGAAACGGCTGGATCGTCAAGACCCAAGGTCATTTGCAAAATCTGCCGCCCGCGCTCTATCTCGCCGATCAGGACTGGCTTGTCACGTTTCCAAGCATTCAGTTCTCGACCGGCAGCGCTCGCTACGTCTTTGCGGTCGTCAAATCTCTTGCAGGCGCGATTGAAAACATCCATCGCAGGCTGACTGCCCCGCAGAAGTGCGTCGATCTGCTCGTCCACCCAAATTTCGAAATCAACGGATAGCCAGCGCGCGAACTTCACAGCGAGCCGAGGGTGAATCCACGTGCCGCTATCCGGGGAGTTGCCTCGGCGCGAGGTCACGAAAGTAATGCGGGATTTCCCCGTATTACTCGCTGGCGCCCTGGCAGCCAGCTTTTCGAGATATTCACGAGTGGAAGCTAGGCGCAACCATTCATTCGGGACCTTCCCAAACCGTGCGGCGGCGCGCGTAGCGTTGATCCAGCCGTCCAGATTGAATTGCACAGGGTCGCCATCGAAGGGCAGCGAAATGACGTTGTTCACTGCGCACCTCCCGCACTGGATGGATGAACAGAGGGTTTGCCCGACTCAACGGCCAAGGCCACCTGGCGTATCGTTTGTTCCAAGGTAGGGCAACAGTCAGGCCCCCGATCATGCCGAGCTGGAAACGAGCGCACCTCGATAGCAGCAAAGGACCCATCGGTTTGTTGCGTGACGTAGACCGTTCGCCCAATGCGAATGGCCTTACTCAAAGCGCCTTGCGTCATGCCCAGGAGGGATGCTGCATGTGGCTGCCCGTGACCTTTAGCGAAATCTTTCAGGGGGACCATGATCATGGCCTACCTCCAGTTAGTACTTCGCCGAGATAGTACCTTTGGCATTTATTTGTTGCAATACCTTTGGCATTAGCATGGTATTACTATCGGGAATATTATTGGATGATGAAAAAGCCCCTACCCCCTGATCGCAAGGAAGAATGCCAAAGGCTCAAGGCGATCTTCGATGGCAAAAAAAAGGAGCTGAAGCTCACTCAGGAGAAGCTTGCGCACCTCTTGGGTATTAACCAGAGCTCGGTTAGCCATTATCTAAACGGAGTGAACCCGCTCAACGCCTCCGTAGCCGCAGCCTTCGCCAAGATCCTTGGGGTTTCTGTGTGGGATTTCAGCCCTCGCCTTGCAGAGGTGATTGAGTCCTTTGCATCCATGCAGGTAACTGCTGACTCCTTCAAGGCAACCTGGTCTCGCAGCGCCAAAGTATTGGATGCGATTCCTAATGAGCAGTATGTGCTCATCCCCCAACTCCTGGACGATAACTCATTTATCCCGGGGGTAAATGACGAGCATGTGGGGCTTACTGAGGGCATGTTGTTCCGGCGCGACTGGCTCAGAGATGCGGGGCTACATTTCCCAAACCTTCGCATCTTGTACGCCGCAGACGAAAGTATGGCTCCACATATCGCTCACGGAGACGTGGTGATGATCGACACATCCAAGAAAGCTCTTGAGGATGGGAAGATTTTTCTGATTAGGCGTCCTGATGGCAAAACCAGTATGCGAAGGGCATTTCAAATGATTTCTGGCGGTTGGGCGTTGAGGTCTGACAATCTGGATAAGCAAAGGTATCCCGATGAGACGCTTGATTGCGCAGCTGCCGATGGGCTTCCCATCGTAGGTCAGATAGCTTGGCGCGGCGGAGGCGCCAGGTAAGCAAGTCACAAAGCTGAAACCGCTTTCGAGCGGTTTTTTTGCGCCTCCCCAAAAAAATATTACCAAAGGCATTTACACAATAAATTGCCTTTGGTAATTTTATATCTGTCAACTCATCGCACGGAGCAAGCCCGCATGACCACTCAAACCATCACCGCCAGCGGCTGGACCGGTTTTCTCGGCATGGGGCTTGCTCCGCGTGAGCTTGAGGCGACTCTGTATGCAGCAAGCGACCTGACCCAAAAAGAGATTGCACGCTTGATGGGTATCAGCCCTAAGACCGTTGAAAAGCGCATCGAGGACGCCCGATTCAAGCTCGGCGCCAAGACCATGCGCGGCCTAGTTCTCGAGGCATTCAGGCGCGGAGTGATCAGCCCAGCAGCGGTACTGGCCGCGATCATGGCAGTGCACGGCGTTGTCAGCGACGACCAGTTACTGCGCGTTCGCCGTGGCAACAACGGCAACGAGCGAAAGATTGAAACCCGTGTAGCAACCCGGCATGCCGAGTGCTCCCAGGCGATGGCGTGACACTGCCCGCCTGACCTGATCAAACCCTGATTTTGCGAAAGCCAACAACGCGGCAGGCCCTCGGCTTGCCTGAAATAAGGAGATTCACATGCTTATGCTCAGCCGTTCTCAAGGCAAAGCCATCGTCATCGGCGGGAACATTCGCGTCACTGTCGCCCAGGTCCATGGCAACCAAGTGCGTCTCGGTATTGAGGCTCCTCACGGCGTTATCGTAGATCGCGAGGAGATCCACCGCCGTCGCATCGCGGACGCCGAAGCCGCTCATGACGCAAGCTTCTGCATCGATGAACAGGTTCGGTTGGTCGCCGACGCCCGCCGCTACCGCTTCCTGCGCGATCGCGCCTGCATTGAGGACGTCGACACCGACCTTCTGGTCGTTGGCGGGGATGTTCACTTCACGGGCGAGGAGCTGGATCGGGAGATCGACTCCGCTCTGCGCCTGGAGCAACTGCAGGAGCAGCGGCCATGACCCATGCAAAGCCAGCGCACAGCGAGTTCCAAGACTTGGGCCTGCGCCTGGTGCGCTTCGGCCAAGCGCTGCAGGACAACACTACCAGCGTCGGGCAACTGAACCGCCTTGCCAAGGATTGCGGCATCACGCTGCGCCTGCGCGCCGTAGCCAACACAGAGGGCGCCAGCCATGCGCACCCTCGCTGATATGGCGCTCTGCCGCGCTCGAGGTCGCATTCACTCCGTGCAGTCCAGGGCTTCCGCCAAGGCGCCTGCGAAGGTCACTTCCGCCAGTGTCACTAGCACCAGTGCCGCGGCGGTGGTGAATGGCCCGATCAACCGCTTCATGTTCCTAGAGGGACGCAACTGGGCGATTGACTTGGTTGGCTCGCTCAGCGGCTCGCCAGTCGAGGTTGTGGTTGAGCGCCTGGCAGGCGCAACGGCCAATCGTCCTGGCAGCTACGTCGCCGGCATCCAGTCGGTGATCAGCAAATTGCAGGCAGGGAGTGATCAAGCCGAGGCAGGAGTATGACCAGGAGTCGCAGCGTAAAGCGGTGGACTGAAGCAGAGGACAAGCTGATCTGCCAGCTCTATTCGGAGAGGACCAATAAGGAAATGTGCGTCCTGCTGCCAGAGCGAACCAAGACGGCTATCACATTGCGCGCAGCTCATTTCGGCATCAGGAAGACAAAAGAGCATCGGTCAGCAATATCCAGACAGACATTCCTTGCCACCTGCGAAGCATTAGGAATTCAGCCTGGCCAAGCGCCCAGGCCCATAGGGTCGACCCACAGGAAAGGCCGCTACATCCTGATCAAGGTGGCGCAGCCGGATGTGTGGAAGCCGCTGCACACCCATGTATGGGAGCAAGCGCATGGCCCGGTGCCTGAGGGAATGATTGTCGCCGCGAAGGATGGCAACGTCCGGAACACTGACCTGAGCAACTTGTGCCTGCGGACTTTCGCTGAAAACCAGCTGCGTCGGAATAGGCACTACAAGGACTTGCCGGAGGGGATTGTCGACATCCTCCACCTTCAGAACGAAATCAAGAAAGCTATCAAGAGGAAGACCCATCGTGAAAAATAAACTCAGCGACCTGCGCGACCATCTATTTGCCCAACTGGAGGCGGTGCGCGAGGCTAGCGACGAAGACCTGCCGAAGGAAGTTCAGCGCGCCCAGTCCGTCTCTGACATCAGTCGCGTGCTGATCGAAAGCGCCAAGGTGGAGATCGACTACTACCGCCACATCGGGGGAGACAACCCCGCCAGCTCGTTCATTGAATCGAAGCCAGCGCTACCACCTGGGCGAAATATCTGACGTGACAGGTTTGCGTGACAAGCAAAGCCTGACGCGTCAGGACGGGAGGAAGGAATGAGCGAAGAAACCGAAGTGCTCACGGTCGACGGCCTGGCCAAACTGCTTGGCCGGACCGAGGCATCGATCAGGGAGGGGATTCGCCGCGGCGTGCCGTGGCTGCCCAAGAGCTTCAAGATGGGCAACCGGCACTGCTGGTTGAAGGAGGACGTGCGCAAGTTCTTGCGTGAGTACCGGGACGGGGAGCACCAG
The DNA here is from genome assembly GCF_001695625.1 of Pseudomonas defluvii. GTDB lineage: Bacteria > Pseudomonadota > Gammaproteobacteria > Pseudomonadales > Pseudomonadaceae > Aquipseudomonas > Aquipseudomonas defluvii. The sequence goes on from NZ_MBPN01000035.1 coordinate 10,609, forward strand.
AAGCCAAAGCCGGGGCGCAAGCGGAAAGAGCCGCCGTCGCTCCGGGTAGCCTAAACGCTTGATACAGCGTCACACTTCCAAATAGAGTGCAATGGGATGAACGATAATCTGGTTCACTGGGGGCCGATGGAAATGCGCTTCCAGTCCCTGCAGGGCCATCGTGGTGTTTCGAATGATTTCACTCATAGGGCCTCCACCGAGCGGTTGTACATCGTCGTCTTCTTCAGTCGTTTCGTCGTAAGCCCGGCATTGCGTAATCATACCGAGCAGCACGAGCTCAACCTGTGCCATCCGTGAATAGGTTTTGAAAACGAAATCCTCAGATTCCTTTAAGCACTCTCGCTTAAGATCAGCATTGACCCGGCAATCTTCCATATCCATAGAAAGGTCAAAGCGCCTCTTGAAGCCATGCTCCAGAACGGCGGCCATATTTTTGTATTGCAGACGATCGTTGGCAGACTTTTCTTTCGGGACTTGCGATTTGGAAAGTCTATCGAGCTCAGTCTTGAGCTGCGCCAGCTTAATTTTTCTACTAGAATTATCAGGCAAACTAAAGATATCGACCAACAACTGCTCTCGCTCATCATTTGCTGCAACGATGGAAATCGCATCTTGCATATCAACTAACGTTTCGAGGCTGTTAAGAATTTCTATAGTATCAAGGAAACTAGCCTTTGCCTTAAGACGAATGAACTTTCGGCCCTCTGGATCGTCAACAAGCTCTGAAAACGTATTATCCGATGTTACAGAAATCAGCTTGCCGCTTTCTTTCAGCTTATCTTCAAACAACACATAGGCGTAATCGTGGAGGAATTTCTTCTCCACATGAGCAGAGGTAGTCTCAATTATCTCTGCAAGTTTTTGACCGCTGTTGCGTGGACCTTCTTGTTCTTCAACATCAGAGTCAGATCGCTTAGACTCCTTAATCACATAATCTGTAACGCCCTCAAGTAACTGAGAAGATAGCGAATACATCTTATATTCATCGAGGTACACGAAGCTTTTCACGCTCTGACTTCCTTCTCATAAAATCTTGATAAAATTTATTGCGCGTAGAGTTTGCTGACCAGACCGTAAAGGCACACGTGACAATGAAGAAAAAAACTCCAATAGAGAAAATTATTACATTAATCACGCCACATCTCCCACATTCGTGGATGAATATATAATCCTGTCGTATACAGCCCAGCAGAGTAGGAAGGAACAGCACGACATCAAGATGGACATACTAAGAACCGCACCCTGATTAATATCCTTATTAACCTCACCCAACAAAGCGAAGGCAAATAGCGCAGCGTAAAAAATAATCGCCAGCGCGGAAATACCGGTTATCGCAGATTTCCAGCCTGACTCACTAGATTCGGTATATCTAATCTCGGCGAGAATAGAAATCTGCATTACTATGCCCAGAGAAATAAAATCAGAAGCGCTGACCCAGGCAACCTTATCGCCATTTACCAGAAAAGCGACAAACAGCCGTATAAGAATTGGCACCATACCGAACAGAACGGTATAGATGAGCCACAGGACCTTTTTTTCACTGAGCTTGACGATAATCGCCTCCAACCTCGATGAGACATGACGGCATCATGCCATCAGCTGGAATTTACCCTAGTTTTTCGGCTAAGTCATGCGGGCTAAGATGAGTGTAACGTTTGAGCATCGCCAGGGTCTTGTGACCCGTGATGCTCGCGACTTCCATCATGGTGAAGCCGCGCTCAAAGAAACGACTGGTTGCCTCATGGCGCAGGTCGTGAAGGCGTAGACCTTCGATCCCAGCAGCCTCGCAGGCCCTAGGGAAGTAGTTGCTGATCGTGTTGAGCGCCAGACTGAAGTACCGACCGCCGCCGATCGGCGTGGGCAAGCCCTCAAGCAGGGCGATTGCCCGGGAGGATAGTGGCACAGCGCGCCTCTCGCCGTTCTTGGTGTCTTCCAGGTAGGCTACTTTGCCGCGCACCTGGTCGCGACGCAGCATCAGCAGTTCAGACCGACGCATCGCCGTCTCCACCGCCAGCTCGATGAACACAGGGAGCTGGGCATTCATCTGGCCAGCCGCCTTATACAGAGCAGTGAGCTCCGCAGGCGTTGGACGACGATCACGCTCCTTGCTGCCCTTCGGCATCCGGATCGCCCGGCACGGGTTGGTCAGGCCCTCGATTCCCCATTCCTTGGTGGCCACCGTGTACAAGTGGCTGATCACCGCCAGATTCAGGCGCACGGTCGCAGTCGACTTGCCTTCCTTGAGCTCAGCGTCGCGGTAAGCCGCCATGTCGCTGGAGCGGATCGCGGCCAACCCCTTGCCGGCCAGCTTGTGCACCTTCCACTTCTTGATGCGGACCTCTTCCTGCTTGGCGCCCTTCTTGGTGGAGGTCACCTCTGACAGGTAGCGGTCCAAGGCCTCCGCCAAGGTGGTGCTCTCGGCCTCGCGCATGTCGACGAAGCGCGCACGCGACATATCACCCTCGATCTCGGCCGCCCAGCGCTGGGCTTCTGCCTTGGTGTCGAAGGTGGCGGAAAGGGTTGGGTATCCTTTGCGGCGGATCTGGGCGCGCCAGGCGTCGCCGCGTTTTTCGTAGTAGGCCATGGCGGAATGATAGCGAACGCCTGGGGGAATATCATCCTCCCCCAATTCCCCCAAAATTCCCCCAAATGAAAAAGGCCCCGAGGGCTATAAGCGCTCGTGGCCTTTAATATGGCGGAGAGATAGGGATTTGAACCCTAGGTACTGTTGCCAGTACAACGGATTTCGAATCCGTCCCGTTCGGCCACTCCGGCATCTCTCCAGTGGCGCGCATGATACCAGCAGTTTGCCAAAAGGCAAAGCGCCTTGCGAAAAAAATTCGCGTGGTATCAGGCGCTTGCGTTAAAACGCCAGCTTACAGCGGTACGCCCAGGCGCTTGGCCACTTCTTCGTAAGCTTCGATGACGTCACCGAGGCCCTGACGGAAGCGGTCCTTGTCCATCTTCTTGCGGGTTTCCTTGTCCCACAGGCGGCAGCCGTCCGGGCTGAACTCGTCACCCAGCACGATTTCGCCGTGGAATACGCCGAACTCCAGCTTGAAGTCCACCAGCAGCAGGCCAGCGTCGTCGAACAGCTTGGTCAGTACTTCATTGACCTTCAGCGACAGCGCTTTCATTTTCGCCAGTTGCTCGGCAGTGCCCCAACCAAACGCAACAACGTGCGATTCGTTGATGAACGGATCGCCCTTTTCGTCGTTCTTCAGGAACAGTTCGAAGGTCGAAGGCTCCAGCTTGATGCCTTCCTCAACACCCAGGCGCTTGACCAGGCTGCCAGCAGCATAGTTACGCACGACGCACTCGACCGGAATCATGTCGAGTTTTTTGACCAGGCACTCGTTGTCACCCAGCAGTTTGTCGAACTGAGTCGGGATACCCGCTTCTTCGAGCTTCTGCATGATGAAGGCGTTGAACTTGTTGTTCACCATACCTTTGCGGTCGAGCTGTTCGATACGCTTGCCGTCGAACGCCGAAGTGTCGTTGCGAAACAGCAGGATCAAGCGGTCAGCGTCATCGGTCTTGTAAACCGACTTGGCTTTGCCGCGGTAGAGTTCTTCACGTTTTTCCATGATGGGCTCCGCTTGCTAAGTTAGATGGGCCGGGCGATTTCGCGCCAGTCGAGCCCTGAATCCTGATTGGCCACCTGTAGCCAGCCCGGGTCACACCCCAAGGCGTCGACAAAACACTGCCGGGCCAGCTGTGGCTGGTTGTTCTTGCTACTGAGGTGGGCCAGCACCAGATGCTGCAGCTTGTGCCAACCCAACTCGGCCACCAGGCGCGCGGCCTGATGGTTGTTCAAATGTCCTAGATCACCACCCACCCGCTGCTTGAGGAAATAGGGGTAATGCCCTCTCGCCAGCAGATCACGGCAGTGATTGGCCTCAATCAACAAGGCGTCCAGATCCTGATAGTGAGTCAACAGCCGATCATCATACGAACCCAGGTCGGTCAGCACACCCAATCGCCGATGACCGTCACTGAACACATACTGCAGTGGCTCCAGCGCATCGTGCGCCACAGCAACAGCGGTAATACTCAAGCTGCCCACCTGTAACCGCTCGTCACCGGCCAGGAAGCCTGCGACCTCGACGGGCTTGCGCATCCCACGCAACGTCCCACGGCTGAGGTAGACCGGTAGATTGTAGCGCCGCGCCAGCAAACCAACGCCATGAACATGGTCGGCATGTTCATGGGTAACGACGATGGCATTCAATTGATCTGGCGCTACGCCGAGCAGCGCCAGGCGCCGCTCGGTTTCCCGCAGGGAAAAGCCACAATCGACCAGCACACAGGTGTCGTCACTGGCGATCAGCGTACCATTGCCCTGGCTACCGCTTCCTAGTACGGCGAAGCGCACTTAACCCAGGTTGTCCTGAATGACACTCAACACACGACGAGCGACATCAGCTGGCGCGACGGTGTTGATGTTTTTCTCGACCGTAACCTGGACGCTGTCACCCACCTTGCTCAGGCGAACCTGATAACGCTCGGCACGGGCTTCACGCTCTTCCTTGCTCGGCTCGCTGCCCAACAGCTTGCCGAAGAAACCAGGCTCCTGGTCGTGCTTCTCGGCTTTCTCGGCCAGGTTGATGTAGTAAAGGCCCAGGCTGCGGTTGATGTCTTCGACACGCCACTCACCGTGCTCCAAGGCGCGGCCCACACTGGACCAGGCACGATCAAGGTCGGCGCCCAGGTTCAATACCGGGTTGCCGCTGCCGTCTTCGCTCAGGCTGACACGGCTAGGGGCATCGAAATCACGAGCAGCAAGCAGCGAGACGGAACCGCCCTTCTCGGCGCTACGGGTCATGCTGGCGAGCATTTCATCGACCAGCAGGGCATCAGCGGCGGTATTGACGGAACGCGCCGGGAAATCAACCTCGGCGGTACTGCCGGCCGGACGCTCAGCAGTCACCACATAGACTTCACTGGTGCCCCGCTGCACACCCGGTTCGATGCGTACACGCGCACGCATTTCACTGTCACCGCTGGTGGCGGTGCTTGCCAAGCGTTTTGCCATGGCGGCCGACAGCTCGTCGGAACGCTGCCAGGTGGTCGTGAACTCACCGGTTTGCGGACGCTCTTCGGCAATACGGAAACCGTTGTCTTCAAAGAACTGACGAGCCACTGGCCAGACTTCAGCCGGTGCACGCTGGGCCAGTACCCAACGCGAGTTACCACTCTTCTGCAGGCTGAAGTCGCTGGCTTCACCCGCCGCCGACAACGGCAGCGGACGCGGCACGTCGAACTCGCCCTTGGTACTGCTGTCCGCGACGTTACGCGGGATCGGCAGCAGCGGGTCGAGACGCTTGGCACTGCTGACATCCGGTGGCAGTTGCATCGGCGGCTTCTGGGTAGCCTCCAGATAGTCGCCGCCACGGTCACGGAAGTAACCGTCTTCACCCCACAGCCAGCCGCACCCGCTGGTGCTGGAGATAATCAAGGCAAGGGCGGAAAGACCAGCCAATCGCTTCATGCGGTGTACTTCCTCAGTTAAACCAGTACGCCGGACTGGCGCATGGCCTGCCGCAGCGTTTCATGACAAGGTTCGCTCAGCCAGGTCAGCGGCAGGCGAATGCCTTTGTGCATCAGGCCCATTTCCACCAACGCCCACTTCACCGGGATCGGGTTGGCTTCGATGAACAGGTCCCTGTGCAGCGGCATCAGTTTTTCGTTGATGGCACGGGCCGTTTCGGCATCGCCCTTGAGGGCGGCTTCACACAGGTCGGCCATTTCGCGTGGCGCAACGTTGGCGGTTACCGAGATATTGCCCTTGCCGCCCATCAGGATCAGCTCAACGGCGGTTGGATCATCGCCGGACAGGACGATGAAGTCCTTGCTGACGCCATCCAGGATGGCCTTGGCGCGCTTCAGGTCGCCTGTGGCTTCCTTGATACCGATGATGTTCGGTACGGTCGACAGACGAATGACGGTCTCTGCCTGCATGTCGCAGGAAGTACGGCCGGGCACGTTGTAGAGAATCTGCGGGATGTCTACGGCTTCAGCGATATGCTTGAAGTGCTGGTACAAGCCTTCCTGGGTAGGCTTGTTGTAGTACGGCACCACCAGCAGGCAGGCATCAGCCCCGGCGTTCTTGGCGTTGCGGGTCAGCTCGACCGCTTCACGCGTGGAGTTGGCGCCGGTGCCAGCGATCACCGGGATACGCCCGTTGACCTGTTTGACTACAGCCTCGATGACTTTGATGTGTTCTTCGACATCAAGGGTCGCAGACTCGCCGGTCGTACCGACGGCAACGATGGCATGAGTACCGTTTTTCAGGTGAAAGTCCACGAGTTTGCTGAGGCTGTCCCAGTCAAGACGCCCTTGTGCATCCATGGGTGTGACCAATGCCACCATACTGCCCGCAATCATGAAACTGCTCCTGCCGGAAAAAGAGAGCGGTAATGGTACTGGCGCCATCGGGCTTGCACAAGCGAAGCAGGTGGCCGGAGCATTCCCCTCGGCAGCAGTTTTCGCTACCCTTCCCTCTTTGATCGGTACGCAGCAGCCCCCTGGCTTGCTGATGATGCACCTCGGCTGCGCCCTGACCCTCGATTCTGAGCGGCGGAACGATATAAAGCACAGCCTCTTGCCACGTCACGTACTGACCGCTCATCGCTTTAGGAATGCTGCATGTCCACCCCCACCGTTCGCGAACAATTCCTTGTCATCAGCGCCCTGGGCCCCAATCCCATGGAGCTGACCAACATCCTGTGCCGCACCAGCAACGACAACCGTTGCTCTGTCGTAACCTCGCGCCTGACACGCCACGGGGAATGCAGCGCACTGGTGCTCCAGGTATCGGGCAGCTGGGACGCACTGGCGCGGCTCGAGGCTGCACTCCCAAGCCTGGCCAAGAAGCACAGTTTCACGGTCAATGTCGTGCGCAGCGCAGGCCTGGAGGTTCGCCCACTATCCTTGCCGTACGTCGCCTACATCAGCGCCGCCTATCGGCCCGATATCATCAATGAGCTGTGCCAGTTCTTCCTCGACCACCGGGTAGAGCTGGAGAACCTGACCTGCGATACCTATCAGGCACCGCAAACCGGCGGCACCATGCTCAACGCCACGTTCACCGTGACGCTGCCTGCGGGCACACAGATCAGCTGGCTGCGCGACCAGTTCCTGGACTTCGCCGACGCACTCAACCTGGATGCGCTGATCGAACCCTGGCGCCCACAAAACCCCATGTAAGGAATGCACCATGGCTGTTGAACTCGATCAATCGGTACCCGCTTTCCAGGCCGAGGCCACCAGCGGCAAGCAGATCAACCTGGAAGCCCTGAAAGGCCGTCAGGTCGTGCTGTACTTCTACCCCAAGGACAGCACCCCGGGCTGCACCACCGAAGGCCAGGGTTTTCGGGATCACTACGCGGCCTTCCAGGCGGCCGACACCGAGGTGTTCGGCGTTTCCCGCGACAGCCTCAAATCGCACGAGAACTTCAAGTGCAAGCAGGCGTTCCCGTTTGAGCTGATCAGCGACAAGGACGAGGCGTTGTGCCAGTTGTTCGACGTGATCAAGCTTAAGAAGCTCTATGGCAAGGAATACCTGGGCGTAGACCGCAGCACCTTCCTGATCGACAAGGATGGTGTACTGCGCCAGGAGTGGCGTGGCGTGAAAGTACCGGGCCACGTTGAAGCCGTGCTGGCCCAAGCGCAGGCGTTGAACAAGGCCTGAAGCGCTATCGTCGGCAAGGCCGGCTCCTGATGGATCTGGCCTTGCCGGTGATCAACCCTGCCTGACGTTACAGCAATGGCGCCACAGGCGGTTCCCGGCGAGGCCAGGCATCCAGCACCGCCTTGAACAGGGTCGCCAACGGAATCGCAAAGAAGATCCCCCAGAACCCCCACAGCCCGCCGAACAACAGCACGGCGCAGATGATTGCGACCGGGTGCAGGCTGACGGCTTCGGAGAACAACAACGGCACCAACACGTTGCCGTCCAGCGCCTGAATGATCGCGTACACCGCCATCAGGTAAATGAACTGGTCTCCCCAGCCCCACTGGAACAAGGCGATCAATGTCACCGGCACGGTCACCACCACCGCCCCGACATAGGGCACTACCACCGACAGACCGACCAGCAGTGCCAGCAGCGCCGCGTAGTTCAGCCCGAGGGCGACAAAGGCGATGTAGGTCGCGACCCCGCAAATCAGGATCTCGATACCTTTACCGCGAATGTAGTTGGCGATCTGCCGGTTCATGTCCTCGGCCACACGAGTCATCAAGGCCCGCTCACGCGGAAGGTATCCACTGACCCAACGTGCGATCAGTTCACGGTCCTTGAGGAAAAAGAACACCAGGATCGGTACCAGCACCAGGTAGATCATGACGTTGACCAACAGTGGCAGGCTGGACAACGAGAAGGTCAGCGCCCACTGGCCGAACTTGCCGATCTCGCCACGCATCACTTCAATGGCCTGCAAGACCTGTTCGTCCGAGACCAGGTGCGGATAACGCTCCGGCAGCAGCAACAACAGCGACTGCCATTTGCCAAGCATGCCAGGCAGTTCGTTGAACAGGGTGATCAACTGATGCCACAGCAACGGCACCAGCACCAACAGGAACACCGCCAGCGCCCCCATGAACAGTGTGAACACCAGTGCCACGGCAATCTTGCTGGGAACCTTGAAACGCTCCAGGGCATTGACCAGGCCTTGCATGAGAAACGCCAGGACCATGCCTGCCAACACGGGCGCGAGCATCCCGCCAAGGGTCAATATCGCGGCAAACGCCAGGAACAGCAGCACCGCCAGCACCACTGCCTCCTCATCGGAGAAATAGCGCTGCATCCAGTCGCGAAGCACTTTGAACATCAACAATCCTTAAATACGGGGGAAGACTCAGGCTTTCTTCAGCCAGTAGCTGAAAACCCCGGCCTCGGCCTTTTCGAGTAGCAGCGTGTGACCTGCCAATTGAGCAAAAGTGCGAAAATCACGTTGCGAACCCGCGTCGGTGGCGATCACCTTGAGCACCGCGCCACTGGCAAGCCGATTGAGCTCCAGCTTGGCCTTGAGCAGAGGCAGCGGGCAATTCAGGCCACTGGCATCGAGCTCGGCGTCACAGGGCAGGCTATCGGTCATCGGTTCTCTCCTGGCAGGCGCCCGGTCAAGGGCATTGATACAAAGCAAGCCCGGTAGAATACCGCCTCTGGTCGCAGACGTGCGAGCGGGCTACAGTAAGGTCTTTGTCGACCAGAGCTTCGTGCATGAATTTTTTGCGCCCTACCTTGCTGACGCTGGCCTGCCTGTTGGCGCTACCGAGCCATGCCGACGACCTTCCGTCACTCGGCGACGCCAGCTCGGCCATTGTCTCGCCGCAACAGGAGCACCAACTGGGCCGTGCCTGGCTCAGCCTATTGCGGGGCAATGTCGGCCAACTGTCCGACCCCCAGCTCAAGGATTATGTCGAGACCAGTGTCTACCGGCTTGCCGAAACCAGCCAACTGCAGGACCGGCGCCTGGAGTTCATCCTGATCGACAGCAAAGAGCTGAACGCCTTTGCTGCGCCCGGCGGCATTGTCGGGGTCAACGGAGGGCTGTTCCTCAACGCCCAGAACGAAGGCGAATATGCCTCGGTACTCGCCCACGAACTGGCGCACTTGTCGCAGCGCCACTTTGCCCGTGGGGTTGAAGCCCAGCAACGCATGCAACTGCCGATGATGGCGGCACTGCTGGCGGGGATAGTGGTTGCGGCTTCCGGTGCCGGGGATGCCGGTATTGCCGCCATCGCCGGCTCCCAGGCTGCCGCGATCCAGGAACAACGGCGCTTCTCCCGACAGAACGAGCAGGAAGCCGACCGTATCGGCATCATCAACCTGGAAAAGGCTGGCTACGACCCACGGAACATGCCCAGCATGTTCGAGCGTTTGATGCGCCAGTACCGTTTCGACGCCAAGCCGCCAGAATTCCTGCTGACTCACCCGGTGACCGAGTCGCGTATTGCCGACACCCGCAACCGTGCCGAACAGGCACCTGCCGGCGGCACCGAAGACAGCCTGCGTTACCAATTGATGCGTTCTCGGGTGCAATTGACCTACGAGGGCACCCCCGGCCTTGCGGCCAAACGCTTCCGCGCCATGCTCGAGGAAAACCCCACACTCGATGCCGCACGCTATGGCCTGGCCATCGCCCAGACCAAGGGCGGCCAACTGAACGAAGCCCGCGAAAACCTCAAGCCTTTGCTGGCCAAGGCACCGAACGACATCACCTACAACCTGGCGCAAATCGACCTGGACATTACCAATAATCGACTGGCCGACGCCGAACAACGGGTGACTAAGATGCTCACCCTCTACCCCGGCAGCTACCCACTGCAGCAGGCCCGGGCCGATGTATTGCTGAAACTGAATCGCCCCGCCGAAGCGGAAAAGGCGCTGGACGGTTTGCTGAAGAACCGCCCAGACGATCCGGATGTCTGGTATGAAGTGGCCGAGGCACGCGGCCTGTCAGGCAACACGATAGGCCTGCACCAGGCTCGCGCAGAGTACTTTGCCCTGGTCGGCGACTACGACCAGGCAATTCAGCAGCTTGATTACGCCAAACGCCGTGCCGGCAACAACTTCCAGTTGGCGTCGCGCCTCGATGCACGGCAACGGGAAATGCTTGAGCAGCAACGCATGGTCAAGGAAATGATGCGCTAACCCACGTACGGCAGCAGCCCCACAGCACATGGGGCTGCCCTGCCGACGCAGGATTCAGCGTGTATCAGGCGTTACCGGACAACTTCATCCGCGCTGCATGGGTGAAATCCAGCATGCGTTTGAGCGGGCGAATGGCCTGCGGAATCAACGCAGCGTCCACAAAAATCTCGTTACTGCCCTCACGCAGGCACTGCAGGGTGCGCTCCAGCGTGTTCATGGCCATCCATGGGCAGTGGGCGCAACTGCGGCATGCGGCACCGTTACCTGCGGTAGGCGCTTCGACGAAGACTTTGTCCGGGCACAGCTGCTGCATCTTGTAGAAAATGCCGCGATCGGTGGCGACGATAAAGGTTTTGTTCGGCATGCTTTGCGCAGCGGCAATCAACTGGCTGGTGGAACCCACCGCATCGGCCAGCTCGATCACTGCCTCAGGGGATTCAGGGTGAACCAGAATCGCCGCATCGGGGTACAGCGCTTTCATGTCCGCCAATTGTCGCGACTTGAACTCTTCGTGAACAATGCACGCGCCGTCCCAGAGCAGCATGTCGGCGCCGGTCTGTTTCTGGATATAACGCCCCAGATGCTGGTCCGGCCCCCAGATAATGGTCTCGCCGTTATCCATGAGGCTTTCAACGATTTCCAGCGCACAACTGGAGGTTACCACCCAGTCGGCCCGCGCCTTGACTGCTGCCGACGTATTGGCATAAACCACTACGGTGCGCTCAGGGTGCTTGTCGCAGAACGCCGAGAACTCGTCCACCGGGCAACCCAGGTCGAGCGAGCAGGTCGCTTCAAGCGTTGGCATCAGCACACGCTTCTCAGGGTTGAGGATCTTGGCGGTTTCGCCCATGAAGCGAACACCGGCAACTACGACCGTCTTGGCCGGGTGCTTGTTGCCAAAGCGAGCCATTTCCAGCGAGTCAGACACGCAGCCGCCCGTCTCCTCGGCAAGTGCCTGAATAACCGGGTCACAGTAATAGTGCGCCACCAGGACCGCATCCTGCGCCTTGAGCTCAGCAGCGATGGCGGCACGGTAATGGGCTTCTTCTTCCGGTGTCAGTGGCTTGGGTTGCTTGGCATCCAAGTGAGCTTGAACCAGAAGGCGTTCGGAGATATGCGTCATGTTCGGCAAGACCTGCAGGCGCTGATACGCGTAAGTCGAGTGTATCACCGAGCCCCGGCAAATCGGCTACAGGTTCCGTCGGCAAGTGCCCGAACGGCAATTGCGGCTGGACCGTAAAGCCTCTGCGGCCTCGGCTTCATAGGAGGCCGAAGGCTACAGATAATCAGATGAATTCTAAAGGCTTTTTTGGCCTGAAACGGCCAAGGGCAGGCAGCCATAGCCTCGGCTGCCCGCCCCTTGCATCACATCAACCGCCGATTTGACCCATGGCACCGAGGTTGGCCATGACCAGCCCGGCGAACTCTTCAAGGGTCATTTTCTGCCCATTGAACTCCACCTGGCCATCGACATAGTTCAAGTTGGCAACGACATCACTGCCCTGCAGCTTGGCCAACTGCGTCTGCAGCGCCATCTGCCCGACCATTTCACTGGTCATGGACGCCTGCTGGGCAATCGCCTGGGTGTCGGTTTCACCCTGGAAGGCAGCCTGCAGAACCGCCAGATCAACGATCATCGGCTTGGACAGCGTCAGGTTGCTCTTGAGCTGGGAGATCAATTGGCGACCCAACTGATCCGGTGGCAGTTCCAACGAGGTAGGCTTGTTCAGCTCAACCGCCAGGCTGAAACGGCTTTCACCGTTGGCGGTCTTGAAGGACAAATCTTCCAGCGCGACCTGCGGCTTGGCCGCGAGCATCTTCAGGATATCCTCGCGTACCTTCGCCTCTTCTTCAGGGCTCATCGCCAACTGCGGCATGGACCGCCCTTCGGCGGCGGCCTGCTGAATCTCGGGCAGATGGCTTTCATACCAGCTCATCAACGACTGGAGCGCCGGAATGTCCAGGCTCTTCACGCTCATGACCATCTGCGCACTGCCGACCGACTTGCCCTCGTAGCTGATGTCGCCGACCTTGTAGGTCAGGCGGCCCGACATTTTGTCGCCCTCAGCGCGGTAATCGTTGCGCTGCTCAAGCGCCTTGAGCAGCAACGTCGACTGCTGATCACCGAACACGAACTGGCTGCTGGCCAACCCGAAGTCAACCTGCCCCACATAGAAGCCATAGGTGGTCTTGGTCAGGTCACCCGTAATATTCATGCCATTGAGGTCGATCTTGACCGGCGCAGTGTCAGGCGACACCAGCGACATGGCGAGGCTGCCCATGGTGCCATTGACCTTGACCTTCTCGGCATCGGCACTGCTGTCGACATCCAGGTTGAAGCCGGAGAATTTCACCACCGAGCCGTCGTCACCGGTAACGTCCAGCGGCAACAGTTTCATGCTGCCCTGTACCGAACGGTCATAACCCAGGCTGACCTGACCCTGCAGCGGCGCAACTTCCTTGGCCGCGGCAAACCACTTGGCGGTACCTTCAGTCTTCTCCAGCGCATAGTTGCTGGTTGCCATGACCGGCATCAGCTTGAACGCCTTCAAGCGCGACCATGGCAGCGGGCCGTGCTCGATGCGATCAACGAAGTTCAACTCGAGGCTCACCGACTCGTCACCGGCATCCAGGTTTGCAACCTTCACACGGTAATGGGCGGTACTGGTGTAGAAGTGCTGCTCCAGCGAAACCAACTCGACGCTGGCACTGGCGCCCGTGCCAAGCAATGCCTTCTGGGCCTGCTCGTTACTTTGCGCAATAGAGGCCTTCAAGGCGTCAGGCAACTGCTTGCCGGTGTACCAGGTACCTGCACTCGTCAAGGCCGCGAGTACCGCAAGACCGGAAAGTACGCCTACTGATTTCTTCATGAACTGACCCGAACGATATCCATAATGGGGGAAGTATGACTGTTCAGCCAAACCGGCATGCCGCGACGACACGGGTTGACCGAAGGCGCGAAGAATATCACTTTGCCCGCCCTTTCCCCCAGTACTTCACCAGGATCATGAGGCGCTTCACACTATGCGGGGTCGGTACTGTTCAACACGCCCTTGCGGCCATCCGGGCTTTCCACAAGCCACTTCTCGAGCAACCCGCTCAGGTTCATGCCATTGCCCTCGGCCTGATGAGTAATGTAGTTGAAACCGCTGTCAATCCATCCCTGCAACTGGCTCACATAGGTATCGGGGTACTGCGCCTGCTCGATGGCAGGTAGTCCCTCATAATGCTCAAGCACTTCCATGAAAAAGCCCGTGAGCTTGCCGGTGCTGTTGTATTCAACATCCGATTTTGCCAGCACCATCCGGCGCCACTCGTACTCCTGCTCTTGGGTTTCGTACACTGCAGCAAGCCGCTCATTGACCGTGAAAGCACCACTATCGTCATAGGCAATCAAGGCCAATTGATCTCGTGACATGCCCGCGAAAGGATTGGTCCCGGTACGGGCGCCATATATACGGCCATTGACGAAGTCCGTCGCGTCTTTGGCCCGTGCCAACAGCTCCGGGTCATCACTGTTTGGCAGCTCGGCGTCATGCTTCGCCTTGTTAAAGAAATAACTGTCGCCCAAAATTTCATTCAACCGTGCTTTCGCGACGTCACCCAGCGCCTTGCGATCAAGCCCGGCATCCCGCGCCTCGGCATGAGCAGCCGCCTCGCTTAGCTGCCGCGCCAGAGTAGACACCGTACTGGCATCACTCGCTGCCGGGATGACCGCAGCGGAGCACGCGGTGTCGTCGGTGCTAACGGGTAAACTTGGGCTGGCCCTGGTCAGCACACTGGTACCGGAAAAGGATGTATACCCTGTAACGCCGACCATGGCGGCCCTCCTTTGACTGACGAATAGGTCTTGCAAAAAAAATGGCCGGCTAATACAGCGCCGACCATAGGGATGATTACTTCATTGCAAACTCTACCGACCACTCGTGACTCGTGTAATTGGTCGACGTGATAGTCGCGGTACACGTGGCACCACCACTGGGGGTAGACGTCTTGTTCCAGGACGGTACCTTGATACCGCTTGAGTTGTATGTATTCACATACGTCGTGGTAAATGCACAGGTTTTGCCGCCAACCTTGTAGCGGACAGCAGCGAAATTTGTATCAGGAGAGACATTGCTTTGAACATAGTAGGTATCCGCCCCTCCATAATCAACCAAAGCAGCCGGCTTTGGCGAAGCATTTACATTGGTACTAGCCTCATTTGACGTCTCTATTACATATGCAGCATCTGAGATAGCGTTATTCTTAAAGGTCACCATAACCTTAGGCCCAGCATGCGCCGCACCTGCAGCAAACAAAGTAACGATCGAAAACAGCGCAAGCACCACCTTATGTACATTCATATTTCATGTCTCCACGTGATTGAACAGGCATTATTAAATTACAGCGACACTTCTTGGAGCGACGCCAAAAGCAATGCTGAACTTACGATTTCTCGATAACCCTAACTGACTGCGCCTGATTGCGCCGTTCACTCAACTGCGTTTGTTCGCAGCCCCATCACCTGTTCTAGCGGGCAGGTAATCCGTTGCATCATTTTGTTGGGACGACGCTGAAGCCATCCACTCTTCGAGTAACCCGACCAAGGTCGTAGCGTTGCCCTCAGACTGGTGAGTGATGTAGTTGAAACCGCTGTCAATCCATCCCTGCAACTGGCTCACATAATTGCCAGGGTACTGTGCCTGCTCGATAGCCGGCAGACTTTCATAATGCTCAAGCACCTCGGTGAAAAAGCTGGTGAGCTTGCCGGTACTGTTGTATTCAGCGTCACCTTTTGCCAGCACCATCCGACGCCACTCGTATTCCTGATTCAGACTCTCGCACAGTGCTGCGCGTCGCTCATTGACTGTAAAAGCACCGCTATCGTCATAGGCAATCAGAACCAGTTGATCTCGTGACATGCCCGCGAAAGGATTCTTGCCGACGATGTTGGAGCCTGGGTAACGACTGTTGACGAAATCGGTTGCCTGCCTGGCCCGCTCCAGCAGTTCTGGGTCATCACTGTTCGGCAGCTCCGCATCGTGCCGAGCCTTGTTGAGTGTATAGCTATCACCCGATATTTGATTCAACAGCACTTTTGCCGCCTCACCCAACGCCTTGTAATCAAGCCCAGCATCGCGCGCCTCGGCGCGAGCAGCCGCCTCGCTGAGCTGCCGAGCCAGCGTAGACACCGTACTTGCATCACTCGCTGGCGGGATGACTGCAGCGGAGCACGCTGTGTCGTCGGTGCTAACGGGCAAGCTTGGGCTGGCCCGGGTCAGCGCACTGGTACCGGAAAAAGATGTATAGCCTGTAACGCCAACCATGGCGGCCCTCCCTGCGTATTTATTTAACGCGAAGCGTTCCAGCGACACAGACATGCCTTCGGCTTATCACACTTGCAATGCGCCCTTGAAATAAGCCGACCACATTGCAGCCTGACCTCATCACGCTATTTACAACCGTAAAGAACGTTGCCACAACTGCTGCTATCGCTGTAACCGGCTGCAATTCTTAGTCGGCACAACAAATAACGTCAACCCTTTTCACGAACAATACCTTTTCATACCCAAAGAAAATTCTCGAATATCAGAATATTCATACAAACAACCAGGCATAAAATAAACAGCCAACACCTAGCAAAACCAAGACAGCACGCATCGACAATTAAACCTGCGCTAGCCTTCTGAATAACTCTACCCACCACTCATCAACACCTTGTTTATTGCCTGACTCACAAAAACCATAGAAAACTAGATAAATACTTTGGAGCAGGCCGTGCCGAACAACGGAAACAACCACACAACCGCCTCGCCAGGCGAAAACCTTCTACAGCTGGAAAGTATCGGCTACACCTACTCAACAGCGGCCGGGCTTCGGCCAACACTTCACAACGTGTCGCTGTCCATCATGCGAGGACAAAGCTGCGCAATCGTCGGCGCTTCCGGTTCAGGGAAAAGCACGCTGCTCAATATCATTGGCCTGCTTGACCAGCCCACATCCGGTCGCCTGTTACTCGACGGGCACGACATGACCCGCGCCAAGGCGCACATACGTGCCCAAACACGCAACCAGCGCATCGGGTTCGTATTCCAGAGCTTCAACCTGCTCCCTCGCCTTAGCGCACTGGAAAACGTGGCACTGCCCCTGCGCTATCGAGGGTACGGGCACGCAGAGGCACAGTGCCTCGCCCTACAGGAGGTCACGCGTGTCGGCCTGGCCAATCGCGCCCATCATCGCCCGGCAGAGCTGTCCGGCGGACAACGCCAGCGCATAGCCATTGCTCGGGCCCTGGTCGGCCGCCCCGACCTGATTCTGGCCGACGAACCCACCGGCAACCTCGACAGCGCCACCGCTGGGGAAGTGCTAGCGCTGTTACAGGCCTTGAATCGAGAACAGGGCGTCACCCTCGTGATCGTCACCCACGACGAATCACTGGCCCAGACACTGCAGCGCTGCCTGCTGGTCAAAGACGGGCATCTGCTTGAACAGTATCCGAACCCAGCACATGCCTGACGCACGGCCAAACAGCTACGGGCCATCCTTGCGCCAAACACTGAGCGAACCCCTGAGCAGCCTGCGCCTGCTTGGGCGCCGCGCACTGCTGGCCCTGCTGGGGATCGCAGCAGGTTGCGCCTCGGTGGTCGCACTGCTGAACATAGGCCACAACGCGGCCCACGAAGCCATCCGCACATTCAAGGGCCTGGGTAGCGATGTAATGGTAGGCAGCTTCACCGCCACGCCCGGCACGGTCACGCGCCCCGCACCTGCCACACTGGACACCCAGCTTGTGAAACACGCCGTCCCAGGTCTTCGTGAAATCGCGCCGGCCATACTCTATTCGACGACCGTCCACATCGACGGCCAAGCCTATCCCTTGAGTGTCATAGGCACCTCCCACGAACTGGAAGGTGTATTGGGCCTGCAGCTCAGTCACGGTAGATTCCTCTCCCCTTACGATCAGCAGAGCACCTACGCGGTGCTGGGTGCACAAGCAGCCAGAGCGCTGAACGTAAGCACGCTGAACAATCAGGATCCCGTGGCGATTGAGGGCTACCTGTTTGAGATCATCGGCATCCTGGCCGAGCATGGGCACAACCCACTCATACCCATTCCCGTGGACGAGGCGATCCTCCTGCCTATCGAGGGGATGAGACGAATAACACCCACCCCCGAGATCAACAGCATCATCGCCAAGGGGCTACAGAGTGAGCGCCTGGCTGAAGATGCCAACGCGCTGCGTGATTACCTGGCCCGCAAGGCGCCAGGCCACACCGTACAGGTGCAAATTCCCCAGCAGTTGCTGGATGGGCTGGAACGACAGGCCCGAACCTTTTCCTACCTGCTCCTCGGGCTGGCTGGTATTTCACTGCTGGTCGGTGGTGTGGGCATCATGAACGTGATGGTCATGAACGTGTCCGAACGGCGGCAAGAAATCGGCATACGCATGGCAATCGGTGCCCGACCACGCGATATCGCCAGCCTCTTCCTGCTGGAGGCCATGGCATTGGCCGTGGTCGGCGCGTTGGCTGGCGCCTTGTTCGGCGTGGCCGCTGCCTGGATGTTTGTGACGCTATCGGGGTGGTCATTTTCACTATCAATGACCTCGCTGCCAATGGGCATCGCCAGCTCGCTACTGAGTACACTGGTCTTCGGCCTCCATCCGGCACAGCGTGCGGCCGCCCTGCAACCCGTGACGGCGCTGCGTGATGACTGACATGTGCGCACGTCCCAGCACTGCGACCCGTTACCTGTTGGTGGGCGTGGTCCACCTGCTGCTGTTTACGACAAACGCATGCGCCGAACGTTTGTCACCCACGCAAGCCAGCCCCCCCGACAAGAGCCTTTCCGCGAATGAACAAACGATAGCGCTGGCCTTGAACGAAGCGGTACTGCTAGGTCTGCGTAACAATCACGCGATCCGTAGCGCGTACTTCGAACGCATCGTGCAGAAATTCGATCTACGTGTGGAAAAAGACCGCTTCACGCCAAAACTGGTGCTAAGCAGCCGCCACCTGGCTACGCGCAACCAGGATGACCACTACCGGCAAAACGAAGTCGCCCCTTCAACCACGCTGCTTGGCGAATATGGAACACAGTTCAGCCTGTCATGGCGTCATCACCTTACCCAGGCGAACCACGCTGGTCGCACACACAACGATGGCGCAACGTTCAGCGTCATCCAGCCCCTGCTCCGCGGCGCAGGGCGCGAGGTGGCAACCGCGCCCATACGCTTGGCCGAACTTGCCGAGCAGGTCAATCGCCTCAACCTGAAAGCAACCGTCTCAAGCACCGTCACCCAGATCATCACTGCTTACCGCGAACTGCTGCGTGCACAAGAACAGTTGCGCATCACCCGCGAAGCACTGGCGCGCTCACGCCAGCTACTGGATGCCAACAAGGTCATGATCGCCTCTGGGCGCATGGCCGAGTTCGAACTCGTGCAGACCGAAGCGGACGTGGCGACACAGGAACTCGCTGTCGAAGAAGCCTCCAACCAACTCGACGCTAGCCGGCTCGAGTTACTGCACCTGCTGGCGCTCGATCTGCAAACACCGGTACAGGCCATTGAACGCCTTGACGTGACACGCACAGACTTCGGGCTGGCCGAGGCTCTAGCGGTTGCACAAAACCAGCAACCCACCTACCTCACCCAGTTGATCGCAATCGAGCAAGCCGCTGTCAACCTCACGGTGGCCCGCAATGAACGACTATGGGACCTATCGCTCATTGGTGCTGCCACCCAGGCCCGTAGCCGCTACCCGGGTGAACGCGGCTACGCATCCGACCACACCTGGGAGGGTTATGCCGGCCTACAGGTCGAGATCCCCATTGGCGACCTGAGCCGACGCCAAGCTGAAGTGCGCGCCCGAGTCAACGTCGAAACCCAGGACATTCGCCTAAGCGAAACGCGCCAGTTGCTCGAACGCGATGTCGGCGATGCTGTGCGCAACCTCGGCACCCGCTGGCGCCAGTATGAAATCGCACAACGTGCGCGCGAGCTGTCACGCCGAAAACTCGATATCGAACGCGAGAAACTGCAAGCCGGTCGCTCCAGCAACTTTCAGGTACTGAGTTTTGAAGCCGATTTGCGAACAGCGGAAAGCACACGCCTCAATGCACTGATTGCCTATCTCAACACACAAGCCCAACTGGACCAGACACTGGGCACAACGCTGGAGAGCTGGGACATTGACCTCAACGACTAAGCGCTACTTGTTTCCACGCACACGTCAGGCGCGATACTGGCTGGCGGGCGCACTGAGCCTGATGTTGCTGGCAATCACACTCGTGTACCACGCAAGGCCACCAGGCTCACCGCCTGGAAGCGACTGGCTGCAAGTAAAACCGCAAATACTAGAAAACCAGTTGGGCCTCATCGGGCGTTTGGAAGCCGCGACACGGTTGACCCTTGCTGCGCCCTTTGAAGGGTTAGTACACAGCGTTTCCGTTACCGAAGGCCAGCGCGTCGAGCTAGGCCAGCTCCTGCTGACGCTCGACAGCTCGCAACTGGAGATTCAGTTACGCGAGGCACTGGCCGTGCAACTCAACGCTCAGCGCGCCCTGGAAGAAATGCAGAACTGGCCGCAAAGCGCCGATGTGGCCCGCGCCCGTCGATCCGTGACCAACGCCCAACTGAGCCTGAGCGATACGCGCAACAAGCTCACCGACACCCGGCGCCTGTTCGATCGCGGCATCGTGGCCCGAATGGAAGTCGAAGCCCTTGAGCAACAAGCCCGCATGCAAACACTCGACCTGGCCGCTTCACAGGCCGAACTGAGCGCCACACTCGAAAAGGGCAAAGGCGAACATCGACAGATCGCCGAAATGGAGTGTGCCAACGCCCAATCACGCTACCAGGCACTGGTTGCGCTGCATGCTCAACGCGAGCTACGCGCACCGTTCGCGGGGATCATCCTGCGCCCACGCAAACAGGACGAAAACACCACCACCGCTATCCAGCAAGGCATCCGCGCCACTCAGGGTATGCCCTTGTTCGAGTTGGTCAGCCTCGAACAAATCAACGCCGTGACCCGAGTTGAAGAAGCCGACCTGCACCAGTTGAGCGAAGGCATGCGTGTGCGGATCATCGGTGATGGCTTTCTCGGCATGACGCTGACAGGCAAGATCTCAGCCATCAGTGCACAGCGCCTACCGTCAGAAACGTATGGAGCCGGCGCCAGCTACGGGGTGGTCGCGACCCTCGACCCACTGACTCAAGCCCAACAGCAACGCGTGCGCCTGGGAATGAGTGCGCGCCTGGCAATCGTCACCTATCACGCTGAAAACGCGATCGCGATACCGGTGGCCGCACTTAGACGTGATCATGAAGGGCGGACGTTCGTACGCCACCAACCGCATCGTGAACAGATACCGCAGAAGGTCTTTGTCACAACCGGACGCGCTGTTCCTCAAGGTGTCGAAGTCTTTGGCCTCACACCGGGCTACATCGAAATGCCAATAAGCCGGAACAGCGTCCCTCCGTAACGCTAGCTGACGGGCCCTTGCCGGTGAAGAGGGGTATACCCAGCCTCCTAGGCGACAGTGGTTGGAGCCGGAACCTGCTGCTGAGGAACCGGCAAATTGTGCGACTCACCACGGCCCATCGGGAAGTAGGTGAAGCCTGCACGTGCCATGCGCTCAATGTCGTAGAGGTTGCGACCGTCAAAAATCACCGGTGCCTTCAGACGCGATTTGATGGCATTGAAGTCAGGAGCCTTGAACTGTTGCCATTCGGTGCACACGATCAGGGCGTCGGCACCGGCCAGGGCTGACTCCGGGGTCCCCATCAGCGACAGGTTAGGCTGGTCCGGATACAGGCGCTGGGTTTCCTGCATGGCTTCAGGGTCGAAGGCCCGCACCTGTGCACCGGCCGCCCACAGGGCTTCCATTAGCACCCGGCTTGGTGCATAGCGCATGTCATCGGTGTTAGGTTTGAAGGCCAGCCCCCACAGGGCAAAGGTCTTGCCGCGCAGGTCGCCCTTGTAGAACGCATTGATACGCTCGAACAGCTTGTGCTTCTGCCGCTGGTTGATGGCCTCGACCGCTTGCAACAGGTCACTGGAGCAGTTGGCCAACTGGGCACTGTGGATCAGCGCGCGCATGTCCTTGGGGAAGCACGAACCGCCATAGCCACAGCCTGGGTAGATGAAGTGGTAACCAATGCGCGGATCGGCACCAATGCCCATACGCACGGCTTCAATGTCGGCGCCCAGATGTTCGGCCAGCTCGGCGATCTGGTTGATGAAACTGATCTTGGTGGCCAGCATGCAGTTGGCGGCGTACTTGGTCAGTTCGGCGCTGCGCAGGTCCATGAAAATGGTGCGGTCGTGGTTGCGGTTGAATGGCGCATAAAGTTCACGCATGACCTCGCGCACTTCTTCACGGTCGCAACCGATCACAATGCGGTCTGGACGACGGCAGTCGCTGACGGCCGAGCCCTCCTTGAGGAATTCGGGGTTGGAAACAATGTCGAACTCAAGGCCGCGTCCGGCCTTGCCCAAGGCCTCTTCGATGTGGGCGCGCAAGGTGTCGCCGGTGCCGACCGGCACGGTGGACTTCTCCACCAGGATCAATGGCTCGACCCGGTAGCGGGCCACTGCATCGCCCACCGACAATACGTACTTGAGGTCAGCCGAACCGTCTTCATCCGACGGCGTCCCGACAGCAATGAACAGCACCTGACCATGCTGGATAGCCATTTTCTGATCACTGGTGAACTGCAGGCGACCGCTGTCCAGGTTGTCCCGCACCATGCTCTCAAGACCGGGCTCGAAGATCGTGACATGGCCCTTTTGCAGCATCTTGATCTTGTGCTTATCGACGTCCATGCACACAACATCGTGACCCACTTCAGCCAGGACAGTTGCTTGAACCAGGCCTACATAACCACTACCAATTACGCTGATTTTCATACGGAGTCTCGAGGACGAGTTACACGTGACGAGTTAATGGTAATGACCCCCAGCATGACGAATGCCACACCCAGGGTTTTGAACAAACTGAACTGTTCGTTGAACAACGGCAAGCTGGCTGCCAGCAGGTACACCAGCGCGTAGCTGATGCTCAACAGCGAATAGGCTCGGGCCAAAGGCAAGTCCCGCAGGGCCGCCAGCCAGCACAGCATCGACAGCGCGTAGGCGAAGATCGACAACATGACCACGCCCAGTGCCAGCCCATCCACCGCACCATTGCCCAACGCCATCAACCATTGATCCGGTTGCGGCAGGTGACTCATGCCCCAACGCATGCCCAACTGGGCGCCACTGACCAGCAACACGCTGCCCATGGCAAAAGCGATTCCACGCCCCTGACTCATGCGTGCTGCCCCAGCAACACGACGCCGGCAATCACCAGTACCATACCGATCCCATGACGACGATCGATAGTCTCGTGAAACACGAAACGGGCGGCCAAGGTAATCAGTACAAAGTTGAGACTGAGCATCGGATAAGCGATACCGACTTCCAGACGCTGCAACACCAGCAGCCACACCAGCAAGCCAGCACCCAGGCAGGCCAGCGCCAGCCATAACCAGGGCGAGAGCAGTTTCGCGCCCAGGCCCGACTCGACGCCGCGCCAGCTTTCCACGGCATATTTCTGGGCGATCTGGCCCATGCAGGTCAGCAGGCATGCCCCCAACAGCAAGGCCCAGGTCATGGCGCACTCTGCGGGATTATCAAAATGATGATGCTGCCGCGCTCGTAACGCTTGCCCTCTTTAGGCAGCAATTCGGCTTCACGCACTTCATCCTCACCCTTGACCCGCATCACCACACCCACCGGGCCGATCTTGCGAGCCTCGCTCATCCACTGTTGTACTTGGTCGACGTCGACCCGACGTGTGGCAGCATCCGGGTACTGCAGGCCATACTTCACTTCGCCGATGGTGTTGTACAACGCAACGTCCGGGCGTTGTAGACGCCAAGCCAGGGCCGAAGCCGCCCCCAGATCGTTGCTCAACAGATGCTTGGTCTGGCTCAACTCTTCGAGGTGTTCCAGGACGAACTGGTCTGGCGTCTTACTGTAGACCACTGAGTGCGGTAACGCGGCCGGCAAGATAGCCACCAGCAAAAGGCTGCCAATGGCCGGCGCAGCCCAGGTGCTCAAAGGTCGGACGATTTGCATCAGGTTGGCCAGGACCCAGGCCAGAATCACAATGAACACCAGGACCAGGTTGTTCATCTCATCGACGTACACCGGCTTTTTCAGCTGCAGGTAGACAATCGCCAACAACGTCAGCAGGCCGATGGCCAGATTCAGCACGCCATTGACCTTGAACAGGCGGCTTTGCCCCTGTTTCAGACGGTCCACCAGCGTACTGGCCATCAACAGTGCCAGTGGCAACAGGCACGGCAAGATATAGGTCGGCAGCTTGCCCTTGCTCAGGCTGAAGAAAGCCAACGGCAGGACCAACCATAGCAACAGGAAACCGGTGCCTGCCTGACGCCGGGTGCTCCAGGCCTGCTGGAGCGAGGCTGGCAGGAACGCCACCCATGGCAAGCTGAAGGCCACCAGCAACGGTAGATAGAACCACCACGGCGAGGCGTGCTGGGCGTCATCGGCAGAGAAACGACGAATGTGCTCATTCCAGAAGAAGAACCGCCAATAGTCCGGCTCTTGACCATGCACTGCCAGCGCCCACGGCAAGCTGACAACAATCGCCACGGCGATGGCTATCGGCCCGTAGACCAACAGTTCGCGCCAGCGCTTCTGCCAGATCATGTAGGGCAGCGCGATCAGCACCGGCAGCAGCCAGGCAAGAAACCCCTTCGTCATGAAGCCCATGCCGCAGGCCAGCCCTAGCACGGCCCAGCCAATCAAGCGTGAACCACGGGATGGCGTATCGAGGGCAAACCACAGGGCCACCAGGCTCAGGTTGACCCAGAAGGTGAATTGCGGATCGAGGTTGGCATAGCCACCTTGCCCCGCCACCACCACAAAGCTCATGTAGAGCAGAGCACTGGCAACGCTCTTGCGCGGGTCGTTCCACAATCGGCGGGCAATGATGTAAGTCAGGACAACGCTCAGGCCTGTGGTGAGGGCTGAGGCAATGCGCACACCGAACAAGTTGTCACCGAACACCACCTGGCCGATGGCGATCATCCAGTAGCCGGCAATCGGCTTCTCGAAATAGCGCAGCCCCAAGAAATGCGGCGACACCCAGTTACCGCTCAGGAGCATTTCCTGACTGATCTGGGCGTAACGGGTTTCATCCGGGATCCATAGGCCATGGGTGCCCAGCGGCACCAGGTAGGCCAAGACGAATGCAATCAACAATAGGGGCAGGGCCCAACGTTTGCTCATGCCCCTTGCACCCCCAGCCAGCCTTCACGCCCCTCAAGGGTTCCGCGCAGCACACGGCCCTGAGGCAGGCTGCTCGGGTCGACGGGCAGCAGGTTACCCAGGGGCTGGAACCGGATCTCATGCGAGCGTGCAGCAATCAGCAGTTGACGGAAATGGTCGGCCATCAGAATACCTTCGACTTCAGCATGGATGGTGTAGACGTTCAGCGCCGAGGGGCTGAACCGACCAAGAATGAAGGCGTTGAAAGCCTCGGCAGAGACGACTAGCCCTACCACCTCATCGTAGGTTGGCAAGTCGACCGGAATTTGCGGCGTGCCGGGTTTGCCATCTGTCAGCCGTGGCCGAAACAGGCTTTGCCCACGGCAGTCGCTGTTGTAACGAAAGCCGAAGCGCTCCTTGACCTCAATGACGCGCTCGTCCGCCCGCCATCCAGCAGACGCCGAACAGTTGACGGGCTGGCCGAGAATATCGCTGAGGGTGTCTACGCCGCGGCGAATCTGCTCGGTCAATTGGGCATCGCTCCAGCGTCCGGCATTGGCCTGCCAGCCATAGTGATCCCACGCGTGCAAGCCGACTTCATGGCCAGCCGCTGCGGCCTGACGCATCAAGTGCCCCAGATCACGGCCAATCGGCTTGCCCGGCCAAGCGGTACCGGCCAGCAAAATGTCCCACCCGTACAAGCCTGGAGCGTTGGAACGGAGCATTTTCCAGAGAAATTGAGGGCGGATCAGGCGCCACACATGGCGCCCCATATTGTCCGGGCCAACGCTGAAAAAAAACGTTGCCTTGACCTGCTCCTCATCGAGTATTTCCAACAGCCGAGGCACCCCCTCACGCGTGCCTCGATACGTGTCTACATCGATTCGAAGAGCTGCCTGCATCAGCGCTTATCCGCAATTTCGAGCATGGCTTCGCGCAGGAAGAAGTCCAGCGTGTTGCCGATCGTCTCGCTCATTTCAACGGTTGGTTCCCAGTTCAGCAGGCGCTTGGCGTTCTGGATGCTTGGCTTGCGGTGCACCACGTCCTGGTAGCCGGCACCATAGAAGGCCTTGCTCTCTACATCGCGGAAACCGGCGAACGGAGGGAAGTTGGCGCGCAACGGATGAGCTTCGAACTGACGCAGCAGTTCTTCGCCCAACTGACGGATGCTGGCTTCGTTGTCCGGGTTGCCGATGTTGATGATCTGGCCGTTGCAGACGTCGTTTTCGTTGTCGACGATGCGTGCCAAGGCTTCGACACCGTCGGCGATGTCGGTGAAGCAGCGCTTCTGTTCACCCCCATCAAACAGCCGGATCGGCGTGCCTTCCACCAGGTTGAGAATCAGTTGGGTAATGGCTCGCGAACTGCCGATACGTGCCGAGCCCAGGCGGTCCAGACGCGGCCCGATCCAGTTGAACGGACGGAACAGGGTGAAATTCAGGCCCTTGGCGCCGTAGGCCCAGATCACGCGGTCCAGCAGTTGCTTGGAAATCGAGTAGATCCAGCGTTGCTTGTTGATCGGGCCGACGACCAGATTGGAGGTGTCTTCGTCGAAGTTCCGATCCTGGCACATACCATAGACTTCGGAGGTCGACGGGAAGATCACACGTTTGTTGTACTTGACGCAGTAGCGAACCAGTTTCAGGTTCTCTTCGAAGTCCAACTCGAACACGCGAAGCGGGTTACGGGTGTATTCGATTGGCGTGGCAATGGCCACCAGTGGCAAGACCACATCGCATTTCTTGACGTGGTACTCGATCCACTCGGAGTGGATGCTGATATCGCCCTCGACGTAGTGGAAGTTCGGGTGGCTGCGCAGACGCTCAATGGCGTCGGAGCCGATGTCCAGGCCATAGACGTCATACTTGCCGTCGCGCAGCAGGCGTTCGGACAGGTGATTGCCGATGAAGCCGTTGACCCCCAGGATCAGCACACGGGTACGACGTGGTGCGCGGCCCGATTCGGCACCACGCAGTACCGAGCCGTCGACCAGGCCCAGTTCGGCAGCCAGTTGCGCGCCGCTGAGAAACAGACCGTTATCGTTGCGCTGGCCCGAGGTGATCACCAGCGAGTCTTCGCCACAGGCAATGCGCAACGGATCGATACTGATCACGCGACCAGGGGCCTGCCCCTCATTGCCCTTGACTACCTCTGCGCTCCAGACGATCAGCTTGTGCTCCCCCACTGCACCGAAGGCACCTGGGTAGGGCTGGGTCACGGCGCGAACCAGGTTGAACAGCGTTTCCGCCGGTTTGTCCCAAAGCAGCTTGCCATCGGCGGCAGTGCGACGACCAAATACGGTGGCCTTGGACTCGTCCTGGGCGGTCTCGTTGATCTTGCCCTGGATAAGTTGCGGTAGTGTGTCGCGCAGCAGACTGGAAGCGGCCTCGCGCAGCTTGCCGTGCAGGGTAAGCGCAGTATCGGAACGCTCGATGGCCACGCGTTGCTGGGCGACGATGGCACCGGCATCGGCACGCTTGACCATGCGGTGCAGGGTCACACCGGTTTCTTTCTCACCGTTGACCAGCACCCAGTTGGCCGGAGCACGCCCCCGGTAAGTCGGCAGCAGCGAACCGTGCAGGTTGAACGCACCTTTACGGGCCACGGCCAGCAGCGGTTCAGCCAGCAGGTTGCGGTAGTAGAACGAGAACAGATAGTCGGGGTTGAGCTTGGCGATACGCTCGATCCACAGCGGGTGATTGACGTCTTCCGGTGCATGCACCGCAATGCCTTTACGGGCGCAGAGTTGAGCGACCGAGCCGTAGAAGATGTTTTCCTTCGGATCGTCGGCGTGAGTAAACACGGCAGCAATCTCAATACCCGCATCAAGCAGTGCTTCGATGCCTGCACAGCCAATATCGTGATAAGCGAAGACAACGGCATTTGAACTCATGACGAAACCTGGTCAGTAGGAGTGGGAGTCAGTCCATCGACAGTTGCGACAGGAGCAGGCGATGCGGGTTGGTTACGTAAGACTTTTTCGATGAAAAACCGTGGACGGGCCCTGACGTCGCCGTACATACGCCCCAGGTACTCGCCTAGCAGGCCCATACCGATGAACTGGCCACCGGTGAACACGAACAGCACCGCAAACAACACAAAGGTCCCGCCGCCGGCCCACTGCGCACCAAAGGCCAGACGCAGGATGATCAGCAGCACGGCGAACAACATGCCCAGTACCGCCATGCCAAAGCCGATGATGCTCAGCAGGCGCAACGGGGTAGTGGTCATGCAGGTGATCAAGTCAAACATCAGGTTGATCAGGCGCATCGGGCTGTATTTCGAGTCACCGTGCTCGCGCTCGGCGTGCTGTACCAGGATCTCGGTGGTATGGCGTGCGAAGCTGTTGGCCAGAATCGGGATGAAGGTACTGCGCTCGCGGCAAGCCAGCATCGCGTCGACCACCGTGCGGCGATACGCCCGCAACATGCAGCCGTAATCGCTCATCGCCACGCCGGTGGAACGCTTCACGGCCAGGTTGATCAGCTTCGACGGGTAGCGACGCAGGGCGGAGTCCTGGCGATTGTTGCGCACGGTGGCGACCACGTCGTAGCCCAGTTCAGCCTGTTCTACCAGCCGCGGAATTTCTTCCGGCGGGTTCTGCAGATCGGCATCGAGCGTAATCACCAGGTCGCCCCTGCATTGCTCGAAACCGGCCATGATCGCCGCGTGCTGGCCATAGTTGCGGTTAAGGATGACCGCAACGATTTGGCTGCCCTCGCGCTGCGCCGCGTTTTCAAGTTGCTCGGCCGAACTGTCACGACTCCCGTCGTCCACCAAGACGATTTCATACGCCTGCTTGAGCTGCTTGCAGGCCGCTTCGGTACGACGCAGTAGTTCAGGCAGGCTTTCTTCTTCGTTGTAGACCGGTATGACGACCGACACGCAATTAATTGGATAGGGCTTCAATGGACTAGGGCCAGGCTAGTTTCAATGGCACCGACAACGCGCTCGACGTCATCGGGGGTCATGTCAGGGAACAGCGGTATCGAACACAGGCGCGCCGAGTTCCACTCGGTATTTGGCAAGTGGACGCCCGGGAAGCGTTGGCGGTAATAGGTATGCAGGTGCGTGGCAATAAAATGAATGCCCGTGCCGATGTTCTGCTCCTGCAAGGCTTTCATGAATGCCTCGCGGTCCATGCCGCAGCGCTCGGGATCGATACGCAGGATAAACAGGTGCCAGGCGTGCTGTTGCGGGTAGGTCGGCATGCTCAGCGGCTGCACCGGCAGGCCTTCCAGGCGTTGCAGGTAGGTCTGGGCCAATTCATTGCGTTTGGCATTGATTGCATCCAGGCGCTGCAGTTGCACAAGGGCAATGGCGGCATTGATGTCGGCCAGGTTGTACTTGAAACCAGGCTCGACTACCTGGGCCTGAGGCTTGCGGCCACCGGTCAGGCGGTCGTAGGCGTCGACACCCAAGCCATGGAACTTGAGCATGCGTACCCGGTCCGCCAGTTTCTGGTCGTCGGTGACGAACATCGCACCTTCAGCACAGGTCATGTTCTTGATCGCGTGGAACGAGAAGATCGCCGTGCCCTGGGCTCCGATGGCTCGCCCACGATAACGGGTGCCGGCGGAGTGGGCGGCGTCTTCGATAACGGCAATGCCGTGCTTGTCGGCCAGGGCATACAGCGGATCAAGGTCAAACGCGGCGCCGGCATAATGTACCGGGATGATTGCTTTGGTGCGCGGGGTGATGGCGGCTTCAATCGCCACAGCGTCGGTCATCAGGGTGTCGCGGTCGACATCAACGAATACCGGCGTGGCCCCTAGCAGACAGATCATGTTGGCGGTGGAAACCCACGTCTGGGAGGGTGTGATCACTTCATCACCCGGGCCAATACCCAGTGCCAGTAGCGTGATGTGCATACCGCCGGTAGCCGAAGACAGCGCTACGGCATGCTTGCAACCCACATAGGCGGCGAACTGCTGCTCCAACTCCTGGTTTTTCGGTCCGGTAGTAATCCAGCCAGAGCGCAGTACTTGCTCTACAGCAGCAACCTCTTCGTCGCCAATGCTGGGACGCGAGAACGGGAGAAAAGCCTGATTCATGTGTACCTCGGGTCAGTAAACAACAGCAGCTGTCACCCCCCTCGAATCAACACGACAACTGCACCAGCGATGCATCATCCATGACAGCGTAGTTCAAGAAATGAAAACCCTATCAACCGCTTAGCCAGCGGCAATAGAAAAACTCATTCATTGACGTTAGTAGACGGGACCGACGGGTGGGAATAGTTCAGCGACTCAATGCAAGCCGAGTGAAGCGTAAGCACGAAAATATGAAAGAGAGATGAAAAGCCAGTGTTGGAAACGTCAGGGTTCCAGCTCAAAGCAAGTATTCATGTTGGAACTGCGGCACAGGAACGCTCAAATAGATCCTGCATGTACGCTGAAAGTCCTTCACGCACACGGCCTTGTTTAATCGCGCCGCATTCAATCAAACTTCAATTGAAGACTGATCTGCAGAGCCACTTTGATTAAACAAATCTTAAAAAATCTCATAGGCCTGGTGAGTTACACCGGACGACCTAGGCAAAACTGAAAGGGATTTTTCCTGGGTGAACTTGCTCAGGCCACCGTGCACTCCCGATGCCTCTCAACGCACGTCATGTGCAGAAGAACGTTGCCAGATGAACGCCTCAAGGCGAGCTGGGCGCCAGCGATAACATCAACATCGGAGGGGGAAGGTAAATACGCGACGAGAAACCGTGGCGCTCTGGCAGGCAGATCGCTCCTGCATATGCAAAAGGCTACTGAGATCCGGAAACGAAAAAGCCCGCTCCTTTTAAGGAAGCGGGCTTTTCGTGCCTGACCAGTTAAACCAATAATTGGATTTAACATATCAGACTGTATGTGGTGGGTCGTGTAGGATTCGAACCTACGACCAATTGGTTAAAAGCCAACTGCTCTACCAACTGAGCTAACGACCCGTTGGATGAGGCGTATAATACTGATTTCTAACGAGAAATCAACACCTCATGTAAAAAAAATCAAAAATAATGCGTTGGGTCTGCTACACCGGCAGCCTTGAAGCCTTCGGCGCGCAGGCGGCAGCTGTCACATTTTCCACAGGCACGCCCCTGCTCATCGGCTTGATAGCAAGAAACGGTAAGGCTGTAGTCGACACCCCGGGCAATACCGGCCTGGACGATCTGCGCCTTGCTCAAGTTCTGCAGCGGCGCTTGAATTCTAAAGCCCTGACCTTCAACACCGGCCTTGGTCGCCAGGTTGGCCATGCGCTCGAACGCCTCAATAAACTCGGGCCGGCAATCCGGATAGCCGGAGTAATCCACCGCGTTGACGCCAATGAAGATATCCCGCGCCTCCAGCACCTCGGCCCAACCCAGCGCCAGCGACAAGAATACGGTATTGCGCGCCGGCACATAGGTCACCGGGATACCTTCACTCGGCGCCTCAGGTACGTCGATGCTGCTGTCAGTCAGGGCCGAGCCACCAATACCGTTGAGGTTCAGGCCGATCACCTTGTGCTCGACCACTCCCAGATCACGGGCAACCCGTGCCGCCGCATCCAGCTCGGCGCGATGGCGCTGGCCGTAGTCGAAACTCATGGTGTAGCAGCTGTAGCCTTCTGCCTTGGCCATCGCGACCACCGTGGCAGAATCCAGGCCGCCGGACAATAGAATTACCGCACGTTTCTCAGTCATTGCATCACTCCCCTGTCAGCGTCCGGGCTCGTCATTCCAGAGCAGTTTGTGCAACTGCAACTGGAGACGTACCGGCAGATTGTCAGCCACGATCCAGTCGGCCAGATCAGTTGCCCGCACCTGATGATGGCTTGGCGAAAACAGCACCTCCCCCGCCCGCTGATCAAGACCGTACTGAATGAGCTTGGAAACGGCCCAGTCGTAGTCTTCGCGCGAACAGATCACGAACTTGACCTGATCGTTGGCCGTCAACAGTTCGATGTTCTCGTAGCGGTTGCGCGCCACTTCCATGGAGCCGGGGGTTTTCAGGTCAAGGACGCGACTAACACGCGGGTCGACGGCTGAAATGTCCAGTGCACCACTGGTCTCCAGGGAGACCTCGTAGCCGGCATCGCAGAGTTTTTGTAGCAACGGGATGGCATTCGGTTGCGCTAAAGGCTCACCGCCAGTAACGCAGACATAGCGCGGACGAAAGCCGGCAACCTGCTCGAGAATGGAGTCCAGGGTACGCAACGTGCCGCCACTGAAAGCATAGGCACTGTCACAGTATTGGCAGCGCAAAGGGCAGCCAGTGAGACGAACAAACACCGTGGGCAGGCCAGCGGTACGCGTTTCACCCTGCAACGAGTAAAAAACTTCGGTAATACGTAGTGTGTCTTGCATAGTCGCCACGGGCGTAACAGCTAAACAGGCTGTCCGCCTCCGTCAGGCACCGCTACGAACCCGTCATCGCGTAGTTCGCAGCAGCGTATTCAAATAAAGGGCGCAAATTCTAACGAAAAAACCCGCGACAAGCGCGGGTTTTCTTTTAAGCCGTTGACTTAGAGCTTCTGCAGGTCACGCTGGGCCAGTTGTGCGGCCGAGGTACCAGGGTATTGATTGACCACTTGCTGCAGAATGCCCTTGACGCGATCGGTATGCCCCAGTCGACGCTCTACGTCGGCCAGTTTATACAGTGAATCCGGCACCTTGTTGTGCTTCGGATACAGCTGGCTGACCTTTGCAAAGGCCTGACCTGCACCTTGCAGGTCGCCCTTGGCAAGGTTGACTTCACCCAACCAGTACTGGGCATTGCCGGCATACTGACTATTCGGGTATTTGCGCAGGAAGGCATTGAATGCCTGGCTGGCCTTGTCGAAGTCCTTGGCCTTGATAAGGTCGAAGGCAGCGTCGTAGTACAGCTTCTCCTTCGCCGGATCACCCGGCTCGGAGCTGGCAGCAGGCTGAGAAGCCGGCGCTGCGCTATTGTCGACGGCGGCACTGGCGCCACCGGCAGCAGAATTCTCAGGAGTCGCGGCAGGTGCAGCACCGCTTCCAATGCGTCGATCCAGGTCCTGGTAACGCTCCAGGCCTTCCTGTTTCAGACGCGCTACTTCGTTTTGCAGAATCTCGATACTGTTCTGCTGACGCTCTATCTGCTCCTGCATCTGCTGCAGTTGCATGAAGAGCTGACCCTGTGCCGAGGCAGGGGCCGAAACCCCTCCCCCGGCATAGGCGCCGTTCGTACCATAACCCGCGGGCGGATAACTGCTTGCGCTGTTATAGCCAGCGTTGTCATCAACAACAGGAACCTCACCCCAGGCCAGCAAAGGCAGGAAGAGAGCCAGGACGGTTACAGCACGACGGCACGTACGCATATCGAATTACTTACGCAGTTCGACGCGACGGTTTTGAGCCCAGGACTGCTCGTCGTTGCCGGTAGCAACTGGACGCTCTTCGCCGTAGGAAACCAGTTCCAGTTGGGCTGGGGAAACGCCTTGCAGTACCAGGTAGCGCTGAACAGCTTTCGCACGACGCTCGCCCAGAGCCATGTTGTATTCGCGAGTACCACGCTCGTCGGTGTTGCCTTCCAGAACGACGCGAGCGCCGTTGCCTTTCAGGTCTTTGGCGTGAACGTCCAGAGCGCGCATGGCTTCTGGCTTCAGGTCCGAGCTGTCGTATTCGAAGTAGAAGGTGGTGATTGCGCGCAGAGCAGCTTCTTCGCTCAGGCTGCCGTCAACAGCACCAGTGTTGGCACCGTAGCCAGCGTTTGGATCGACAGCGCCTTCGCCAGCGTTGTCGCCGCCTTTCGAGGAGCAACCTACAGCTACGGCCATGGCCAGAGCCAGCGCAGCAAACTTACCAAACTTCAACATTTCCATCGTGAAACTCCTAATGAACCCCAATGTGTTAAGTACAACGTAAAGCGCCGCGTCAGTTCAGGTAAGGGGACCAGGACGGTTCTCTAACTTCGCCTTGAGCGGTAGGAAGCGGGAGCCTCACGCGGCCATTTAGCGACACGAGCATCAAGACTCCCCGGCCCTGCTGGCGGGTGGCGTAGATTAGCATGGTGCCGTTAGGCGCAACAGTAGGAGACTCATCAAGACTGGTCTCTGAGAGGATTTTTACGCTACCGCGCTGCAAATCCTGAGCCGCCACCTTGAAATTGGTGAAACCATCTTGACGATGAATCATCACCAATGTCTTTTCATCAGCCGACAACTTAGGGTTGGCGTTGTAGTTACCGATGAATGTCACACGCTCGGCGCCACCGCTGCCGATAGTGGTTTTATAGATCTGTGGCTTGCCGCCACGATCGGAGGTGAAGTACAGGGTCGAACCGTCTTTACCGAAGAAAGGTTCGGTATCGATGGCCGGGCTGTTGGTCACGCGGGTCATCTGACGCGAACCCAGGTTCATCACATAGATCTCCGGGTTGCCGTCACGGGACAGCACGAAGGCCAGGCGAGAGCCATCGGGCGACCAGGCTGGCGCACCGTTGAGGCCTTCGAAGTTGGTGATCTGCTCACGACGACCAGTGTCGATGTGCTGAACGAAGATGCGCGGACGCTTCTGTTCGAACGACACATAAGCAATGCGCTTGCCATCTGGCGCGAAACGCGGCGACAGAATCGGCTCACGCGATTGCAACAGGGTCACCGCGCGGGCACCGTCATAGTCCGAACGCTGCAGGGTGTAGCGGGTGTTGTTGGTCGAGAAGCGTTCGGCCGTCACGTAGAGCATGCGCGTCGAGAAGGCACCCTTGATACCGGTGAGTTTCTCGAACGACTGATCGGCGATGTAGTGCGACATGTCACGCAACTGGTCGACGCTGCCCGAAACGCTGCCGGTCAGCACTTGCTGCTCGGTGGCGACGTTGAACAGCGCGTACTGTACCTGCAGACGACCACCGGACGGCACGATGCTGCCGACCATGATGTACTGGGCACCCAGCGCTTTCCAGTCACGGTAGATCACTTCACCGGCCTGGGTCGGCAGGCTGATCATGTTCTGACGTGGAATCGGCGAGTAGTAGCCGGAGTTGCGCAGGTCATTGCCAATGATGTCGGCCATGTCCTCGGGCAGCACGCTGCCGCCCTGCAGACCGAACGGTACGACGGCGATTGGCGTGGCACGGTCGCTGCCACTGGTGACCATGATGTTCTTTTCCTCTGCAACGGCCATTCCCGCCGCACAGCAGAGAACGACCAGCAGTCCTCTAAGAAGGTTAATCACAAGGCTAGATCCTCAGGTGTGAATGTCATCTTGAATGAACGATAGGGATTGAATTCGCTCGGTTTCAAGCCCTGCATTTCGGTTAAGCGACCAATATTCTTGACCGCCGCCACAGCCGAGTTGTCGAAAGGTGCATCACCACTGGAACGAGAAACACTCACAGAGGTAATGGTACCGTCCGGCAACATGCCGATCTGCAGGACCACCGTCATGTTCTTGCGAGCAGAAGGCGGACGCGCCCATCCCTCGGCCGCACGGGCACGGATCAGGTCATCGAAGCTACCGGCTACCTGGTCACCCTGCTCATCGGCCAGCGCCTGCTGCCGCTCGGTGGTATCGGACAACAGCTCGGCCAACGCCTGAGCCTTCTTGTCTTCTGCCGCCTTGCGAGCTGCTTCCACTGCTTTCTTCTTGGCCGCATCAGCTGCGGCTTTCTTTTTGGCCTCTTCAGCTGCCTTTTTCTTCGCCTCTTCGGCGGCAGCGGCTTTCTTGGCGTCTTCGGCTGCCTTTTTCTTGGCGTCCTCAGCCGCTTTTTTCTTGGCTTCTTCAGCCGCCTGTTTCTTCGCCTCTTCTTCAGCCTTTTTCTTGGCTTCTTCTTCGG
>NZ_MBPN01000368.1 GCF_001695625.1 Pseudomonas defluvii
TCAGCGATAGCCGCTTCCAGCTCAGGCGAGCGCTTGGCCCACTGTTCGGGTGGCAGGGGTTTTGACCATTCGCTGATCTCGGGGTACGGCAGGTCCGGTGGTGCAGACAATTTCAGGTTCTGTGCTTTCTCTGCCAACCAGGTTCCAAAGACAGTGATGAAAAATATCCCGTGCAACACATCAAACACATCACCTTTACGCAAGCTGGTGACGATTGAGCCTATTTGCGT
>NZ_MBPN01000369.1 GCF_001695625.1 Pseudomonas defluvii
GAGCTTACATTTTCTAAGATCCTCGACTCCTTTTCCAGCCGGTCAGATTTTTTCTACACCCTTAAATGCGAAGAGCCACAAAAGGCTGCCTCATCGCTAACTTTGCAACAGTGCCCTCAATACTCGTGTGGGCTCTGTTGCAAAAATCGTGAAGCTTGAGCATGCTTGGCGGAGATTGGACGGACGGAACGATGACGGATTTCAAG
>NZ_MBPN01000036.1 GCF_001695625.1 Pseudomonas defluvii
ACCGCGACGGCAGCCCTGAAGACGAGTTCGGCCGCGCCGGTGGCGCGCTCAAGATGCGCGTCTCCAAGACCGAGCTGAAGTTTGGCCAGATGCAACCCACCGCCCCTGTGTTCGCCGCAGGTGGTACCCGACTGTTGCCTCAGACTGCCACCGGCTTCTCGCTGATGAGCAGCGAGATCCAGAACCTTGATCTGGAAGCCGGGCATTTCTACGCCGGCACCTCCAATGCCACCACCAGTTCCAGCGGCGGCCTGTGGGCCACCTATGCCAACGTCGAGACCAGCGACGTCGATTACCTCGGCGGACGCTATGCACTGAACGACAACCTCGGCCTGATGCTGTACGCCTCGCAGTTCAAGGATATATGGCGCCAGTACTATGGTGACTTGAACTATCAGTTGCCGATCTCCAGCAGCCAGTCCGTGGCACTGGACTTCAGCCTCTACCGCACACTGGATGAAGGCAGTGCCAAGGCCGGCTCGATCAACAACACCACCTGGTCGGCCTCGGCGGCCTACACATTCCTCACCGCCCACACCGTTACCTTGGCCTTTCAGAAAGTCGATGGCGATACCCCATTTGACTATGTCGGGTTTGGCGATAACGGCGGGGGGGCTGCTGGTGACTCGATCTTCCTCGCCAACTCGGTCCAGTATTCGGACTTCAACGGCCCTGGCGAGCGCTCATGGCAAGTACGCTACGACCTGAAAATGGACACCCTTGGCGTGCCCGGCCTGAGCTTCATGGCCCGTTACATCAACGGTGACAACATCGACGGCTCGCACATGGCGGCAGACAGCGCCTACCGTGCCTATGGCTATGGTGACAACGGCAAGCACCACGAAACCGATGTGGAAGCCAAGTACACCATCCAGAGCGGGCCGGTCAAAGACCTGTCGTTCCGCCTGCGTCAGTCGTTCCACTATGCCAACGCCGACCAGGCCGAGAGCGACAACAATGAAATGCGCCTGATCATCGACTACCCGATCTCGATCCTGTAACGGCTGCACCAGCAGGCGTAACGCGGTGGTTTTTTCCACGCTGGGAACCCCATACAGCTGGATAAAACCGCCGCTACCATCGCGCGCCACAGAACCTCGCAAAACTCTATGGAATCGGTGCTCAATCGCAAATTACCGGGCACAAACGTACAAGATATCGATCACTCCTGTTCGCCAAACTGATCAGCGTCAACAACCCAGCATAGCGAGCAACAACTCTATTTTTTTGCCATAAATTTGACACGCGCCTACACTGTAAGGGAGAGATGACTAAATACCTCCATACTGAGCAGGGTGAGCAGATTGAGTTGGGACAGTGGCGCAATGCGGCAGCACTTTGAAAAAATGCAGGCGGTGCTGTCTGCTGACAACGAAATACTGGACATTGAGGCCTACGTCGATCAGTTCCTGCGGACACGCGGCTACGCCCTGACCAACGAAAACAGGCTTCGCGTTGCGATGCGATTGGAGCAAATCACCGAGTGGACCCACTACACCGTCAGTGAGCTGGATCATTGGCTTGATACGTGTTTCAAGGCGTAGCAGCACCGAAACAACGCCACCTCGGTTTATGGAGCGGAACCGGCCAGCAACTGTTGGTTAATGAGCATTTGCTCCCGTCCTCGCGCTACCAGCCAACGATGGAAGTCACGGCAGTGGGCATTGTCGAATGCGCCCTTGGCACCCACCAGCAAATACGATGAGGGCATCGGCAACGCGTGTGCAAAGGGCATGATCAAGCGGCCGTCCGCCAGCGCACCGGCGATCATCGAACATTGCGCCAGTACCACGCCCTGCCCCGCCAGCGCGGCCTGAATCGCCATTGATGACAATGAGTAAACACGGTAGCCGTCACGCAACGACGAGCAATCGACCGCCTGAGCCATAAACCAGTCGCGCCATGACGGCGGCGAAGCGAACTTTGGTAGCCAGTCAATCGACAATAACGGGTAGGCCAACAGATCGGCCGGGATATCCAGTGGCCGATCATCTTGAATCAGGCCGGGGCTACACACCGGAACGACACAATCGCGAAACAACTCAATGGCATTTTCGGTCGACTCAAGATCACCGTACGTGAGCCGGAAGTCGACTTCGTAGCCATCAGGCGAGGGCTCGGCATGGCTGCCGTCGAGAAACAGATTGAGCCCCGGGTGATCGCTCTGCCACGCGTAAATAAGCGGTGCCAGCCACTCGGAAAGCAACGACGGCAGCGCGCTGATGCGCAAGTTGCTAGCGTTTTTCGAGCGTTCGACCTCTACCTGGGCAATGCGCAGGCTTTCGAATGCCGACGCACAGCTCTCATGGTAACGCTGCCCCGCCGCGGTCAACCGGATACGCTTGCCCACCTTGAAGGTCAGGCTCAAACCCAGGCTATCTTCCAGCAGTTTCATTTGCTGGCTGACCGCACCTGCAGAAATCCCCAGACGCCTGGCGGCCTCGATAATGCCCCCGTAGCGCCCGACCGCTTCAAAAACCTGTAAGGCGCGCAGAGATGGCAAGCTGTTCATCAGTCTCTCCTAAAGGGTGCTGATGGCTTGATACTTTAGCCCAGCTATACAAAGCAACAGCTTTCAGCATCTTTTCGCAAATTCAGACTCTCGTATGCTGGCCTTGGCACTGCCTCCCCTTCCCCTAACAAAAAAGCAAAAACAAGGAGAGCACCATGTCTATACGCACTACCCAGAGCGTCGCGCGTTACTCGCCTAACCGATGGGATACCCCACGGGCTTCAACGTGTTCCAACGGGAACAAAAAAAAGCCTGACGTAACAATGCGTAACGAAACCGCGCACCTCCCCACCCCTCGGATTACCCTCCAGCACTCAAACCCCTTGGAACAGAGCCTTGCACCTACGCTGGCGCAGTTTGGCCTGCATATTGCTAATCATGTATATACAAGTACATGCATATCATGATGTATCTGTGCTTTAGCGCCGTACCCTCCGCCCCCTGTAACAGACAAAGGAAAACAACAATGAGAAAATTTGTCCTTGCCACTGTCCTTGCACTGGCTTCCACTGGCGCCCTCGCCAAGGACCTGAGCGTTATTCGCTTTGGTGTAGACCCGACGTTTGCGCCTTTTGAGTCGAAAAACGCTGACGGCGAGCTGGTTGGCTTCGACATTGATCTGGGCAACGCCATTTGCGCTCAGCTCAAGGCCAAATGTGTCTGGGTCGAAACGGCATTCGACAGCATCATTCCTGCGCTCAGGGCGAAGAAGTTCGACGGCGTGCTGTCGGCCATGACGGTCAACGAGAAACGCAAACAGAATGTCGCCTTCTCCGACCGCCTCTACAACTCGCCCAATCGCCTGATCGCGAAAAAGGACAGCGGCCTGCTGCCAACGGTCGAGTCGCTCAAGGGTAAACGTGTCGGGGTTGCACAAGGCACCACCCAGGAAGCCTTCGTCAAGGCCATGTGGGCACCACACGGGGTGATCATGGTCTCGTACCAGAACCAGGACGTGCTGTATCCAGACCTGGTCAGCGGGCGGATCGATGCCAGCCTGACCGATGCGGCCGTGGCCGATATCGGCTTTCTGCAAACACCGAGGAACACCGGTTTTGCGTTCGCCGGCGATGCCGTCAAGCACGACGAACTGCTGGGCGAAGGGATCGCAATCGGCCTGCGCAAGGATGACCATGAACTGATCGAGGCCATCAACGGTGCCCTGGCAGAAATGCACAAGAACGGTACCTACGACACCATTCAGAAGAAGTACTTCAGCTTCGACATCTATAACTGAAGACGGCTACAGCGCGCTCAATCGCCTGCTATCCAGCGCTTGAGCGCGCTGTAGATACACAGCCCCTCCCCGAACACTCAAGCCTCGCAATGGACGGCCCACGGCCCCCCATTGCCTACGGAGAGACAGAACATGCTTTTACAGGGCTACGGTTCGCTCATTCTCGACGGTACCTTTGCGACCATCCAACTGGCATTGCTCTCAATGCTGGTAGCCGTGACGATCGGCCTGGCCGGTGCCTCGGCAAAGCTATCCAAACAGCGGCTGTTACGTAACCTGGCAACCGGCTACACCACCTTGATCCGCAGTGTCCCTGACCTGGTCATCATGTTGCTGTTGTTCTACAGCCTGCAAATCTGGCTGAACAACTTCACGGAATGGATGCAGGTCGAGCAGATCGACATCAACCCGTTCGTTGCCGGCGTTATCACCCTGGGCTTCATCTATGGTGCCTACTTTACCGAGACCTTTCGCGGTGCATTCCAGTCCGTACCTGCCGGCCAACTGGAGGCAGCCGTTGCCTACGGCATGAGCCGTCGGCAGATCTTTATCCGGGTGTTGTTTCCACAAATGATGCGATTTGCATTGCCGGGCATCGGCAACAACTGGCAGGTACTGATCAAGGCGACCGCCCTGGTCTCGATCATCGGCCTGATCGATATCGTCAAAGTGACACAGGATGCCGGCAAGAACTCAATGCAACTGTTCTTCTTCAGCATCATCGGTGCGCTGATCTATCTTGCCATCACCACCGTCTCGAACGGCCTGCTGCTATGGCTGGAGCGCCGCTACAACATCGGCGTCAAGGGAGCCGCACTATGACCGAGATCATGAAGGACTACTGGAAAGCCTACCTCTGGTTCGATGGTTATCAGCTCTCGGGCGTCGCCATGACCCTGTGGTTGCTGGTCGTTGCCATTGCCCTCGGCGGCCTCCTCTCGGTGCCCTTGTCTGTGGCACGGGTATCGAGAAACCCACTCATCCGTGGGCCGGTCTGGTTCTACACCTATGTGTTTCGAGGAACGCCGCTGTACATCCAGTTGCTGATTCTCTACTCCGGTATCTACAGCCTGCAGATGGTCCGCGAGCAGCCGGTGCTGGATGCCTTCTTCCGCGAAGGGATCAACTGCACCTTGCTGGCCTTTGCCCTCAATACCTGCGCCTACACCACGGAAATATTCGCGGGCGCCATTCGTGCCACCCCATATGGCGAGATCGAAGCCGGGCGGGCCTATGGCATGTCGCCGTTCACTCTGTACCGTCGGATCATTCTGCCTTCGGCACTGCGACGCGCACTGCCGTACTACAGCAATGAAGTGATCCTGATGCTGCACTCCACCACCCTGGCGTTCACCGCCACCGTGCCCGACCTGCTCAAGATTGCCCGCGACGTGAACTCGGAGACCTACTCCTCGTTCGAGGCATTCGGCATTGCAGCCGTGCTGTATGCCCTGATGGTGTTTGCCCTGGTCTGGCTGTTCCGACGTTGTGAAATGCGCTGGCTAGCCTTCTTGAAGCCACAGACTCACTGACCCGCCGTACGTAATAAGAGAGCATCGAACATGTACAAGCTGAACGTAGATGAACTGCATAAAAAATACGGCGCCCATGAAGTCCTCAAAGGGGTATCGCTCAGCGCCAAAGCCGGCGATGTCATCAGCATCATTGGCTCGAGCGGGTCAGGCAAAAGCACCTTTCTGCGCTGCATCAACTTCCTTGAACAACCGTGCAGCGGACGTATTGCCGTAAACAACGAAGAGATCCGCACCAAGCTGGATATCAACGGGGCCATGCAGATTGCCGACCCTCGCCAGTTGCAGAAAATCCGTACCAAACTGTCGATGGTGTTCCAGCATTTCAACCTGTGGCAACACATGACGGTGCTGGAGAACATCGTCGAAGCGCCGGTCCACGTCCTCGGCGTGAAGCGCAAGGACGCCGAGCAGCGGGCACGCCACTACCTGAACAAGGTCGGGCTGGATGCAAGCGTGGCAAGCAAATACCCCTCGCACCTCTCTGGCGGGCAGCAACAACGCGTGGCCATCGCACGGGCACTGGCAATGGAACCGGAGGTGATGCTGTTCGACGAGCCGACCTCCGCCCTGGACCCGGAACTGGTCG
The DNA here is from genome assembly GCF_001695625.1 of Pseudomonas defluvii. GTDB lineage: Bacteria > Pseudomonadota > Gammaproteobacteria > Pseudomonadales > Pseudomonadaceae > Aquipseudomonas > Aquipseudomonas defluvii. The sequence continues at coordinate 5,871 of NZ_MBPN01000036.1, forward strand.
GCGAAGTCCTGAAAGTGATGCAGGCCTTGGCCGAGGAAGGCCGCACCATGGTCGTGGTCACCCATGAAATGGGCTTTGCCCGCAACGTCTCCAACCATGTCATGTTCCTGCACCAGGGCCGCGTTGAAGAAGAAGGCCCACCCGGCGAGGTATTGAACCATCCGAAAAGCGAACGCCTTACGCAGTTCCTCTCCGGGCGCTTGAAGTAAGTCGGCACATTCCCCTGCTGGCCACCGGGCAACCTCTGGATGCCCGGGGCCGGCCTATCGATACGAGGCCACCATGCTCGCAGGTTTCCCCAAACATCCCGGTTTCGCCCAGCAACGTGAACAGTTTCTAGCGGCGGCCAACGCTGCCGGCGCATGCCTGAGCGAATACCGCCACCCCTTGCGCGGCCCCTTTGGCGAGACGCTGAGCACCGACGTTGCCCTGCTCGGTGATCCCCAGGCCAAACGGGTGCTGGTTGCGCTCAGCGGCACTCACGGCGTTGAAGGGTTCTATGGTTCCGACTGCCAGATCAAATGGTTGCACGCACTCGGCAACACGCCCCTGCCTGCGGATGTCGCGGTACTGATGATCCACCTGATCAACCCCTGGGGCACCGCCTGGATGCGTCGGGTCAACGAAGACAACATCGACCTCAATCGCAACCAACTGGACTTCTCTCAGGCACTACCAGACAACCAGGCCTACGAAGCGTTGCACCCTATCTACACCTGCGCCCAACTGCACGGTCCGCTACGGGAGCAGGCTGACGCGCTGCTCAACCAGCGAATTCGCGCCGAAGGCTGGTCAACCGTGATGTCGATTGTCGAGGCCGGCCAGTACCGTCATCCCGATGGCCTGTTCTATGGCGGCCAGTCTCCCGCGTGGTCGAACACCACCCTGCACACGATCTTGCAAACCCATCTGGCGCACAGCGAGGTTGCCATGTGCTTTGACCTGCACACCGGAGCCGGCGACTACGGGCACCCGATGCTGATGACCATTGCCCAGTCTGCCTACCCGGCACTGCAGGATGCCCAGACCCTCTATGGCCCATGGCTGTACACGTTGATGACCGGAGCCGGCAGCCACAGCGACACCGGCGTAGCGGCAACAGCTACCGGCTACACCTCACAGGCGATCCTCAATGCCCTGCCCCACGTACACCTGATGCCATTCGTCATTGAATGCGGCACCTACCCGGGCGAGCAGGTTCACACCGTGTTGCGCAACGACCAGTGGCTGCACCTGCATGGCGACCTGGACGATAAGGTCGCGGCACACATCAAACGGGAACTGGTCGAGCAGTTCTACCCGGCGGACCCTGACTGGCACGCCGTCGTCTGGCTGCGCACCCAACATATCTGGGAACGAGCCTTGAGTGCGTTACCCAGGATTCACCCCGCCGCCCGTCGCTAAACACAGCGCCTGACACCCTTGTACAAGGCGACGCTCAACGTAGCGTCGCTTTGGTTTGCCTGCAAAAAACGATTTAGTTTTTCTAAATCAATAAACAGTTTTAAGTATCTATTCTGAGCTTATCAGTGCCTCGTATTCTGGCTTCGCCGAAAGCCGCGCCCTGCCGCACAGGGTGAAAACCAGAACAATAAGGAGAGACCCCATGTTTTTGCGCAACGCTTGGTACGTAGCCGCCAGTGAAGCCGAGTTGGGCGAAGCACTGTACCCTGTCACCCTGCTCAGTGAGCCCGTGCTGCTTTACCGCAAGACCGACGGCACCCCGGTGGCCCTTGAAGACGCCTGCCCCCACCGCAAGCTGCCGTTGTCCATGGGACGTCGCCAGGGCGATGACATCGAGTGCGGCTACCACGGCCTGACCTTCGACTGTTCCGGCAGCTGTGTCCGTGCCCCCGGCAGCCGACACATCCCTCAGGGTGCCAAGGTTCGCAGCTACCCCCTTGCCATGCGCTACGGCCTGATCTGGATCTGGATGGGCGATCCCGAACTGGCCGACGAAGCGAAGATCTGCGAAGTCCCGGAATGGGGTGATCCGGCATGGGGGCTCAACCGTGGCGACAGTATGGTCGTGCCGTGCAACTACCTGTACGTGACCGATAACCTGCTCGACCCTTCCCATGTCGCCTGGGTACATCAGTCGTCCTTTGGCAATGCGGCGTGCGCCCAAGAGCCCCTGCAAACCCGGGTAACCGATACCGGCGTGATCGTTTCGCGCTGGATGCGCGATGTGGAAGTGGCACCTTTCTACGCCAAGTTCGTCAAGTTCACTGGCAACTGCGACCGCAAACAGCACTACGAAGTGCACTACCCCGCCCAGGCCGTTATCAAGGCGATATTCACCCCGGCCGGCACGGGCAGCGACGAGGGCGAACTGCACGAGCAGGTGTTCCTGATGAACTCCTACAACTTCATGACCCCCATCGACGAGGAGAACACCCGTTACTACTGGTTCCAGGTACGCAATTTCGACCCCGAGAACCAGGACGTCTCCCGCCAGTTCGATGAAGACGTGCGTCACGCCTTCGCCGAAGACCGTGTCGTGCTCAGCGCCGTCCATCAAGGCATGGCCAACAAGCGCAGCCCCAACATCGACCTGGCCTCCGACTCAGGCCCGCTGCGTTTTCGCCGCAACCTGGAGCAGTTGATCGCCAACGAACAACGTAATGGCCTGATCGCCCGCAGCCAAGCGCAGGCCGAGCACGACAAAACGGAGGCGTGAGATGAGCACTCAACCGAAGACGGCACTCAGCGCGCAAGGCTTCAGGGCCTTGCGGGTGATCGAAAAGAAACAGGAAAGTGCGGTCATTACCTCGTTCGTGCTGGCGGCGGACCATGGCACGTGCCCGCCCTTCGTGCCGGGTCAATTCCTGGTGGTTCGCCTGCCCACGGGCAACGGCGCCACACTGCTGCGCAACTACAGCCTCTCAGGCGACCGCAACGACCTGTCGCACCTGCGCATATCCGTCAAGCGCGAGCCTGCGCCCGCAGACCAGCCACAACTGCCACCCGGGCAAGGCTCCAACTACCTGCACGATCAGGTGCAGGTCGGCGATCTGCTCGAGGTCGCCGGGCCTGCCGGCGAGTTCGTTCTCGACGAACACAGCACACGCCCCGTAGTGCTGTTAAGCGGTGGCGTGGGCCTGACCCCCATGCTGAGCATGCTCCATCAGCTAAGCAGCCATTCAACCCGCACCGTGCACTTTATCCATGCCTGCGAGAACGGTGCCGTACATGCGTTCCGTGATGAAGTACGCCAGTTGGCCGAGCGGCGCCCCGGGATCAATGTGCATTTCTGCTACCGCAGCCCGAGCGTCGACGATCAGGCCAACCCGGCATATCACAGCCAGGGCCTGATCAACCGGGAAACCCTGCAAGCGCTACTGCCATTGGACGACTACGAGGTCTACCTGTGCGGTCCACCACCGTTCATGCAGGCGAACTGGCGCCTGCTGCGCGACCTGGGAATCGACCGCCAGCGTATTCACTATGAGTTTTTCGGCCCGGCAACGGTTCTTGAGAACGACCAGGAGCGAGCCCCAGCGTCCGTGACGCCAACCATCAGCAGCCCACCCGCAGCGACAGACAACGCCTTGACCGTGCATTTTTTGCCATCTGGCACCCGTGTGGACTGGCAACAGGGCTGTCACTCACTGCTTGAACTCGCCGAGCAGGCCGGCCTGACGCCCTCGTTCAACTGCCGGGCAGGCCTGTGCAACAGCTGCCAGGTCGGCCTCAGGGAAGGTACTGTCGAGTACTTCGAAGAGCCGCTGGATGCCCCCATCAACGGCAACATCCTGCTCTGCTGCACACGCCCAACGAGTGCGCTGACCATAGAACTGCGCGCATAGGATCACCACCAGCCACTGCCTGGTTGTCGGAGAGTCGCGTGGGCTACGCTTTCGAGTGCATCGGCTCCATCACGCGTGCATGATGGAGCGCGAACCAGCAAGCTTGGCGCCCCTCTTGGGGAAGCACTCCCCTTGCCCTGAGCGCCCCTGACCCTATTGTACAAACCCAAGAGAACCCAAAGATGAGCATCTTCACACACGTCACCGTTGGCACGAACGACCTGAACAAAGCCCGCGGCTTTTACGACAAGGCACTGGGTGAGCTAGGCCTCAAGCGTATCGCCGACCTGGGCGACAATGGCTCGATCTGGGGCGAAAATTCCCCGGCCTTTTTCGTCCTGAAACCCGCCGACGGCAAGCCAGCCACCGTCGGCAACGGCGTCACCATCAGCTTTGAAGCACCGAGTCGTGCAGCTATCGACGCCTTCCATGCGGCTGCCCTGGCATCCGGCGGTCAAGATGAAGGCAAGCCGGGCCCACGCAGCTGGGCACCCAATGCCTACGCGGCCTATGTGCGTGATCTCGATGGCAACAAACTAGCTGTTTACTGCTTCAAACCGGCTTGATCAACAGCCGTATCAAATGCCCGAAGCACTGCTTCGGGCATTTTTCGTTATGAGCCCTGCCGACTGATGTGACGGAAAAAACAAAGCCATTGTAACGCTGCATTTTTCGACCTATCTTATACAGAACCTATACAAGGCTACTAGTCGTGTACAAGATAGAGCAATGGCCCCTGACGCTTTACTTCGACGGTGACTGCCCGCTCTGCGCTCGGGAAATCAAGCTCCTGCGCCGACGTGCTACAGACGCCCGGCTGCTACTGGTTGATATCAGCAGCGACGACTTCGATGCGCCTGCACTGGGTTTCCCCCTTGAGCGCATGCAATCAGTCCTGCATGCGCGCTTTGCCAATGGTCACTGGGTTACGGGCCTGGACGCCACCCTCTGGAGCTGGCGAGCGGCAGGTCTGGATGTGTGGGCCGCACCGCTGACATGGCGCCCCCTGCGGCCACTGTTTGCCATCGGCTATCGCCTGTTCTGCCGCTTACGCCCCCATTTGGCCTGGTTACCTCATCCCGATGGCAGCCGTCGCTGTCGTGACAACCACTGTACGCTGCCGAAGTCGGCACCCGCGCCAGGCAACCCGCATACCCTTCAAACAACACATGGCTGCAAGGAGTCAAAATGAACCTGTCATTAGCCGAGCACTACCGTGAAATTCTCTCCGGCGTCGGCGAGAATCCTGAACGTGAAGGGTTGCTGGACACCCCCAAACGCGCCGCCAAAGCAATGCAGTACCTGTGCAATGGCTACACCCTGAGCCTGGAGGAAGTGGTTAATGGTGCCCTGTTCGAGTCGGACAACGATGAGATGGTCGTCGTGCGTGACATCGAACTGTACTCATTGTGCGAGCACCACATGCTGCCCTTCATCGGCAAGGCGCATGTGGCCTACATCCCTACCGGGCGAGTGTTAGGGCTGTCGAAGGTTGCCCGCGTGGTCGATATGTTCGCCCGTCGCCTGCAGATACAGGAAAACCTCACAAAACAAATTGCCGACGCCATCCAGCGCATCACCGATGCAGCGGGCGTGGCCGTGGTCATCGAGGCCAAGCACATGTGCATGATGATGCGCGGTGTAGAGAAGCAAAACTCGGTGATGACCTCATCCGTGATGCTGGGAGCCTTCCGCGAGTCGTGCACCACGCGCCACGAGTTCCTGCAACTGATTGGGCGGCGCAGCTGATGCCAGGACCGGTGCAAGACTGCGTTACACCGACGTCACCTGCACCGCCCCTAACGCTCGACCGTGCTGCGCCTATGCCGCCGACAACGCTCTGAGCAGTAGCGCACCTCATCCCAACAGCGCGCCCACTTTTTACGCCAGACAAACGGCAGCCCGCAGACCACGCAGGTTTTGGCTGGAAGGTCGCTCTTTTTCACAACGCCTCACCGGCATCCAGCATGGCCAGTAACGCCTCGCCACGCTGCCAGAGCGCCTGCTGCTTGTCCTCCGACATGCGTGCGAGGTTTTTATACACCATGGCAAGGCGTTGATTGCGCTGCAGCAGGTCACGGTGACGCATCAGAAAGTGCCAATAGAGCGCATTGAAAGGGCAGGCATTGTCCGTTGTACTTTCACTGACGTTGTACACACAGCCACTGCAGTAGTCCGACATGCGCTTGATGTACTGTCCGCTGGCACAGTAAGGCTTCGAGCCCAGATAGCCACCATCGGCATGCATGACCATGCCCAGGGTATTGGGCAGCTCGACCCAGTCGAAGGCGTCCATATAGATGGACAAATACCAGTCGCACACCTGGCTCGGCACGATGCCCGATAACAGGGCAAAGTTGCCGGTCACCATCAGCCGCTGAATATGATGGGCGTAGGCGTGCTCCAATGTCTGGCCGATGACCTGGCGCATACAGTTCATCCGCGTGTCGCCCGTCCAGTAGAACGCTGGCAGCAGCCTGCTGTTGCCGAAAAAATCAAGGCTGGCATAGGTGGGCATCTGCAGCCAGTAGATACCGCGCACATACTCGCGCCAACCAATCAATTGGCGGATAAACCCTTCGGCAGCATTCAAAGGGATCCTGCCAGACCAGTAGGCAGCCTCTACATCCGCGCACACCTGACGCACATCCAGCAGGCCGATGTTGAGCGCAGCGCTGATACGGGCATGAAACAGAAACGGCTCATCCTGGGCCATGGCATCTTGATAATCGCCAAAGGCCGCCAGGCCAAAATCCAGAAAGTAGTCCCACAATGCCTGCGCATCGGCATGTGTCACGGGATAGTCAAAGGCTTCCAGCGAACCGTAGTGGTCAGTAAAGTGCTCGGCCACCAGCGCAATCACCTCACGGGTCATTGCATCCACGGTAAAGCGCGCAGGCAATGGAGCGCGCTGGTGCTTGGGCAGCGCCTTGCGGTTGTCTGCATCAAAGTTCCAGGCCCCTCCGACCGGGCTGCCGTCGCCATTGATGAGCAGCCCGCTCTTGCGCCGCATCTCGCGATAGAAAAACTCCATGCGCAACTGCTTTTTGCCTTTGGCCCAGGAAGCGAATTCGGCGCGACTACACAGGAAACGGCTATCAACATGCCAGTGGATAGGCAGGCCACTGCACGTGAGCGAATGCTCAAGACGCCAGTCGCCACACTCGGTCAGGTGCAGCACTTCCGGCTGCAATAGCCCATGCCAGCGGCGCAATTCCCCCGGCAGTGAGCCCGTATTATCCGGATCATCCAGAGCGACGTACTGCACACGGAAACCACGTTGGCGCAGCGCCTCGGCAAAGTGGCGCATGGCGCTGAAAACCAGCACGATTTTTTGCGGATGATGAGGCACGTGGCGGGCCTCCTCCATCACCTCGGCAAACAGCACCGTATCGCGTTCGGTATCCAGCCCTTGCAGTGAAGGCAGGTCGAAGGACAATTGATCGCCCAGAACCAGGCACAGCCGTCGAGTACCGCTCATACCACAGCGTCCGATGAAAAATGGTTGCGCGCGTTTTTTGCGTCTATCAGGTGTATCCACCCATTCAGCATGCTTCCTGCCTCGAGATCACACGTTTGACAGGCCCAACAGGTGCTCATAACGCTTTGCACACCGCCTCAGCCGGGGAAAACCTGTACAATTTTAACTTCTTGTACAAATTTTACATAGCGCTATTGATGACAGGTCAGATCTGTTGCCTGCCTGTAAGCACTCATGGAGCCATTAATGTTCAACAGCCGCCTGAAAAAAGCACTCCAAGACCAGAGCGCAGAGCTGTACATGCTGCGCCAACTCATTGAGCAGATGAATCGCGGCATGCTATCGATACGGCTTGATGCGCAAACCCGCATCTGCGATTTCAACCCGCATTTCGCGCAAACGCTGGGGTACAAAGACGAACATCTAAGAGGCCGATCGCTGTCCGAAATTGTGCCGCCTTACGTCAGTAAACTGCCCTGCTTTCACGCATTCAGATCTGCCGTGGAAAAATTCGAACCGATCAGCGACGACTACCGCTATCTGCGTGCAGATGGCAGCCTTGCTTGGTTGAGATTGCATTGGTTTCCCATTCGCGGCGAAAACGGCGAGCTCTCCCACATTCAGGGTTACGGCAGCGAAGTCAGCCGGACCATTGAGCAGATAAAAGAGAATGAGTCGTTCATCGATGCGCTTATCCGCTCTACTGCGGTAATCCAGTTCAAACTGGATGGCACCGTTGTAACCGCCAACCAGCAGTTCCTCAACGCCATGGGCTACTCGCTCGAGCAGATCAAAGACAAACATCACCGCATGTTCTGCAGTGCAGAGGACGCTGCATCACCTCAGTACTCGGCGTTCTGGAAAACACTCAACAACGGAGAATACGTCGCTGACCGTTTCAAACGGATTGACAGCCGCGGTCGTGAGGTTTGGCTGGAAGCCACCTACAACCCCGTTTACGACACGGAAGGCAATCTGTGCAAAGTGGTGAAATTCGCCAGCGTCGTCACCGATCAGGTCGCACGGGAAACGGAGGTGAGAGAAGCGGCAGCGGTCGCCTATGACGTCTCATTACAGACCGATGTGAGCGCAGAACGGGGTGCGGCAGTTGTCCAGGAAACGGTACAAACCATGCAGCAGATCGCCGAACAGATGCAATCGGCCACCCATCGGATTGAGGCACTCGACAAGCAGTCACTGTTAATCAGTTCCATCGTGCAGACCATTGGCGGTATTGCCTCACAGACCAACTTGCTGGCGCTCAACGCAGCCATTGAAGCCGCCCGAGCAGGTGAGCAGGGTCGCGGCTTCGCAGTGGTTGCCGATGAAGTCCGTAAGCTTGCTGGCCGCACAAGCGCGGCAACGGAAGAAATCGTGAGTGTCGTAGTGCAGAACCAGGCGCTCGCCAGCGAGGCCGCTAAAGAGATGTTCAGCAGTCGGGAACAGGCCGAACAAGGGCTTGCATTAGCCAGCCAGGCCGGTGCCGTGATTGTGGAAATCCAAAACGGCGCCAAGCAGGTCGTTGGCGCGGTTGGACGTTTTGCCAATGAGCTACAGTAATCCGCACCGCCACAAAAGCCTGTTACGATCTGCGGCAGATCAGTTTTCAGGGGGCGCACCATGCGAACATCAGTACCACGGAGGGACTCGCAATCGCCTGAACATCCGGTAACGCCCCCATCGTTGTCTGCAACCGATAGGTAGAAGAAGGACCCTGTGCCTAGCGTGGTTATGAACACTGTACGTTAGCGGGTTAAAAATCCGAGGAGCCCGCGAAAGCCCATGAGCACTAAAGGCCAGGTCCTAAATGATTGACGAAACACCTTCGACGCTCCCTTGCCAAGCCTGTAAAGAGGGCAAGAAACTGAATTTCGACTTCAGCATGGCATTCCAGCCGATTGTCGATCTTCGCGACAACAGTGTTTTTGCTTATGAGGCCTTGGTGCGCGGTACCGATGGCAGTGGCGCAGCCACTATTCTTGGCAATGTCACCGAAGAAAACCGTTATGCCTTTGACCAGGCGTGCCGGGTAAAAGCGGTGGAGCTCGCGTCCAGGTTGCAGATCCCCTGTTTTGTCAGCATCAACTTCTTGCCTAACGCCGTATACAAGGCGGAAACCTGCATTCGCGCCACGCTTAACGCAGCGCGGCGCTTTGGTTTTCCCACTGAGCGCTTGATTTTCGAAATCACCGAAAATGAAGAACTGGTGGACAAGGAACACCTGAAAAGCATTATTCGAGAATACAAACTACAGGGCTTCAAGACCGCCATCGATGATTTTGGTGCGGGTTATTCTGGCTTGAATCTACTGGCAGAGTTTCAGCCGGATATTATAAAACTCGACATGAGCCTTGTACGGCGCATCTGTACCGACCCGGTACGGCAAGCGATTGTCAAAGGCATTCTAGGCGTCTGCGAGGCGTTGAATATCAATGTGATCGCAGAGGGTGTAGAAACAACTGCCGAGCTTCAACAACTCTTGGCCCTGGGTATCAACCTCTATCAAGGCTACCTGTTTGCAAGACCAGAATTTGAAACCTTGCCGACAGTGAACTGGCCTGGCCACAGCGTGTTGTAACGCTGGACACAGGGTTGATGCACCCCGCACGAATGCAGTTTTCTCGGCGCGCGGCTAATTCAGGCCGCCATCCCAAGGCGCATACGCCGCAATGGGGCAGTCATCACAGGCTGCCCAGATAATCCGCCTTGCCGATGTCCACCCCGTTGTGGCGCAAGATGCCGTACGCAGTGGTCAGGTGGAAATAGAAATTGGGTATGGCAAAGCCCAGCAGATAGTCCTGCCCGGTAAAGTGGATTTCCTTGTCGTGTACCTTGAGGGTAATCGGGCGCGCTTCACTGCCATCCAGTTGCTGCGCGGTGATGCTCTGCAGAAACGTGATGGTTCTGGCAATGCGCGCCTGCAATTCGGGAAAACTGCTTTCAGTGTCGGCAAAACTCGGTACCTCTACCCCTGCCAGACGAGCAGCACAGCCCTTGGCAGTGTCGGACACTATCTGCACCTGACGCACCAGCGCAAACATATCAGGGGCAAGTTGGGCGTTGAGGAAGAACGCCGGCATGATGTCCTTCGCATGAGCGTGGGCGGCGGCCTTGCGCAGAATGGCGGCCAGATTATCCAGCCCGCGGACGAATACAGAGATAGAGGCTTGGTACATGGAGACAGACATACGCTTTCTCCGGAGAGAACGTGGTCTAACAGGCGTCCGACCCTTGCTGATGAGCATGCCGTCCTGTTTGGCGTCTGTCTGTTAACGATAGCTGAAGGCGCTCACTTGTGTGGGGGCCGTCGGCAAGCAGCAGAGGCTGCCTATACTTTCAGGTGCCCCGCGGTTTGAGCTTGGAGTTACCGTCATGAAAAGCATGATACTTGGCAAGCTTTCAAAGCCCATCAGAGGTCGTAAAATTTCATGGATGTGCGCCCTACTCATTATCTCTGGATGCGCGCACAACCCTGATATACGCGTTGGTCACGATACGGTTGATGGCGTTACGTCCAGGGACAATAACGCCTACATAGCGTGCGTAAAAAACGAGGTCAAGAATGGTGTCCCAACGTTTACCGTGGAAGATAACGGTAAAACCGATCTGTTTTTCGGCAGTACAGACCCCACTACAACAGAAGGGCTAGTTGTACTTTCCAGTGCTAACGGCCACAGCACCTACGCTGCCTACCAGAGAGACGCATGGTATGACAGAGGGCGGTTGCTCGATGCCGCCCAAGCCTGCTCCAGAATCTAAGACCAGGCGTTGTATCGTTCGACAGTGGCTTGTGGCGCCGTTGAGGGTGCCATGGCCTGCTCGAGACCAGGGACGACTTGTCAGGGGCAACCAAGTCGTCTCGGTTTCATCTTCATTCGCGAGGCGCTTGGCTGTTTTTGCAGCGGCTCGCTGGACCACACTGCAAGATCATTCGCTTTTTCCCATCTATCATTGATTCAGACAAAGAACCTGCCTTACCAACAGGCTTGGCTTACGTCAGGCCTCAGTACGACTGCTGAACGCTAAGCATTCGCTCAAACGTCACGGGAAAGGGAGTCATTCGGCGTTCCAAGCGGCTGAACCGACTAGGAGAGGCAGTGTGAAAACGCATCTGAAGGCTGAGAAAACCGCTCACTCCAACACCGCGTCACTTCGCCTGGATATCGTATCGGGCCTCACTGCAGCAGCGGTTGTGCTGCCCAAAGCCATGGCCTACGCCACCGTTGCAGGCTTGCCTGTTGCTGTCGGCCTGTATACCGCATTCGTGCCGATGCTGATCTACGCATTTCTGGGCACATCACGCGTACTCAGCGTCAGTACCTCAGCCACACTGGCGATCCTGGCCGGAGCACAGATCAGTTTGGCCGTCCCCGATGGCGACCCCGGAAAGTTGATCACGGCAACGGCAACGCTAACCGCACTGGTTGGTGTGATGCTGCTCGTGGCACGCCTGATACGCCTGGGGTTTCTCGCGAACTTCATTTCCACCCCGGTGTTAAGCGGCTTCAAAGCCGGGGTCGGCCTAGTGATCGTGCTGGACCAGGTGCCAAAACTGCTGGGTATCCACATCACCAAACACGGTTTTTTTGTCGACATCCTCAACATCGTCCATCACCTGCCAGAAAGCTCGTTGATCACCCTTGCAGTGACGGCAGCAGCATTCCTGATACTCATCCTGATGGAGCGTCTGTGGACGCACTCGCCTGCCCCGCTGGTGGTGGTCGGCGGCAGTATTGCCGCTTCCTGGTACTTCGGCCTGCAAGCACTTGGCGCCTCGACGGTTGGAGTGATTCCACAAGGGTTACCCTCACTGACCCTGCCCGACCTGACCCTGGTCGAGCAGATGGTGCCTGGTGCACTCGGGATCGCCCTGATGAGCTTTACCGAGACGATTGCGGCAGGTCGTGCCTTTGTGCGGCCCGGCGACCCACCCATCAACGCGAACCGTGAGCTGGTTGCCACTGGGCTAGGTAACCTTGGCGGCGCACTGTTTGGCGCAATGCCGGCCGGTGGCGGCACGTCTCAAACGGCGGTTGTACGCGCCACAGGTGGGCAATCCCAAAAAGTTTCCATCGTCACGGCCGCAACCGCACTGGCTACCATGCTGCTGCTCTCGGGGCTACTCGGGTTCCTCCCACACGCTACCCTTGCTGCCATCGTCATCTACTACTCCGTGGGGCTGATCCAGCCGCAGGAGTTCCTGGCAATCCGCAAAGTACGGCCCATGGAGTTCCACTGGGCGCTCGTTGCCACGCTCGGTGTACTGCTGTTCGGCACACTGCAAGGGATTACCGTAGCCATCGTCGTATCGTTGGTCAGCCTGGCCTACCAGACCGCACGCCCGCACCTCTACGTCCTTGGCCGCAAGCCCGGCACCGACGTACTGCGCCCTCTTTCAGAAGAGCACCCTGATGATGAAACGTTCAAGGGGCTATTGATCGTACGACCAGAAGGCCGCCTGTTTTTCCTCAATGCCGACTACGTGAAAGAACAAATCATCGCACTGGAAGCGCAGTACCAACCACACGTGATTGTCTGGGACATGAGCGCAGTGCCCGATATCGAATACTCGGCACTTCAGGCGCTTATAGAGGGTGAAAAAAACCTGACCGAACTGGGCGCCAGCCTCTGGCTCGCAGGCTTGAACCCTGGCGTACTGGATATGGTGCGACGTGCCAAATTCGATGAAAAACTGGGTTCCGAACGCATGCTGTTCAATGCCAATGCGGCAATAGAAAAGTATCAAGCTCAGGAAGGCGCGTCGGCGGGTGGCGGGTAGTGGTGGGTGGTATCACTTGAGATTGAAACGTCGCCCATGGGAACGCAACGTATCCCACCCGCGAAAGCACAGTCGCATTTCCAACGTCGCCCATCTTCCAACGGCACCCAGCGGACAGACAGCTCCTGCGCGGCACGATGGGCTGCAGTTTCGGGCAGCATGGCAATGCCGGCACGCTGGGCTACGAGCTGCGCGATCACCTCGAAACTGGCGCCATTTACCTACGGCGGTTTGGATCAACGCGGGGTTGATGGCGGTGTTTTCCACCGTGCTGCCGATCTACTGGGCGGCGCTGGCAATCCAGCGCATGGGCGCCACACAAACCGCAGCCGTAGGTAACCTGGGGCCGGTGCTGACGATGCTGGCTTCCTGGGCCTTGCTCAACGAAACGATCTCGACCTACCAAATCGCCGGCCTGGCACTGGTGCTGTTTGGCGTGTCACGGTTGAAGCCGGGTAAGCCCAAGGCTGCACCACAAGCGGCTATGGCGGACGAGGCAGCATGAGCTCTGGTGTCGACACCAGCAAGGCAGAAGTTCGCGCACCTGCCCAACTCGCCAACTTGCCTTTCTACGCGCAGGTTACGTCTTGGGAACGGCGCTATGTGCGTTGCCGAACGGAATTGCGGGCAGAGGTGCCGTATCGTCTAAACAAGACACCGTGTGTGTTGCAATTCTGCTCAGATCAAGAGGTGGCGTTCATGAACAACATTGTCTATATCGTCGGGGCCGTCGTGATCGTCCTGGTTATCCTGTCATTCGTTGGGCTTGTGTAAGTTCGAAGAGCGTTTTTGCTCATCGTTTGGATTCGATTTCTGCGGATGCGCCATCAGGTAACTTGGCGCCTGCCCCCTGACAAGGGACGCCAAGAAGCTGGTTATGCAGCCAATGCCCATAAATAAAACCGATACCCGCTTGGCTATTTCACGAGCGACGCTCGGGAGGCGCTTGCTTTAAGGTTGTGGCATGGCCGGACTCTCATTCAGATGCGTTCCTCCAAAGCGCCTTAGCGCTATTCCTCCACAGTGATAACAGCCTCGCAGCTCACCGGAAAATTCACCGAGTTGGCTATAAAGCACTCATGGTGTGCATCCTCATGCAGACGCATCGCCAAATCCGTGTCTGAACCGGCGCTCACCTTAACTCGCGGGCGTAGCGTGATCTCGGTGAAATGTCCTTTTCGATGTGCGTCACCTTCGACCATGTTCCCTTGGGCCTGGTCGACGTACTCCAGTACGTTCACCTTATTGACCGCGCAAAGGTGCAAATACCAAAGCTTATGGCAGGCAGATAACGATGCGACCAGCATATCCTCGGGATTCCATCGCCTGGGATCACCTCGAAATGCCGGATCAGCAGATCCAAGAAGGGCCGGTTTGCTTGGCACATCAACAACGAAGTCTCTTGAGTAGGCGGTATAGCTGGAGGTGCCTTCACCCACGTTACCCGTCCAGGTCACCATAGCCTCATAGGTATGCGTCTTCATCCTTGCCCTCGATAATGTAACGATTGACCGTAACAGATATGGCTGTTTTCGATTGCAAGCCACTACATGTTGGTGGGGGATGACATCGACCACCAAGGTTCAGCAATACATACCTCATGATAGGCATCGAGACGCACTTTTCGCACCTCCACCAGCCACTCGCGCCGCAAGCTCGGCAACACAGTCTGAATCGGTGCGTCGTCCAATGCCGTGTAGTCGATCTCGAACAACCCAAGCACCGTTTCAGGCAATAGCGTGAACGCTGCATTTGAAGATAGCGGGAAATACACCTGATCACACCAAACGTTGTAGTCCGAGTTCAGCACCTGATCGCCTGGGCACTCGAACGTCAACAGCACCATGGGCGTCTCGATCAGTTGATGGTCACTCAGTAACTGGCGCGCCAGCTCGGCGTCCGGTGCTCGCTGGTAACCACCGCAAGAATGCCAACCCCACACTGGCGGTCGCCCTTCGCAGGACAACCCACGGGCCGCCATTTCGCGGCACATGAGGCGGTAAGCCGCCTCGTTCTCGGGACAGACGTATGGCCAGTCACCCTGTAACAGGCCATCGTGTAGCAATGCCTGTAACTGGACCTCGGTTTGGAACGTCCAGACCGTTGTTAACGTGCTTGGTGGTCTCAAACCCACTGACCTTCCGATGTGATGTCCCCGCACTGTAAACGGTTACTCATATTTGAAGAATCTCGAGCCTCATCTGCGTTTCACGAAATCCTGATTACTGTTGGCGAGCCCCTGTTTTACATACGCCTGCGTATACCATCGGGTCTCAACCAATACTCTGTTTTTATCTGCAGCCAACGTTGCGCCAGCAGCCGTTGAGTTAAATTCCCGCAGATTACAGGCGTAGCCCTACGTCCGGCGCGTATGATGCGCGACCTGAATTTGAAAACACTGTCTCATGAAAAAACTGTTTTATGTCCTAACGCTAACCCTCTCTGTTATCACTCCCGCCTTCTCAAACCCTCCGTCGACTTTTTCCGAAGCCAAGGTCGTAGCAAAGCAGAAGATCTACCTCGACCAAGCGAACAGTGCCATGGGCGAGCTGTATTGCGGCTGCAAGTGGACGTGGGTAGGTAAGTCGGGTGGCCGGGTTGATGCTGAGTCTTGCGGCTATAAAACCAGGGAACAACAGAGCCGCGCGCAACGGACTGAATGGGAACACATCGTTCCTGCCTGGACATTCGGTCACCAGCGCCAATGCTGGCAGAACGGTGGGCGCGAGCACTGTGTGGACGATGATCCCGTGTTTCGAGCGATGGAAGCTGACCTGTTCAACCTCTATCCAGCAGTTGGGGAGGTGAACGGCGACCGTAGTAATTTCAACTACGGCATGGCTAACGGGGTAGCGCCGCAGTATGGACAGTGCAAGACGCGGGTTGATTTCGATCAACGAACTGCCGAACCACGTGACGAGGTCAAAGGGCTGGTCGCAAGGACAACCTTTTACATGTTCGACAGATACAAACTGAGCATGTCTCGTCAGCAGCAACA
This sequence comes from Pseudomonas defluvii, assembly GCF_001695625.1. Taxonomy (GTDB): domain Bacteria; phylum Pseudomonadota; class Gammaproteobacteria; order Pseudomonadales; family Pseudomonadaceae; genus Aquipseudomonas; species Aquipseudomonas defluvii. Next base: position 21,938 of record NZ_MBPN01000036.1, read on the forward strand.
GCTACTGATGGCCTGGGACAAGCAGTTCCCGGTTTCGTCTTGGGAGAAAGAGCGAGATAGACGCATCGCTGCAATCATGGGTCATTCCAATCCTTTCGTAACGGGTGACCGGCGCTGGACGCAAGGATACAAGACGGTTGGTGATGGGCTAGTCAGCGCCATTCCTGTGAAAGCTCAGCAAGCAGCAGCCCAGCCAACCCTGGCAAGCACGATCGGGGGAAGTTTGATCATTGGTAATCGGAAGAGTCAGGTGTATCACCTCTCACAGGGATGCCCTGGTTATGAGCAGGTGTCGGCGAAAAACCAAATAACGTTTGATTCTGAATCTGACGCTAAGGCAGCGGGGTATCGTAAAGCAGGCAACTGCAAGTAGCTCAGGAGTGCCTCTATCTCTATTCTCGTGCCCAGCATGTCAAAGGGATCTGAGCAATTTTTTCCAATAGATCGAGTGGCCTGTGCCCCGCTCGGTTGCCCGCCCGGCAAAGCGCACACCAGGTGCATTGTCCTCGAGTCGTGCCGATCCGTGTGCTTGAGCACCATGGTGCAAGCGCGGCCTCGCCGATCAGTAATCCAAATAGACGATGGCTTTTCAAACTGCCCTCCCCTCGTCACCAAAACCAGCACCACCTTCGGCTCCCGCGGTGGCAGCTACTGTTCGCTGGCCATTTCAGGCCCACTCGGCCCGCGTGACTAGCCCGAACAATTCACGCAAGCCATTGATGCCCAGTTTGCGGTACAGGCGTTTTACGTAGGTCGCAGCGCTGACGGGCCGAACGCCCAGCTGCTCGGCGATGTCTTCCACCGTCAGGCCGCTCAGCATCAGGCGCAACAGTTCCTGTTCGCGCAAGGTCAGCTCCACGTGCTGCTGCCTGATCACCCGCTCGGCCAGCAATAGAGGCATCTCGTTGGCATGCAGGTACGCGTGATAGTGCAGGCGCACGGCCTGGATCAGCAGCGGTGCGAGGGTTTCAAGGTAGTTCATTTCCCGTTCCGAGAAACGTCCATGCTCACGACCACGGTAGAAGTTCACCGACAGCCAGCGGTTGCTTTCGCAGTGGGTCAGCAAGGCCACGCGCTCGGAAATCTGTGGTTGCTCGTAACAGATGCGCCGGTACTCGCTGTGCGCGATGTCATCGATGGACTGGCGTTGCACGATGGTGTTGTGCACGGCGCTGCTCTGGTTCATCGCCTGCTGGTTGCCATCCAGGCCAAAGAAGCGCTGGACATACTTGTTGGAAATCACCGGCAGCGACACTTCACGCGCCCGGTCCGCAAAGGAGAACACCTCTGGGTTACGGCGCTTCGGATAGGCAAAGATCGTGCACTGGGCCAGCGGTACACCGGGGCCGATGACCTGCAGCAGATCAGCGGCCAAAAACCGGCTGCGGTTCACACCGACCCTGGCGAGCAGGTTGGCGGTGTGACCGAGATTGAGGCTGTGTTCACTGCTGCCGGGACGCAAGGGCCAGTAGTGCATGACGGGTTCTCTCCGCGTGTCGGGCACAGGTGGTGTGGTGATTGCCAACCGCACGTGCCCGCTACTCTACCATCGTTTAGCGCGAGGTCTCTGGCATCGCTGGCGCGGCAATGGGCAGGCGCAGGGCCAACAGCGCACCGAGGATCATCAGAACGGCCGCATAGACAAAGCCTGAACCGAAATTCAAGGTCAGGTCTTTCAGCCAGCCGACCACCAACGGATTGACGGCCGAGCCAATATTCCCTACCGCATTGATTAGCGCAATGCCCACGGCACGCGCGCGGAAACTCAAGGCCTGGTCCGGCGTAGTCCAGAAGATCGACATGGCGCTGTAGGAGCCGCTGGCAGCCAAGCACACACCCACCAGTTGTACCGTTGGAACGCTCGAGAGCGCCGTGAGTAGCCAGCCTGCCGCCGCCAGCAGCATAGGCAACACCAGGTGCCAGCGGCGCTCACGGGTACGGTCCGAATGCAGCCCCCAGACGGCCATCAGGATGATGGTGCAAATCTGTGGAATCGCTGCCAGAAGACCGATCGAGGCGTTACTGCTGGCTGTGTTGAAGCTCTTTACGATCAACGGCGTCCATACCGCAATCATTGCCAGAGTGTTGACCAGGCAAAAATACACCAGGCAGAACAGCAGGATGTGCGGCGAAGTCAGTTCGGCCAACACGCTGCGCGCATTCTGCGCAGCGGCGGGTGTCGACGCCTGCCGGTCGGCATCCAGCGCCTTCTGCACCAGCATCTTTTCTTCGTTATCCAACCACTTGGCCTGTTGCGGGCGGTCATCCAGGTAACCGAACACCACGCAGCCCATCAGCACCGAGGGCAAGCCTTCAAGCAGGAACAGCCATTGCCAGCCTTTCAACCCCCACACGCCGTCCAACCCCAAAATCAGGCCCGACAGTGCCGCACTGAAGCCAGCAGTGAACGGCATGGCGATCATGAACAGCGCATTGGCTCGGGCCCTGTAGGCTGCGGGAAACCAGAAGGTCAGGTACAGCAGCACGCCGGGCAGAAAACCCGCTTCGGTCACCCCGACCAGGATACGCAGCAGGTAGAGCGAGGTGGCATCAGTGGCGAACAGTGTGCACGTGGAGGCCACGCCCCAGGCAATCATAAGGCTGCCAATCCAGCGACGAGCGCCGATGCGCGCCAGGGCCATGTTGCTGGGAATGCCACAGGCGATATAGGCAATGTAGAAAAAGGTGCTGGCCAGACCGAACTGGGTGCCACTCAAGCCCAGGTCGCCCATCATGGTCAGGCCGGCAAAACCGATGTTGATGCGATCCAGAAACGACAAGACAAAGCAGACAAACAAAAAGCCAATCAGTCTTTTAGAGACCTTTTTACACACCTGCTGGTAGCGGTCTTGAGCACCGGCCACCGCCGAAGTGGCCGCACTGACAATGGGGCTGCGAGTCATTGGGGACTTCCTGATTATTGTTATAGGAAGGCGCACCGGCTTGATCATTCAAGCCGGTGGCAATTGCACGATTGGCAGGGTGCTGGTTATAGGTCCAGCAACGCGGTGCGGGTCAACGCCATAAACTGCTCGGCATCGCCGAGAGCGTGAGCACTGAGCAGCGCCAGTTTCACCAGGAACAGTTCGCGCTTGCCCTGGGCTGCTTGATCCAGAGCGTCGGCGAGCTGGTCGTAGATCGTTTCAATGTCGATAAGGGTCAGTTGTTTGTGTTCCATGCTGTTGTCCTCACTCATTGCCCAAGGCCGTTTCGATGGCGGCGCGCAGCGCCTGGCCGCTGAGTTGATGCCAGCGTGCACACACGTGCTGGTCCGGGCGCACCAGATAAGCACTGCCCGTCTTCGCCCCGTATTTCCTGCGCAGGTGCCCGCTGTGGTCATCCACCTGCCCGTCCGCGCCGCTGACTGCGGTTTGCCGATTGCCGGTAACAGCCAGCAGCTGCAGCGGCACACCCTGCTCACGCAGTGCTTGCACCTGAGCCTGGATATCACCCGGCACCTCGGTGGCGTCGGTGAAGTACAGCAGGTAGAACGACGCGCCCAGCCTGTCGAAAAGGAACTGGTCATCACCGAGCCGAATGTTCAACAGCGGAGCACCCTGATGGGGGCCGCTGCTGTAGAGACTGTTGTCATCGCCCTTGAAATTGAGCGACGAATCAACGTAGTCATGGGGCCGGGAGGTACGCCAGTGATACAGCGGACGTACGAACGCCTGAGTCAGTGACAGCGACAGCACCGCATCGCGGACCAGGCAATGGCCCGGCGTTGGCGGGGTCATGAAGCGCGTGCTTTTGCCGGCTTCGGCAATGATCTCGCGCGCGGCCCCTACCCGCTCCGCGCTGTAGGAGGCGAGCAGGCCCGGGCCGGCAACGCCCTTGATGGTCAGGGCCAGTTTCCAGCTCAGGTCATGGCAGTCCTGAAAGCCGGTGTTGGCACCACGAACACCGAAGATTGGCAGCAAGTGCGCGGCATCTCCAGTAAAAATCACGCGATCATGAATATAGTTCGGCAGGGTCAGCGCCCGCGCCGAATACACCGAGCACCAGTCCAGCTCCCACTGCGGATTCTGCACCCCAACGATGGCCAGTTGTGCATTGATTCGCTCGCGCAGGGAATCGGCGGACAAGGCGTGTTCCGGCGTCTCATCGCGCGGCAGCTGATAGTCGATGCGCCAGATATTGCCGGGCTCCCGGTGCATGAGCACCGTATTGCCCGGGTTCCAGTGCGGGTCGAAGTAAGCCAGGCGCTCGGTGGGCAGGTCGAGGTCGATCTTGATGTCGGCAATCACAAAGCGCCCTTCATAAGCGGCGCCTTCTAGTTGCAGGCCAAGCAAACTGCGAATGGCCGAGCGCGCGCCATCGGCGGCGATAACCCAATTGGCTTCCAGCGTGTAATCACCGGCCGGCGTATCAATGTCCAGCGTCGCATAATCCCCGGCCTGCACTAGCGCAGTGACCTTGTTGCCCCAACGCAACTCGATCAACGGGTTGGCCTGACAGGTCTCGACCAGAAACTGCTCCAGGCAAGGCTGTTGCAGGTTGGTCATCGGCGGGAAGCGATCGTCCGGGTCGTGGGGGGCCTCCATGCGGAACACCCGCTGGTTGCGGTAAAAGGAATTACCGAAACGCCAGCTAAGCCCCGCCGCCATCACCCGTTCGGCGACACCGACTTGCTGGAGAATTTCCAGGGAGCGGCGGGTGAACACGATGGCGCGGCTGCCTTCGCTGACCTGACGTTCAGCCTCCAGCACAATCGACGGAATGCCGTAGCGGGCCAGATCCAGTGCTGTAGTCAGCCCGATAGGTCCGGCGCCGACAATGACCACAGGGCGACGCTCGACCTGTGCGGCATTCACACTGGCAGTGTGGGCAGGGAAAACCTGGTAATTGAAGTAAATTGAGCGACGAGGCTCGGCGAGCGGTGTGTGCATCGCAGTGCATCTCCGGTTTTTATGTTTATTGGCCTGAGCCGTTCGGAATTGCAGAGGACTTTAAGCGGTGCGCGAAAAATCAATGTCCCCTTGAGGAGACAACTTTGTGCAAGCGCCAACTGTGGGCAGGCTTTGCACCGACCCGATGACACATTCGATGCCCCTGACCGTAAATCAACTCGCAGAACTCCAGGCCTTCGCAGAACAACTGGCCGATGCCGCTGCGCAATGAACCGAATACGGTCTGGGTGACAGATACCGCCTACATCCGTACCTACGAAGGGTGGCTGTAATTGGCAGTAATGCTGGATCTGTTTTCTCGCCTAGAGATCGGTAAGCGTCCGGGCAACCCACTTTTCGAACTCTGCATCAAGACCGGTGCTCTACGTGTGGCCCTCCGCAGTCTCTAAGCTTAGGCACGGTCGTTCTTTGGCGTGTCCATTACGATGTAGCTCGTAATCGAAGAAACATGCGGCTGCGTACCCAAGACATCATTGTGGAATGTCTTGTAAGCCTTCATGTCCGCCAGTTCAACACGCAGAAGATACTCAATAGTCCCGGTGACGGTGTGAAACTCAACCACATCCGGACATGCGCTGATCGCTTTTTCAAAAGCCCGAAGACTGTCCTTCGTGTGATTGGAGAGTCCTACGGTAACGTAGGCCACAAACCCTGCTCCTAGGCGAGATCTGTCGATGACCGCCCTATAGCCTGTGATGACCCCAGATCGCTCTAGCTCTTGAACCCTTCTCAGGCAGGCGGAGGGAGACAGCCCGACTCGTTCGGCCAGCTTCAAATTGGTCTGGCGGGCGTCCCGAGAAAGCTCACACAATATTCTTCTGTCGATCTGGTCAAACTCTGCCATTAGTTGCGTCAGTCCTGGGTTTTTACGTCATTATGCAACCATTGTGCGTAAGTTGCGCTATAAAATTCACGCACTTCTCAACCAGGCTCACCCTTGTCATGACCGATCCCACGCTCCTCATTCCATTTGTGATTTTCGCCATAGTGATGACCGGTACACCGGGCCCTAATAACGCCATGGTGCTGGTCTCAGGTGCGAAGGTTGGCGTGATGCGAACGATGCCCTTGGTGAGTGGTATCGCCCTTGGAGTCAGCTTGCAATTCGTGCTGCTTGGGCTGGGGCTAGGTACCCTATTTGACGCGGCGCCAGGTTTTCATACAGCGCTAGGCGTCGTCGGCGCAGGCTATATCCTTTGGCTGGCCTGGAAAATTGCAACCAGCGGCCCGCTGGAAATCGGTCAGGACAGCCGGCCCCCAATGGGGCTAGTGGCGGGCGCGGCATTTCAGTGGATAAATCCGAAAGCGTGGGCGCTTTCAATTAGCGCATCTGCAACCTATATACCCGTCGAAAACCATGTGCTAAACCTATGCCTAGCAGGTGTTCTATTGGCGGCTCTGTCGATGCTATGCGTGGGGATCTGGGCAGTGGGTGGGGTTGCATTACGGCAGGTGCTAACGCGCCCCAGTTATTCGTTAGCCTTCAACATCTCTATGTCCATAATTTTGATACTGACTACGATGCCTGCGATTCTGCGGTTGGCCCTTTCATAGCCGTAGCAAGTCCTACCTACAGCCATTGAACAGTTAGCGTCCGGCGGACATGCCTTGCATGGTTAAACGGGCGCCCATTTATGCGGCAGCAACTCCGTAATGTCACTCGCCCGCTGCGTCGGCAAACGAGTCAGAACGTCCTTCAGATAGGCATACGGATCATGCCCGTTCTGAATCGTCCCTGGTTTCCTAGACACCTCCAAGCCTCATAATGAGGCCCAAATAGGAGGTGCCATGAGTCGTCTTGCGTTACCCCGAAGAATTCAAGATTCAAGCGGTCAAGCAAGTGACCGAAAAAGGTAAACCTGTCGCCGATGTCGCTCAGCGACTGGGCATGTCCGTGCACAGCCTCTACGCCTGGATCAAGGTCTACAGCAAGCCCCAAGAACAGCGTCAGCAAGACGATGATCAGCAGGCCGAACTGCGCAAACTGCGCGCTGAACTCAAGCTGGTGGGCTACATGAGCGCATCGCTGGCACAGCAGGATATCGGTCGATTTTTGATGCAGCGCTACAACTGGCAGCGACCGCATCAGTTCAACAGCGGGCTGGCGGCCGCTGTTGCTGAGGAAAAACTTAACGCAGTGTCCGGGATTAGTTGACCACTACACATTCCAAAAATAACGCGCCTGATGGGGCAGCTATTCGATCGCTATGAAAGGGATGTCATTCCGGGCAAAAAGCCGCGCACCCAGAAGGACAACCTGGCCGAGCTCAAACAGCTGCGCAAAGCCTTCGATGATGCCCCGATGGAGCTGATTACGCCTCAAGTACTTGCCCAATATCGAGATCGACGGACAGGCAAGGTTAGGGCGAATAGGGAGATCGCCCTTCTCTCTCACATTTTCAACATGGCAAGGGAGTGGGGCATTACGGACCGCCCAAACCCAGCGACCGGTATCCGCAAGAACAAGGAGACTCCTCGGGACTTCTATGCAGGACCGGCGATCTGGGATGCGGTGTACGAACACGCCACTTCCGAGTTGCGCGATGCAATGGACTTGGGTTATCTGACCGGTCAACGCCCAGCTGATGTACTGGCCACCCGGGCGACAGACGTGGTTGATGGTTTTCTGCAATTCGCCCAAGGCAAAACGACAAAAAAACTGAGGATACGTCTTGAGTCGGAAACAGAGACCAGCCAGTTGGGGATACTGGTTGAGCGCCTTCTGAGCCAACGCAAGGCGCGAGGGGTTCGCAACCCTTACCTGATCGTGACAGAGGACGGCCGCAACGTGACGCCAGCGATGCTGCGCCTTCGCTTTGACGATGCGAGATCCAAGGCCGCCGCCAAAGCGATGGAAGACCTTGATAGCGTCCTGGCTGACAGCATTCGTAAATTCCAGTTTCGCGATATCCGCCCCAAAGCAGCGAGCGAAATTGAAGACCTGGCGCACGCGAGTAGGCTACTAGGGCACACCGATAAGCGGATCACGCAGACTGTTTACCGCCGCGTCGGGGAGATCGTTAAACCAACCCGATGAAACCTTTTTTACAGAGGAGTTGCGGAACACCATCGAAAAGATGCGGAACACCTTGCCTTTTCAGCGTCAAGTTTTCCGCCCTCCAAAAACGCAAAAAGCCCTGAATAATCAGGGCTTTGAATATGGCGGAAGCGTAGAGATTCGAACTCAACGTAAACGCCAGTGCCAGGCTGGAGGCCTTGATTTCCGTGGGCCTTAGTGTGCGTGCGTGAGCGTTTTTGTTCCCAGAGTGTTCCCAGCGCGGATGCACACGTCACTCGCAAGGACGGCACCTAAAGGGGTAATCGCCGTTTCAGGTTGACCCATCAAAAAAAGGTAATTTTGGTAATTGGTTTTCAAAAAAGCCCTGTAAGCCTTATAAATCAAGGTGTTGAGAGATTTGATAAAAGGTAATTTTAGGGTAATTGAAAGGTAAGCTAATTACCTACCACCGAGGTTGGATCACAAAAATACAAAACCCTTTAAAATCAGTCGCTTAATAAAAAATTACCTTTATCCTTACCTCAACTTACCTTCTTAGGTAATCGCTGGAACCCTTACAGTTCAAGGCCTGCAGCATGTCCTGGCTACCCTCCTAACCGAAATTACCTTTTTTTGATGGCCATCCTGAAAAGATGGCCGATAACGCATCGATTGATACCTACAATTCAAGGATCTCGCAGGAGGTCCCATGACCAAGCTTGATGGAAAACGATTGCACGAATTGATGGTCCTGAGCGAACCGCTGATGAACCAGGCGATGGCCGCACTTCGTAAATACCACGAGGCGAAAGGGGTTCTACCTGACGACCAGGTTGAATTGCTGCGCCTCGAAGCTGAGTCACTATTCCAAGCTGTCAGCGCGTATCAGCTCAGGGCATTGGGTGGTGCATCACCTACCCTTCAATAGCTGCCTCCCCGCAGGGATTCGCAGGGAAGATTACTATTTCAAAACCGCAGAGGGCCCCGCTCCTGGGCCGCCCGCAGTACTCCGCAGGGGTGCAGAAATCCCAGCATATTTAGCCCGCAGGCGTGGCGGGGGGACGAGGGCGCGCGCCCGGGTCCAGTAGACATTTCCCGATGGTTTGGTATTAATGAGTGCGGCGGTCATCGGGTACAACAAGTCAATAAGGAAAGTGCAATGGAAACAGTGGTACCGCAGTACCGCTTGGAGGCATTCAATTGTCCTCACTGCGGCGCATATGCGCACATGACGTGGTGGAATCTCCGTTACGAGAACGCCGGCTTCAGCATCCTGGAGGGAGCTCTGTGCATGAAGTGCGATGAGCCAAGCTTTTGGCGAAGAGACCAGCGCCGGATGGTGGACCCACTTTCGACCACAGCTCCGCGCCCAGCTGCAGATATGCCAGAGGACGTTAGAAAGGATTACGAGGAAGCAGCAGCGGTTTTTGGGGTGTCTCCCCGAGCAGCAGCAGCGCTACTTCGACTCGCGCTTCAGAAGCTTTGCGTTCATCTGGGAGAGAAGGGCGATAAAATCGATACCGATATTCGAGAGCTAGCCAAGAAAGGCGTCCTCCCCCAACTGCTTATTAATGTTGCGGACACTGTGAGGATTACAGGCAACAATGCAGTGCATCCTGGTGAGATGGATGCAGCAGACGTCGATTTAGTCGCGTCAAAAATGTTCAAAATGCTTAATCTGATTGTGCATAAAGGCATAACCGAGCCAGCAGAATTGAAGGCCTTGTACGAATTGGTGCCTGAAGGTGCGCGGGCGGCTGCTGAGGAAAAAGATGCGAGAGCTCGCGCAGACAATTAAACAAGCGCTTGCAGCCAAGCCGCCTGCATGGCGGCTCTTTCAATACGCGGAGATCAGCCCCCGCTCGCCGGTACCTCGTAAGGTCGGAACGAAATCACTTCCTCGCCCAACCACTCGTTGATTTGCAACAGTCTTGCCTGCTCAGGCTCTAATTCGTTCAGTGCCCATATCTGAGTGGCGTCGCGCACTGACCCGAAGCCGCCCGCGTTTTGCGGCACCACCCCCATCAATTGAGGCGGAATGCGCAGCATTGCCAGCTGGTCATCCCGGCTTATGTTCTTGATCGTGCCGAAGTCATCCTTGGCGGCAACCTCACTAATCGGGATAAGTTGGATTCCGTCCTTTTTCCCGTTCGGTGCGTACATGAATAGGTTGCGGAAGTTGCCCGGCCCTTTGCTGTTTTTCATCGCCTTGCGCAGGTCGTCGACGAAATCTTCGTTGTGAGCCGCGTCGGTCATGTACAGGATGAAGCCGGCGTGGCTACCGTTCTGATAATACTTGCGCCGGAACAGAGTCGCCGCCTCATTGAGCAGGGCTGCCTGCAGCGCTGGCAGCCATTCTGGCAGTCCGTAGACCTCCTGGTTGATATCCGCCACCCGCAGATGGCAGATGCTCCCTGCACGAAACTCGTGCTCATCCCGCCAACTTCGCACTTGGTAGTAAGTGTCCAGGTCCGACCCTCGACGCATGTACTTCGCCAGGCATGGTCGTAAGCCAAGAGCCTGGCGCAGCATGTTGTCGCGCTTCTCCAGGTAAAGGTTGCCGGACCATCCCAAGTCCATGACGATCTGCTCGAACGCCTGTCGGCTCAATAGCCTGTGAGGAATGAAGGTCCGTGCGAGAGCGTTCCGCTTGAAGATCAGACCCGACTGCAGGTAGACGCTGGCCTTCGATGAACGAGCCAAGCCCTCAAGGGACACTGGCGGCTCGTACCAGCGACCATTATCGTAGCACTCAAGGTAATCTAGGACCTCCCGGCCATCGAGCACCGGGATCGGTTCGCCAAAGGTGAATGCCTCAGCCTTGCCAGCCGGGCCGTCCAGCCGATCGTCCACACTCGCCGGCACAGTGCCGGCCTGCTCAAAAGTGCCCATCTCAATAGATCTCCATGATTCCGGTGTTGGCCACGGTCTGGCCCTCCAGCGGCTCGTTGTGCAATGCGTGGAAAAGTGCCCAGGCCAGATCCGCATGGCCAGTGGCCTCGTTTCGGCCCGCGGTGTATGTGAACTGGCGACCACTTGGGGTGATGGTCTTGCGGATGGCCATGAGCGACTGAGCGACGTCTGTCCACCCAGCGTCGAACTCCAAACGGCCCTTGCTGATCACGTCCCAGGCCTTCATCACCAGGCGAGTCTTGACCTCGGGGTTGTAGGAGAAAGTCCGTAAAGCAGGGAAGAACTGGCGCACCAGCTGCGCCACCGCGCTGCCCATGCCGGTTGTATCGATGCCGATGTAGGTCACGTTGTAGCGGCGAGTCACCTGCCGGATGGTCTCGGCCTGAGAGTTGAAGTCCATACCGCGGAACTGATGACGCTCCAGGACGAAGAACTTGCCGCCCGGCACCAGCGGCGGTCCCAGTACTACCAAGCCGGCAGAGTCACCGCTCTCGGCTGGGTCGTACCCGATCCAGACCGGACGCTCGCCGAATGGCCGCATCGCAAAAGGGCTGTAGCCCGGCCAGTCCCAGCTTTCCACCATGCACGGCTGCAGCATCGAGAGCGGAAAAATGCTCGACCCATCATCAACGAACTGGCACATCAGCAGGTTCTGGAAGGCGGCGGGGTCGTACTCCATCCGTAACTCGTCCAGGTCGAACAGATCGCAGCCGCGGGACTCGGCGTCCATGATCGTGACGATCTGCCGCCAGATCTTATCCTCGCCCAGCCGGCCCTGTTGAAGCGCCTCATGGCTGACGTCTAGCTGAATGTGCTGGGCGGTTGGTTTGCCCTTGTTGACGCGCTCCCCTGTCCACCACGGGTAGGCCTGGTGCGCCATGCTGCTCGGCGTAGAGAAGTAGGTTTTGCGCCACCGCTTCTGTAGCGCCATGCCCGACGCGACCTTGTTGATCTCGGCGAAGCCGTGAACCCAGAAAAATTCGTCGAAGTAGAAGTTGCCCGACCGCCCCTGGGCGGTGCGGAAGTTCGTACCGAGGAAGTGCAGCTCCGCGTTGTTCCAAAGCACGATCGGGTCGCCGGTCAGCTTGACCCCCAGCACCTCATTGAGGAACGACTGCATGTAGGTCTTGAACTGGTGGGCCTGGGCCTTGCTCGCAGACAGGAAGATCTGATTTCGGCCTGTAGTGATCGCATCGATCAGCGCCTCCCGAGCAAAGTAGAAGGTGGCCCCGATCTGCCGGCTCTTGAGGATCATCCTGGTGCGCTGGTTCCCCGCGCGATACCAATCCAACTGGTAGTCAAAGCAGCCGTCGCGGAAGGCTTCGACGAGCAGCTCGATCTGCTCCTCGTTCAGCTCGTTGCGCACAGCCTGCTTCTTCGGTCCCTCATTGCGCTTGGCGATATTCGGGTTGAGATCGGTTTCGGTACCGCCGCCCTGGTAGCGTTGAATGCGCGCCTGTCGCTCAAGCTGGCGATGGAGAAGATCGATCTCCTTGAAATCGCCGCTGGTCTTGCCCTCCTTGAGGAACAGTTGAACGAGTCGTGCCTCCAAGGCACCGCCAATCCGCTCGACGCTGTCGGCCTTGTCCCAGCCATCCCGAGCTTTCCAGCTGTGGACTGTTTTCTCTTTCTCGCCCAAGTAATCGGCGATATCGGTGATGCGCCAACCCGTCCAGTACATGAACTTGGCTTGGCGGCGGGGATCGGTCGTGAGTTGGGCGGTAGTGTTCATGGCGCCGATGCTGACGCTCACGCGCGCGTTGCCCCACTGCCGCGCCCTGTAGCCCCCCCGCCTACAAAGCCAGCGCGTTGCCGTGGCTCAGCCGGCTGAGGACCATGCCCCTCATCGCAAGGCACAACGCCACCCCAATGAGGATTCCCGGCATGTCCGATAGCACCAAATCCCCAGCCAAGAAATTCCGCTCCAAATGGACCCGTATCGCCGTCGAAGGCGCGACCACCGATGGTCGCAACATCGAGCGCAGCTGGATCGAGGACATGGCGAGCACCTACAGTCCAAACACATACGGCGCCCGCATCAACTGCGAGCACATCAAGTGGGCTTGGCCGGGTGGCGAATTCGGCGCCTATGGCGATGTCTTCGCGCTGAAAGCCGAAGAAGTCGAAATCAACGGCGTGAAAAAGCTGGCCCTCTTTGCTCAGTTGGAACCGAATGACGCGCTGATCGCCCTCAACAAGGCGGGTCAGAAGATTTACACCTCAATCGAAGTTGACCCGAAGTTTGCCGACAGCGGCAAAGCCTATCTGGTTGGCCTCGCTGTAACCGACACCCCGGCCAGCCTTGGCACCGAAGCACTGTCGTTCAGCGCTCAGCACGGCTCGCTGGCCAGCCGCAAAAAGGACAAGGACAACCTCTTCTCCGCGGCGGAAGAGACCGCCTTTGAATTCGAGGAGCTCACTGAGACCTCCAGCATGTTCGCCAGCCTGCGCGAAAAGGTTGGCGTCCTCCTGGGCAAGAGCAAGGAAAAGGAAGGCAAGGACGCCGCCAATTTCGCCGCCCTGGGCGAGCTGATCGACCAGCTCGCCACCCACGGCGTCGAACAGGCCGAAGCCTTCACTGCCGAGCGCGCTGCACGCGAAGAGCTCCAGGCCAAGCACGACAAGCTGTCCACCGATTTCAACGAGCTGGTCAAGCGCCTGGGCGAAAGCGAAGACCACACCCAGCAGAAGCGCCCCCCTATGGCTGGCGGCGACGGCCAAGTCGTCGCTGACTACTGACCCCAGTCGCTACCACACCCCAGTTCGGAGAACCACCATGCAGAAGCAAACCCGAATCGCCTACAACGGCTACCTGGCCCAGCAAGCCAAGATCAACGACGTCACTTCGGCGGCGGAGGCCTACACCGTTGCCCCGGCTCCCGCGCAGAAGCTTGAAAGCGCGATCCAGGAGTCCAGCGCATTCCTGAAGAAGATCAACATCATCCAGGTCGACGAGGCCGAAGGTGAGGCGATCATGCTCGGCGTCAATGGTCCGACCGCCAGCCGCACCGCGACCGGTCCTGGCAAGCGACGTCAGCCACGTGACGTTAGCTCGCTGAAAGCTGATACCTACGCCTGCAAAAAAACCAACTTCGACACTGCTGTGCCGTATGCGAAGCTCGACGCCTGGGCGAAGTTCAAGGACTTCCAGACTCGTCTGTCTGGTTCGATCGCTGAGCGCCAGGGCCTGGACCGCATCATGATCGGCTTCAACGGCACCAGTGCGGCCGCGGACACAGACCTGGCAGCCAACCCAATGTTGCAAGACGTGAACATTGGATGGCTGCAGAAAATGCGCGACCGAGCGCCTGAGCGTGTCATCGACGAGGGTGATGTCGCCGGCAAGGTAACTCTGGGCGCCACTGGCGACTATAAGACGCTCGACGCCCTGGTATTCGACGCCATCCAGTTGCTGGACCCTTGGCACCGTAAGCGCTCTGACCTGGTCGCCCTCATCGACCCAGCATTGCTGCACGCCAAGCAGCTGAAGGCTCTGGAGAACGGCGCTACCTCTAACCAGGAGGCCAATGCCGCAGACGAAATCATCGTCAAGACTCGAGTTGGCGGTCTGCCAATTGAACACGACGTTCCATTCTTCATCGAAGGTGCGGTCTGGGTTGGTCCGTTGAGCGCACTGTCCATCTACGTCCAAACCGACAAGCGCCGCCGTCACATCCGTGACGAACCCGAGTACGACCAGGTCGCTGATTACCAGTCGTCCAACGAGTCCTACGTCGTCGAAGACTTCGGCGCCTGCGCCTTGGTCGAAAACATCGAGAAGGTCTAAGCCATGAGCCTGACCCTCGCCCAACGTACCCAACTGCGCAAGCGTGCCGCCCAGGAGGCGGCACTCACCGCACCGACCGCGCTCATGGATGGCCTGAGCAACTACGAGTTGATGCTCGCCAAGCTCCAACAGGATCAGCTGCGCTTGCAGCAGGTTCAGTCAACCCAACACAAAGCACTGGTGAAGGCCGAGCTCCTGGGTGAGTACAAGCCCTACATCGACGGCGTGCTCTCAGCAGGCCGCGGTGCGCAAGATGACGTGGTCACCACTGTCATGTTGTGGCGCTTTGATGCCGGCGACTGGACTGGCGGCCTGGATGTCGCGGTGTACGTTCTGCAGCACGGCCTGAAGATGCCCAACCGCTTCAACCGGACCACTGGTTGCCTGGTTGCTGAGGAAGTCGCCGAGGCGGCGCTCAAGGCACAGAAGGCAGGCGAATCGTTCCCCATCGACGTCATGGTTCGTACTGCCGACCTCACCGAAAAGCAGGATATGCCCGACGAGGTCCGCGCCAAGCTCAAGCTGGCCCTGGGTCGAGGCAACTTAGAGGGTCTGGACGCTACCAATCCAGGCCAACTAGGTCAGTTGCAGACCGGCATTGATCTGCTCAAGCGCGCAATTGAGCTGCACGATCACTGCGGTGGCAAGAAGGATCTGGAACGCGCCGAGCGGCTCCTCAAGAAACTCGCCGGCCCCACCGGCTAACCGAGCGTCCCACGCAACCCGGCGGCTCGGGGCGGATCAGCGGCGAATCTCGCTCAGCTGTGAAGTCCCGACCACCGCCGACTTATTCAGAGTATCGCCATCATGAGCGGATTCATTCCAGGCGGTCTGGCGCCGAGCCCCTCTGTCCCAGGAGCTCACGTAAACAGCGAGCCGTTCTGGCCGTCGATCGACTTGGACAAGCTGCGGGAGACCCTGCGCATTGACTCCAGCGTGACCTGTGCCCGGCTTGAAACAGCA
Organism: Pseudomonas defluvii; assembly: GCF_001695625.1. Taxonomy (GTDB): domain Bacteria; phylum Pseudomonadota; class Gammaproteobacteria; order Pseudomonadales; family Pseudomonadaceae; genus Aquipseudomonas; species Aquipseudomonas defluvii. The sequence goes on from NZ_MBPN01000036.1 coordinate 37,509, forward strand.
GTGATCGCGGGCATCATCAGCGTTAACCGCGACCTGGTCGAATGGCGAGCAGCCAAACAGGCCGCCGGCTACGCCTCATTGGACGAAGTCCCAAGTGAGAAGATCCAGGGCGCGTCACAGTTGGTTTACCTGTACTTGCGCGCAGTTGAATGCGCCGCAGGAGCAGAGGTCTGCGAGCGGTACCGGGGGTTCGATAGCTCCGGCAGCGGGGCCAAGAAGGCCGACGATAACGAGCCCACCATTGATGACTACCGCCGCGATCAACGCTGGGCCATCCGGGATTTTCTCGGTGTCTCCCGCACAACCGTTGAGTTGTTGTGATGGCCGAGCAACTGCGTACCCAGCAAAACGACACCGTCGATGCGCTCTGCTGGCGGCACTACGGCCGTACAGCCGGCGTTTGCGAAGCGGTATTGGCCGCAAATCCCGGTTTGGCAGATCACGGCCCGGTGCTACCAGCCGGCCTGCTCATCACCTTGCCGGATCTAGAGGCCACCGCACCGCAGCGACAGATGGTGAACCTATGGGATTGAACACCTGCCAACACCAGCCTGCCCCCAACAACCCTGGACCTTGGAATTATGCGAATGCCTGACCGTCCCGACACCTGGGCCTGGCTTGCCGCCTGGCTCGAACAGAACTGGCCAACCCTGTATGCCGGAGCGCTCGCCCTGGTCATCGCGGCGCTACGCATCATCTACGGCGGAGGAACACTTCGCCGCATGGTGGTGGAGGCTCCGCTTTGCGGCGCATTGGCCTTGGCTGCCAGCCATGGCCTATCCCTACTCGGCATCCCGGCATCGACCGCGCCGTTCTTCGGCGGGGTGATCGGCCTATTGGGCGTCGAAGGCACCCGTGCTGCAGCCAAGAAATTCTTCACACGCAAGGTGGAACAGGCATGAATGCTATCCGACACGGTGACCGCTCCCTGGCGGTCAGAGACCTGCAGCGCAAACTCAATGAACATGGCGCCAAGCTGATCGCGGACGGTGCTTTCGGTGATGCCACCGAGGCCGCTGTGCGCGCATACCAACACCGCATCGGCCTGGTCGCCGATGGGATCGCCGGTACCAAGACCCTCGACAGCCTCCAGGGCGCCGACTGCCAGCAACTGCTGAAGAACGCCGATCTGGTCAACGCGGCCAAGCGCCTGGGCGTTCCCTTGGGCGCTGTCTATGCCTTGAACGAGGTGGAATCCAAGGGTCGCGGTTTCCTCGACAACGGCAAACCGGTGATCCTGTTCGAGCGTCACATCATGTACCGCCAGCTTCAGCAGCGGCGGCTACCCGATGACGACCTGGTGCAACTCAAACAGCATGCGGACGAACTTGTTCTCTTGCAGCCTGCCCTGGTCAACCCGAAACCTGGCGGTTATATCGGTGGGAGTGCAGAACATCAGCGCTTGGCCCATGCCCGCATGCTCGATGACACCTCAGCTCTGGAGTCCTGTTCCTGGGGGGCGTTCCAGATTATGGGGTTCCACTGGCAGCGCTTGGGCTATGCCAACGTTCAGGACTTTGTTGCAGCGATGACTCGCAACGAGTCGGAGCAGTTCGAAGCGTTCGTCCGCTTTATCGAAGCGGATACCACGCTGCATAAGGCGCTGAAGGCTCTTAAGTGGCCGACCGTGGCCAAGCTGTACAACGGTGCCGACTACAAACGGAACCTATACGACGTGAAGCTGCAGCGTGCCTTCGAACGGCACCAGAACTGCGGCTGCGGACAGGTGGCCGCGTGATGGAGCTTCGCGACGGGCTGCTGGTTGGCGTTCTTCTCGCCGCTACGGCCGCTGGCTTGTGGGGCTGGGGACAACAGAAGCTCCTCGACACCGAGCAGGAGAAGACCAAGAGCCTGCAGGAAAAGGTCGACACCGCTCTGGGCATCGCCAGTCGTAACCTGGCCACCGCCAACGAACTGAAATCCACCCTGGAGCGCGAGCGCGAAAGCCAAGCCCTGCTGCTCAAGCTCCAGGGCGAGCTGCGCCAGTCCTTGGCCGACCGACAACACCTGATCGTGAGCCTGACCAATGAAAACGAAGAGCTTCGCCAATGGGTTATCCAGCCTCTGCCTGACGCTGCTCGCCGGCTGCGCGAGCGCCCCACCCTCACCGGCGCCAACGCTTATCGTGAGTGGCTGTCCGGTGGTCGTGCCGTGCACTCTCCCGGCAACGAACCCCAGTGACAACGGCGACCTGCTCAACGACCAGGACACCGTTGAATCGGCCTGGGCCGAATGCGCCGCCCAAGTCGATCGCGTCTACCTGCACCAGGTGAACAATGAACAAGCCCAATAGCCTGCGAGAGCATCTGCTCGCCGCCGTCCCAGGCCTGAAGCCCAACCCTGATCGGCTGCTCATGTTCATCGACAGCGGCAAGATACGCTGCACGGCAGCCGCGGGACTTTCTTTCGAGTACGCCTACACGCTGCAGATCATCCTGACCGACTTTGCCGGCCACCCGGATAGCGTGATGCTGCCAATCCTGGGCTGGCTGAGGGTCAACCAGTCGGAGCTGCTGGCCAACCTCGACAAGTCTGCCGAGGGGCTCAAGTTCGAGGCCGATGTCCTCGACCAGAGCAAGGTGGACCTCAGCATCACCCTGCCGCTGACCGAACGCGTGATAGTGAAGCGTTTGGCCGACGGCACCTTAGACGTAAGCCATGCCGATGAACCCCAATACGACCCATACGAGAATCAGGGAGAAATTACCCTGTACGCCAACGGCGAGCCGCTCGCATCCTGGCAACCGCCCGCATCCCCCGATGGAATGGCCCTGACCATGCCTCACCCGAAACGGCCAGACCGTGGCTGACCTCGACGCTCTGGCGGACTTCGCCGGCCCGTTGCTACAGCGCATTGAGCCCGCTGGCCGCGCAAAGCTGGCCCGTACCCTGGCGCAACAGCTACGCCGCGCCCAACAACAGCGCATTCAAGCCCAACACAACCCCGACGGTACGGCGTTCACGCCGCGCAAGCCTCATAAGCTGCGTGAGAAACAGGGTCGAGTGAAGCGCAAGGCGAAAATGTTCCAGAAGCTGCGCACCGCCAGCTATCTCAAGGCCCAGGGCGACGCCAAGAGTGTGACGGTCGGTTTCACCGGCCGTATTGCCCGGATCGCACGTATTCACCAGTACGGCCTGCGCGATCGAATCGCGCCACGGGGCCCCATGGCACAGTACGAGCAGCGGGAACTTTTGGGCTTCTCCAGCGAAGATCTGGAGCAGCTCAAGGACGCAGTGCTCGCTCACCTCGACCTGTAGGAACGGCAGCTACAGTCACCGTCTGCTGCACGCGCGCGCACGGAGCGCGATCCTCGACGGCATGAACAGCATTGCCGAAATCAACCGCATCCTGGAAAACCTGATCCGCTTTGGCACCGTTGCCGAGGTGCAACACAAGCCGCCTCGCGTAAAGGTGGCCACAGGAGGCCTGCTCACCACCTGGATACCTTGGGCGGCCCCACGGGCCGGTGCTGATCAGGAATGGGATCCGCCTACCGTCGACGAGCAGGTGCTGCTGTTATCGCCGAGCGGGCAGCTCGCCAATGCTGTAGCGATTACCGGAATTTTCAGCGAATCGATCAAGGCCAATGGCGACCGTGCCGGCCTGCACCGCCGCACGTACGCCGATGGCGCCGTTATCGAGTACGACAGTGAAGCCCACCACCTGTCCGCCACACTGCCAGACGGTGGCACCACAGACCTGGTCAGCACGGGCGGCATCCGAATCGTCGGCAATATCACCCACGAAGGCGACTACAACCAAACCGGCAATCAGACCATTACAGGCTTGGTGACAGTTACCGAAGACGTGGTCGCGGGCGGTATCAGCCTGGTTAAGCACCCTCATGGCGGCGTCATGCCAGGCCCTGGCAAGTCAGGAGCACCCGAGCAATGAACCGCTTGAACGGCTCAACCGTAACGACCAGGGCACACATTGCCCAATCCGTCGAAGACATCCTCACCACACGCATGGGCACGCGGATCGCCCGTCGCGAATACGGCAGCCTGCTGCCCGAGCTGATCGATCAGCCGCTCAACGACGCCACCCGCCTACGTCTCTATGCCGCCAGTGTCATGGCTCTGATGCGTTGGGAGCCACGCGTCAGCTTTTCCCGCGTACAGCTGGATATTGCCGGTCTCAGCGGCCGGGCAGAACTGGAACTGACAGGCGTCCTGGTCGACAACAATGAGCCATTCAGCATGCGCATGCCGCTTCAACTTGGGGGTAGTGCATGAATACTTTCACACCGATCGACCTCAGCCAGCTCCCCGCGCCCGACGTCGTAGAACTGATAGACATCGAGCAGATCATCGCCGAGCGCAAAGCCTACGCCATCAGCCTATGGCCGGCCAAAGAGCAGGCCGAGATTGCAGGACGTCTCGAACTTGAATCAGAGCCCATTACCAAACTGCTGCAGGAGAACGCCTACCGCGAGATGGTATGGCGGCAGCGAGTCAACGAGGCTTCGCTCGCCTCGCTGCTGGCCTACGCAAAGGGTGCAGACCTCGACCAGGTGGCCGGTAACTTCAACGTGCAGCGTTTGGTCATCCAGGCGGCTGCCCTACAGGCCATCCCACCGGTACCACTGGTGATGGAAAGTGACGAGGCCCTACGCGAACGTGCGCAAATGGCATTCGAGGGACTGAGCACCGCAGGCCCCCGCAACGCCTATGTTTTCCACGCCCGCTCAGCCGCTGGCCGTGTCGCAGACGCATCGGCCTACAGTCCTTCGCCAGCGGTGGCCGTGGTGACCATTCAATCCACTGTGCCCGATGGCTCTGCCGATGTTGCCCTACTCGACCTGGTGCGCACTTACCTCAATGACGAGGACCGTCGGCCGGTGGCTGACCGCCTGACCGTACAGGGCGCCCAAGTCGTGCCCTACCAGGTCGTGGCCACCCTGTTCCTGCAAAGCCAAGGCCCCGAAGTCGAGCCAATTCTCGCTGCCGCCGAGCAGAAACTGCGGGCCTATGTCGGCCAACGCCGACGCTTGGGCATGCAAGTTTCGGAGTCGGCCATCCATGCAGCCCTGCACATTGAGGGCGTGCGCAAGGTCGTCTTGGAGGACTGGGCCGACATCAACGCCACGCTTGCCCAGGCGCCCTACTGCACCGACATTCAGTTGTCCGTGGGAAGCGAGCCATGAGCCTGCTGCCGGACAACAGCACTGCATTGGAGCGCCAGGCCGCTGAGGCTTTGGCCCAGATCGAGCGCGTACCGGTACCAATCCGCGACCTGCTCAACCCTGACCGCTGCCCCGCGCCGCTGCTGCCCTACCTGGCCTGGGCTTTCTCTGTCGATCGTTGGGACGGCAAATGGCCAGAAGCCGCGAAACGGCGGGCTATCCGGTCGTCGTTTTTCATCCACTCGCGTAAAGGCACGATCGGCGCGCTACGCCGAGTGGTAGAGCCCTTGGGCTACCTGATCGAAGTCGTCGAATGGTTCAACACCGTGCCCGAAGGAGAGCCAGGCACGTTCGCTTTGAAAATCGGCGTTCTCGATACCGGCATCACCGAGGAGATGTACCAGGAACTGACCTGGTTGATCGATGACGCCAAGCCCCTCACCCGCCACCTGACCGGATTGACCATCAGCTTGGAAGCGAACGGTCAGTTCTACCTCGGCGGCTCAATCCAGGACGGTGACGTACTAGACGTTTATCCGCCTGCGCAGCGCGACATCGAGGTCACCACCACCATCGGCCGCGGTGGACGCGAACATACAATCGACACTCTGGAAATTGCACATGGTTGACCAGAATTCTCAGTTCTACGCCATCCTCACCAATGTGGGCGCGGCGAAGCAGGCCAACGCGGATGCCTTGGGCATTCCGTGGAAAATCACCCAGATGGCTGTGGGGGATGCCAACGGCACTGACCCTACGCCCAATGCCAGTCAGACCAGTTTGCTCAATGAATGGCGCCGAGCACCGCTGAACCAACTCAAAGTCGACGATAAGGACGCCTCGATCATCGTTGCCGAACAGGTCATCCCGGCCGACATCGGTGGTCGCTGGATCCGTGAGATCGGCCTGTACGACACCGACGGCGACCTGGTTGCCGTAGCAAACTGCGCCCCAACCTACAAACCGCTTCTTAGCCAGGGTTCTGGCCGCACTCAAATTGTGCGCATGAACCTGGTGGTCAGCAGCTCCAGCAACGTACAGCTCAAGATTGACCCCAGCGTGGTACTGGCGACGCGGGAGTTTGTGACTGAAGAGCTGGCCAAGCAGGACTTCAAACACTCGGTATTGGTTGCGACCACGGGGCCGATCGTACTTAGCGGTCTGCAGACCATTGATGCTGTGGTGCTGCCAGCGGGTGCTGCGGTGCTGGTAAAGGATCAGGACGCCGTCAAGGAAAATGGTATCTATGTGGTAGGGGCCGGTGCCTGGACGCGTCGAGCAGATGCTGACGCCAACGCAAAGGTCACGCCGGGTCTGTTGGTTCATGTCGAGAAGGGCACAATCAACGGTGATGGTGTATGGCAGTTGGTCACCGATGGGCCAATTAACTTGGGTGTCTCAGCCCTGGCCTTTGAAATGGCCTTTGGGCGCACGGGGATTGCTGCTGGCACCTATCGCAGTGTGACCGTGGACAAGTACGGCCGCGTGGTAGGTGCTACCAACCCAACCACCGTTGCGGGTTATGGTCTGACCGACGTTTACACCAGGAGCCAAATTGACCAGGCCTTGGCCCTCAAGGCGCCGTTGGCCAGCCCGGATTTTTCCGGTACTCCAAAGGCGCCGACTGCTGCACCTGGAACCAACACCCTGCAACTGGCTAACACAGCATTTGTGCAAGCAGCACTTGCGGCACTGGTCGCGTCTTCGCCGGAGGCTCTGGATACGCTGAGCGAACTGGCAACCGCCTTGGGTAATGACCCGAACTTTGCGACAACGATGCTCAACGCGCTGGCGGGCAAGGCACCTCTGGCTAGCCCTGTGCTGACCGGTACCCCAACGGGGCCGACCGCAGCACCTGGAACGAACTCTCTACAATTGGCGAACACGGCTTTTGTCGCTGCGCTTGGTGCGATCAAAGCCAACTTGGCGAGCCCGGCTTTTACGGGAGTACCGACAGCCCCTACTGCGGCTCTTGGTACAAACACCCTGCAACTGGCGACAACAGCTTTTGTTCAGGCGGCTGTTGCTGCATTGGTTGACTCTTCGCCGGCTGCACTGAATACGCTCAACGAGCTGGCGGCAGCCTTGGGGGATGATCCGAACTTCGCCGCCACCATGACTAATGCACTGGCCGGAAAAGCTGATTTGGCTACGACTCTGGCAGGGTATGGCATTACTGATGCTGTGAAACTCAGTGATAAGGCACTGCAGGTTGACGCAGAGGGAGGGGTCGATAATACAAAGTGGGTAACGGTTGCCGGCGTCTCTGTTGCAATCTCCACTACGTTTGCTGGCTGTGTGGCTCACTTCGCTCGCAACACCGCGCCAGGTGGATGGCTGAAGGCTAATGGCGCGTTGGTAAGCCGCACGGCCTATTCTCGTTTGTTTAGCGCTATCGGCACGACATTCGGTGCGGGAGATGGCGCTACGACCTTTCAGTTGCCGGACCTCCGAGGGCTGTTTGTTCGTGGCTGGGATGATGGCCGTGGGATTGATACAGGTCGAGCATTCGGCGGTTACCAGGCTGACGAACTGAAGTCGCACGATCACGACTTCACCGTGAACAGCACTGACACCATGGGCAACAAGTCTGCCGACTCCAACGGTGCAGGAACGAACTCAACTGCCACCACGGCGGCTACAGGTGGTACTGAAACCCGCCCACGCAACCTCGCGCTTTTAGCGTGCATCAAGTATTGAGGGGTTCCATGAATATCTACTGTGCTCACCCATTCACCCGTGAGTATGTTGGTCAGTCCTTGGCCGATGCTGATCCGCTGGAGCCAGAAAACTGGCTGATCCCAGCCAATGCTTATGTTGATCCACCCCCGGCCTCTGTTGCCGGACAGGCAGTGGTGCGGTCTGAGGACGGCAGAGCCTGGCAGCTTGTTGCGGACTATCGCGGTACTGTTTATGACATCGTTACCGGTGATCCTCGACAACATGATGCGCTGGGTGACCTGCCCGATGATCTGACTACGGAGCAACGTCCTGGCCCGTTCCACGTATGGGTATCAGGTTCTTGGTTACTCAACGCTGAAGCACAATCTGCCGCTGAGCGCTATTGGCGTGATGGTCAGGTAACCGCTACTGAATGGTTGGTAACACGCCACCGTGATGAGCAGGACATGCAGTTGGCCACCACGCTGACACCGGAGCGATTTTCCGAGTTGCTGGTTTATCGCCAAGGCCTGCGCGACTGGCCCCAGTCAAGCCTGTTCCCGGACGTCGAACAACGCCCGGCCGCTCCTTCATGGATTGCTGAACAGCACCTGTAAAGCCACTAGCTACAACCTCACCAGCTCGCTCAACCCGCGCGCGCGCGGCAGCCTGTGCAGTGTCATCCCACTGCACAGGCACTCACCATGGCCGACGAATACCATCACGGCGTGCGCGTCCTCGAA
>NZ_MBPN01000037.1 GCF_001695625.1 Pseudomonas defluvii
ATCGCCGATGGTAGTGTGGGGTTTCCCCATGTGAGAGTAGGTCATCGTCAAGATTAAATTCCGAAACCCCTATCTGCACATGCAGGTAGGGGTTTTGTCTTTGTGGCCTGGAAACGTCGCCAGTGATGCCGCCTCCTGTAGTTGCTCCCCCTTTCTTGCCTTTCGCTTGGTACCATTCAGCACATGTTTATGACGCTTTGATGGCTGGAAGGTTTTTGTGAATGTTATACGTCGCTGGCTACAGCACCCGCATGCTCGTCTAACTGCTCTGGTCGGACTGGTGCTGCTCATGCCGTTGTGCCTGCGTGCAGCGTTAGGTTGGTCTGATGTATTTGGATACCTGTCCGACATGGCCATCGGCAGTCTACTCATTGTGTTGCTGCATCAGCGGCCGTGGTGGTTGGCGCTTCCGGTGTTGCTGGTGTGGAGCCTGTTGACACTGGCTGCTGCCGAGCTGGTCAGTGCAGTGGGGCGGCTGCCTAACATTACAGACCTGCACTACCTGGTAGATCCTCAGTTCCTGGAGAATTCCACCGGAGGCGGTTTCGCTCAACCCTGGCTTGCTGCCGCGTTGTTGATCGGCCTTACGGTATGGCTCATCACCCAATGGGCAGCACCTTCGGCGTTGTCCCCTCGTTGGTCTGGCAAAGCCTGGGCTGCACCAGTATTGCTATTGGTTACCCACTGGGGGGGACAGCACCTGCATGCCTCCGATGCAGACCAATGGCATCTGTTCAATCTGCCGCATCAGCTTTTGGCTGCCAGTGCTGGTGATCTTCAGACGCGAGCGCAAGAGTGGCGGGAGGGCGACGTTACCGAGGTTGCTCCCCAGATGGCAGGGCTTACGCAGTTGGATCTGAATGGTGAAAGGTTGCTGCCAGCCGCGGGGCGCGCACGCAACGTGCTGATTATCGCGCTGGAAGGTATTCCTGGCGCCTATGTTGGGGTCAATCGTCAGGCGTTGCACAGCCGCTATCAGGAAAACCTGATGCCTAATTTGACGCGCTGGTCAGAGCGCGGCATGAACACGCCGGACTATGTGCTGCACAGCCACCAGACGATTCGGGGTCTGTACGCCATGCTGTGCGGTGATTACGACAAGCTCGACAATGGTACGCCGAAGGGAGTCGAGATGCTGACTCAGAGCGAGCGTAACCAGGCGTGTCTGCCTGCTCAGCTACGCAAGCACGGTTTTGCCACGCACTACCTGCAAGGTGCAGGTCTGCGTTTCATGGCTAAAGACAAGATCATGCCGCACATCGGTTTCGAGACTACGCTGGGCCTCGATTGGTTTACCAACGCCTCGTACCTGGATTTTCCTTGGGGTAAGGATGACAAGGCGTTTTTCGAGGGCGCACTGGATTACGTTGGGCAGTTACAGAAACAGCCGAAGCCCTGGATGCTCACCCTGCTGACCGTTGGTACGCACCAGCCGTACTCCGCGCCCGAGGATTACCTACAGCGTTATGACACACCCAAGCAGGCTGCCGTAGGTTATCTGGATGATGCGCTTGGGCAGTTCCTCGCGGGCCTGGAGCGCCAAGGCATCTTGAAAGACACACTGGTGGTTATCACCTCGGACGAATCCCACGGTATCGATGGGGTGCGGCTGGCTTCATCCTGGGGGTTCAACCTGATGCTGGCACCTGAACAGGAGCAACTGCCCAAGGTGAACACCGGGGTTTATGGGCATGTCGACCTGAGTGCCTCGATACTCGACTATTTTGCGTTGCCTGTACCGGAGGCCCTGAGTGGTCGTTCGCTGTTTCGAAACTATGAGACGGGTCGCGAGATCATGTCATTCACCAATGGCAAGCTTCGTTATCACGATGGCCAGGGGACGTTGACCGAGTGCGATTTTCAACAACGCTGCCGCTACTACGCCAGCCCCGGCTTCATTGTGGATCGGGTAACCTTACTCGGACAATATGGCGGCCAGCGTGCACGACAGATCGCGGCACGGGCTGCCGCCCTGGATCAGACGCTGCTGCGCACACCATTGAACCAGCACTACCAGTTCGGCAGTGCCGCCATCATCCCGCTTAAAGCACAGATCGACGATGATTGGGCAGATAACCTGATCGGTGCCCAGTATCTGGAAATGCCGAAGGGGTCACATACGCGTGTGCGCCTGACTGTGCGCTCTGCGGACCCACAGCACAACGCCTACATCCTGCTCAAGGCCAAGCAGTTGGAGCAGGATGTGCCACTGGCGCTGCCTGCGGAAATGCTCGTTACACCGGATCAACCGCTGGAGATGGATTTCAGTTTCTACAACCCGGAACCGCGCAAGGCATTTTCCTTCCATCTTCTGGGTTACGGGCAGGGGGCTGTTGAGGTGAGCGACTTCAGTGTTGTCACTGAGTCAACGACGCAGCAGGAGGCGCTGGATGAGGTTTCGGAGGAGAGCATTGCTCAATCCAGCTAGACCTTGCCACCTACAGGCAGCAGGTTTGCTTACCTTGTATTACAACCCTATCAGTTAGCCGGCACGGTAATGACAGGCGCCTGTGGTGCTACCCCCGTCTCTGCCAACGAGAACAGGACGAGGATAAACAGGAACTCTGATTTGGAACGCATGTCTCGGTCGTCGATCCAGAACCAATAGCCGCGATAGGGTACGGCGGTATAGGCATCTGCTGGGCGGGTCGCACTTGAATGGATACGTACCAGTGGCTGGTCCCACAGGCTATTCGGGTCTGGCTTGGGAGGCGCCGGGTTCGCCCGGCCTTCCTGCAAATGAATCGGCGGTACTTCGGCTGTTGCGGCGAGCTCCACGAATATTTCCGACATGGAGCGGGTGAGTAACGCTACCTCGGTGTCGTTGCGTTGCACCATGCCGAAGGTCAGTGCCAGCTCAGTCGCATCGGGACGCAAATTCAGGATTTCCCGTACGGCACGACTGTCGTTGCTGACTGCGTCGGGGACGCCATGGCTGACAATGATCAGCGTATTTTCTTTGTCGCCAGGCTGGTTGATTCGCATCCCCAAGGCTTCTGAGCGTTGTATTCGCCTAAGGGTTTCAAGCATCTGATAAAAGCGTGGATCTGCTGCGCGTGCGCGGACGGTGGAGGCCGACCGGTTATATACACCGTTGACCGCTCGTGTGGTCAGTTGCAATACCCGATCAATGGGGTAGCCCGCCTGGATCAGAGAAAATACTGCGGCAGGGGAAAGGGGTTGCAACAGGTAGCGGGAGAACTTCTCCCCTGAGATGGGTGTGTAGCTGATGGTTGGGCGATCGGTATAACGGCCATAGGCACCGATTGCCTGGCTGTTTCCGTCGTTGGGCCATCCGGAAAACCAATTGGTACCCAGGCTGACCTGGCTCTCCATGGCGCTGGAACTGATGACAGATGACACATCCAGATAGACCGGAGCATCGCCATAGCGCAGCTTGACGATGTTGAGCAGCGTCTGCTCCTTCCAGGTCGTGGCCAGTGCACCGCCATAGTCGGTTCGATCACGTTGCACCGAGGCCGGCCCCAGGGTGGTGCACCCTGCGATGTAGCACGCTGCGGCGAGCAGCGTTGCGATACGGGTGGGGCTCAGTAAGCACTTGATCTTCGGTAGAGAGGGGGGCATTACTCCTCCTCGACCAGCGCTTTGATCCGCCCGGATCTTTCTGCCGCCACCAGTGCGGCATGGTCTTTGGCGTTTTGATTGGCATAGGCCATGGCAAATTTGCCGATGGCTTTGTCGAACTCATCCGACTTGCCCAGATAGCCGCTGATCATTGCGGCATCGCCCGATTTGGCATGTGATCGGGCCAGTGTCATACCGCACAGCTCGGCGTACATCTTCAACTGTGCTGCCGTCGCGCGTTCAATAGGTGCCGACATTTTCATGTCCCGCAACTGGCGAACAAAAAAGTGGCGACCTCTTTTACCTTGAGTCCACCCCAGAAATATATCGCTGGAAGACTGCATCAAGCGCTGTCCTGTAACCACGCGCTGACCGTTGTTTGCGTAGAGGCTCTTGCCCGCATAAGGTTCAAGGACGGAAGGGCTCGCTTCCTTGAACTGCAGGAGCAGCGGGTGGTTTTCCGCAGAAAAGAACAGGCTGACAAAACAGTAGGTACCGACACTGCCAATGCCAACGGCTTTGATCGCAATATCTTCCATGCGGTAACGATCGAAAAGCACCCGGCGTTCGTGGGGCAGGGAGATTCTGTAATCCTCCAGTGCCATTTTGACGCTCTCATCAAAGTCCTTTTCATACACGTGAAACAGTATGGGCGGTTGATCGATCAGGCGTCGCCGTCCACCAACCTCGCCGCTGATGGTCGGATAGAGGTAGTCGCCGACACGGGTCTTGGCTTTTGCAATCAACTCTTCCCGATTCTTTCTGGTTTTTGAGTTGGGTGACATCTCAAGAATCGTTTGGGCATCGAGACGGTCATACCAGACTTCCAGCGGGCTCATTTTTGAACATTCGCGCAGGCGCTCGCGGTAAGCACGAATACATTCAACTGCGCAGGCTTCAGCTTCCTTGGCGCTGAACTGGTTATCGCGTGCCGCTACCGCAAAGCTGATCGCCAGACGTTTGACATCCCACTCCCATGGCGCAGGAAGTGTTTCGTCGAAGTCGTTGATGTCGAAAATCAGGTTGCGCTCGGGCGTCGCAAACAGTCCGAAATTCAAGAGATGACAATCGCCACAAGCCTGCACGTGGATGCCGGTACTCGGGGTCATGGCCAGGTCATGGGCCATCAGGCCGGCCGAACCTCGCAGGAAAGTAAACGCGCTGCGTAGCATGCGCCCATAGCGAATGGGTACCAGGCTGGCAAGTCGGTAGCGGTTGGAGGCTTCGAGAATGTCGATCGGGTTGCGGTGTTTGCGTGGTGGTTTCCATACCGCATGGCTGGACAGCGGTACTTTCTCACGCAGGCTTTCGCCCTGGTGAAGGCGTTCTTTGCGTGAGCGGAAGCTGGGCTCCAATACATGGGTTGCCGATTTTTTCGCTGCGCGTTTGGTCGATGATTTCTTGTTGGAAGGCATTTTTACTCCTGTGCGCAACACTCTTGAACTCACCTGTCAGCCTGGCTCGTTACCCCTGAATCAACCTTTCTGTATGGTAAGTGCGGCATTGTGTGGAGCCGTTTGGGGGGCGCCTCACTCAAGCGTAGCAGCTTGGATCGGGTGCGTAGGATGCGCATCGGTGCGTGCGCACTGCACCTGTTTTCCATGTTGCCCTGCTGTCACCGTGTTCGTGCAGAACCTGTTTGAAAAGCTAAAATCACGGTGCCATGCGGTTGTATGGATCAGTTGCAAGGGGCAGAAGGTTTGCCATTCTTGGGGCATCACTATGTTGCACAACATGCTGACAGGCTTACCGGTAATGCTGTTGTGCCTGATTCTGCAGGCACTTTTTGTTGTGCTCACGCTACGCCTTTACCTGCGCCTGCGGCCGCAGAGTGGCAAAATCGGCCCTGTGACCAGCATCGTGTTGTTGTCGCTGGTGATGTTGCTGATGCTGTTTGGCAACTTTATCCAGATGGCCCTGTGGGCCGTGCTGTATCTGCTGCTAGGCGAGTTCGCCGACTTTTCTACAGCGGTTTATTTCTCTGGTGTGACCTTTTCCACGGTCGGTTATGGCGATGTGGTGTTGTCAGAACATTGGCGCCTGCTCAGCCCACTGGAGGCTGGTAACGGCATCCTGATGTTTGGTGTCTCGACGGCAATGATGACCGCCACACTGGCAGACATTATCAAGCGCCATAACCGTTGATCCTGTACCCGCGTCGGTACTGTGCTTTAGTCTATTCAGTTCAGTGGATCAAGCGGTAAACAGGGGGAATGGCGGTGAGTCATGAATCCACACACACGAAGTTAGTGCCGGGCGAATTTGCTGAAGAGCAACTGAACACGCTGCTGGATCTGATCAGCGATGGTATCTGGGACTGGAATGCCAACACCGGTCATGTCTACCGCAACCCGGGTTGGTACCGGATGCTTGGCCATCCCAGCCATTCGCTGGACAACACGGTGTTCACCTGGGAACGTCTCATTCACCCGGAGGACTATCCACGGGTGATGGCGCATTTTGAGGCCTACCTGAACCAGCAGGTCGATGAGTACCGCATTGAGTACCGTTGTCGTCGTCGGGATGGCAGCTACCTGTGGGTCGAAGACCGCGGCCATGTGATCGCACGTAACGCTGACGGCTCGGTTGCGCGGATGCTTGGCGCCCATCGCGATATCGACGATCGCAAGCGCTTGGTGCAGCAACTCGAACAGAAGAATCACTCACTGGAAGCCCTGGTTGCTGCGCGAACCCGTGAGTTGTCCTGGGTCAATGAGCAACTGCAGCGCCAGCTCGAAGATAATCGCGTTCTGGCCGAGCGCGACGCGCTGACGCTGGTTGCCAACCGTTATCGCCTGGAAAAGGTGCTGCGCCAAGAGTGTGAGCGCTCTCGACGGTTTCGCCAGCCGCTTTCATTGGTCGTCATCGATCTGGATGACTTCAAGCTGATCAATGACCGATATGGCCATGTCCGAGGCGACCGGGTACTCCTTCAGGTGGTCGAGTGCATCAAGACCTGTTTGCGCTCACAGGACCTGCTCGCGCGTTGGGGCGGCGATGAGTTCATGATTGTCATGCCTCACAGCACGCAAGCGCTTGCCCGTGAGCGGGCGGAGTGCATCCTGCAGCAATTGAGTCAGCTTCCCGCTGTGGGGGAGTATCGATTGACTGCCAGTTTCGGTGTGGCTGAATGGGCGAATGAAGAACTGCCAGAGCAATTGGTCAACCGCGCCGATCAAGCGTTGTACAGTGCCAAAGCTGCAGGTAAGAACCGGGTCGGTTGAGCCTGCCGGTATCTGGAACGTAAAACGCCCACCTTGCGGTGGGCGTTAACACGTGTGACGCAGTGCTGGGTTACAAATGCAGAGCGTGCCCCAGTGCGCGCAATGCTGCTTCCTGTACGGCTTCACCCAAGGTCGGGTGTGCGTGAATGGTGCCAGCGACATCTTCAAGGCAGGCGCCCATCTCCAGTGACTGCGCGAAGGCTGTGGACAGCTCCGAAACGCCCACGCCCACCGCTTGCCAGCCAAGAATCAGGTGGTTGTCGCGGCGCGCAACCACGCGTACGAAGCCACTTTTCGATTCCAGGGTCATGGCGCGACCGTTGGCTGCGAAGGGGAATTGCGCAACGATGCAGTCCAGACCTTCCTGTTGCACGTTCTCAGGCGTTTTGCCGACCACTACCAGCTCCGGATCGGTGAAACACACGGCGGCAATGGCTACCGGCGCGAAGCGGCGTTGCTTGCCTGCAATCAGTTCGGCAACCATTTCACCTTGTGCCATTGCGCGGTGTGCGAGCATCGGCTCACCGCTCAGGTCGCCGATCGCCCAGACATTGCGCATGCTGGTTTGGCAATGTGCATCGATGGCAATGGCGCTGCCGTTCATTTTCAGGTCGAGGGACTCCAGATTGAAGCCCTGAGTCCGTGGACGGCGACCAACAGCCACCAGTACCTGATCGGTAGCCAATGACAGTGGCTCGCCGGCCGGGTCGCGCACATTAAGGCTTTGCGTGGCAGCATCAAAGCCTTCGACGCTGTGCTTGAGGTACAGGGTAATACCGAGCTTTTTCAGCGAGTCGGCTACCGGCTGTGTGAGCTCGCTGTCG
Organism: Pseudomonas defluvii; assembly: GCF_001695625.1. Classification (GTDB taxonomy): domain Bacteria; phylum Pseudomonadota; class Gammaproteobacteria; order Pseudomonadales; family Pseudomonadaceae; genus Aquipseudomonas; species Aquipseudomonas defluvii. Next base: position 7,634 of record NZ_MBPN01000037.1, read on the forward strand.
TAGGTGGGCAGGATCCGCTCACGGGCTTCGACCACGCTGACCTCGACGCCCAGTTTGCGGTAAGCAATACCCAGCTCAAGGCCAATGTAGCCGGCCCCGACGACAGTCAGGCGCTTGGGCAGATGACTGGGCGCCAAGGCTTCGGTGGACGAAACAATCGGGCCGCCCAACGGCAGCATGGGCAGTTCGACGCTGCTGGAACCGGTGGCGAGCAGCAGGTGCTCGCACTGGACGCGCAGGTCCTGGCCATCAACCTCGACCGTTTTGCCGTCAAGGATGCGCGCCCAGCCGTGGATCACCTTCACGCCGTGCTTTTTCAGCAGGGCAGCGACCCCGCTGGTCAGGCGATCGACGATACCGTCTTTCCAGGCAACGCTTTGCGTAATGTCCAGAGTCGGCGGTGTGACATGGATACCCAGTGCTGAGTGCTGGCTGTGGGCGTGGGTCTGGTGGAACTGCTCGGCGACATGGATCAGCGCCTTGGACGGAATGCAGCCGATGTTCAGGCAGGTTCCGCCCAGTGCCTGACCTTCGATCAGTACGGTCGGGATGCCCAGCTGGCCGGCACGAATCGCCGCCACATAGCCGCCGGGGCCGCCACCAATGATCAGCAGTGTGGTGTTCAGGGTCTGTTGCATGATCACTCCACAAACAGGCTGGCGGGTTGTTCGAGCAGGCCACGAATGGCCTGAATGAAGAGCGCTGCGTCCATGCCGTCGACCACCCGGTGATCGAACGAGCTGGAGAGGTTCATCATTTTGCGCACAACGATTTGGCCTTTGACGACCATGGGGCGTTCGACAATGCGGTTGACACCGACAATGGCCACCTCTGGGGTGTTGACCACCGGGGTGCTGACGATCCCGCCTAATGCGCCGAGGCTGGTCAGGGTGATGGTCGAGCCGGAAAGCTCCTCACGGCTGGCCCTGTTGGTGCGCGCAGCGGTAGCCAGCCGAACGATTTCGCTGGCATTGGTCCACAGGCTGCCGGCTTCTGCGTGGCGTAACACCGGCACCATCAGGCCGTTGTCGCCTTGGGTCGCGATGCCGACATGCACGGCGCCATGGCGGGTAATGACCTGTGCTTCATCGTCGTAGTGGGCATTGATTTGCGGGAAATCACGCAAGGCCACGACCATGGCGCGGACCAGGAACGGCAGCAGAGTCAGTTTGCCGCGGCTGTCGCCCCATTTTTCATTGAGATGGACGCGCAGTTCCTCCAGCGCTGTGACGTCGATTTCCTCGACGTAGCTGAAGTGTGCTACCCGACGCTTGGCATCCTGCATGCGCTGGGCGATCTTGCGGCGCAGCCCGATCACCGGAATTTGTTCGGCGTCGGTGCGCTTGGCATAGCCGCCAGGTACGGAGGCGGGCGTTGTGGTCGGCTGCGCCAAAAACGCATCCAGGTCTTCATGCAGGATACGTCCGGCAGGGCCACTGCCCTGAACGTAGCGCAGCTCGATACCGGCATCCAGCGCGCGTTTGCGTACGGCGGGTGATGCGAGTGGCCGCTCGTTGGCCTCACGCGCAACAAACGGCGCCGGTTCGTACGATGCCGCTGTAGCAGTCGGGGCTTTGGGAGCTGTAGCTGCTGCTTCAGGGGCAGGGGCTGGCACCGCCGGGGCCACGGTTGCCTGGGGCGCCGCAGCAGGTGCCGAAGTGGCTTCTTGCAGGTTGCCGGCCCCCTCGACTTCGATGCGTATCAGCTCGCTGCCCACGGCCATGACTTCACCGGGCTGACCGCCAAGGGCCAGCACCTTGCCGCTGACAGGGGAGGGAATCTCCACTGTCGCCTTGTCAGTCATGACGTCAGCGACGACCTGATCTTCGGTGATGGTGTCGCCGACTTTGACGAACCACTCCACCAGCTCAACTTGTGCGATGCCTTCGCCGATGTCCGGCATCTTGATGACGTGCGTGCCCATTCAGACCTCCATGACCCGTTTCAATGCCGCGCCCACTCGTGATGGGCCGGGGAAGTACGCCCACTCCTGTGCGTGCGGGTAGGGGGTGTCCCAACCGGTGACGCGTTCGATCGGCGCTTCAAGGTAATGGAAGCAATGCTCCTGGATCAGGGCGACCAGTTCGGCGCCAAAACCACAGGTGCGGGTGGCTTCATGCACGACTACGCAGCGACCGGTCTTCTTCACGGAGTTGACGATAGTTTCCAGGTCCAGCGGCCATAGGCTGCGCAGGTCGATGACCTCGGCGTCGATCCCCACTTCTTCGGCGGCCACCTGGGACACATACACCGTGGTGCCGTAGGTCAGTACGGTAACGGCTTTGCCTGGACGGGTGATGGCGGCCTTGTCCAGTGGGACGGTGTAGTAACCGTCCGGCACGGCGCTGGCCGGGTGTTTTGACCACGGGGTTACCGGACGGTCGTGATGGCCGTCGAACGGGCCGTTGTACAGGCGCTTGGGCTCGAGGAAAATCACCGGGTCATCGTTCTCGATCGAGGCGATCAACAGGCCCTTGGCGTCGTACGGGTTGGACGGCATGACGGTGCGCAGGCCACACACCTGAGTGAACATCGCCTCAGGGCTCTGGCTGTGGGTCTGGCCGCCGTAGATACCGCCACCACAGGGCATGCGCAGGGTCAGTGGGGCGATGAACTCGCCGGCCGACCGGTAGCGCAGGCGGGCCATTTCCGACACGATCTGGTCGGAGGCGGGGTAGAAGTAGTCGGCGAACTGAATTTCCACGACCGGGCGCAGGCCATAGGCACCCATGCCTACGGCGGTACCGACGATGCCGCTCTCGGAGATCGGCGCATCAAAGACGCGGGATTTGCCGTACTTGTTCTGCAGGCCTTCGGTGCAGCGGAACACGCCGCCGAAGTAGCCGACGTCCTGGCCGTAGATCACCACGTTGTCATCGCGCTCTAGCATGATGTCCATGGCCGAGCGCAGGGCCTGGATCATGGTCATTGTGGTCGTCGCCATGGCCGTTTCCAACTGGATATTGTTGTTGTGATCGTTCATGTCAGATCCCCAGTTCCTGGCGTTGCCGACGCAGGTGCTCAGGCATTTCCTTATAGACGTCCTCGAAGATGGACGCCGGACTTGGCATCTGGCCGCCCGCAAGGGTGCCATACTGCTCAGCTTCTTTCTGCGCGGCGATGATCTCGGCTTCCAGTTCGGCGCTGACTTCCTGATGCTCTTTCTCGGACCATTGGCCGATGGCAATCAGGTGTTGCTTCAGGCGCATGATCGGGTCGCCCAGCGGGAAGTGGCTCCAGTCGTCGGCCGGGCGGTACTTGGAGGGATCGTCCGACGTCGAGTGTGGGCCGGCACGGTAGGTCACCCATTCGATCAGGCTCGGTCCCATGCCGCGCCGCGCGCGTTCTGCGGCCCATTGCGAGGCCGCGTAGACAGCAATGAAGTCGTTACCGTCGACCCGCAGTGAGGCAATCCCGCAACCCACGCCACGGCCGGCGAAGGTGGTGGATTCGCCTCCGGCGATGGCCTGGAAGGTCGAGATAGCCCACTGATTGTTCACCACGTTGAGGATCACGGGTGCACGGTAGACGTGGGCAAAGGTCAAGGCCGTGTGGAAATCCGACTCGGCGGTAGCCCCGTCGCCGATCCAGGCGGATGCGATCTTGGTATCGCCCTTGATGGCCGACGCCATGGCCCAGCCTACGGCCTGCACGAACTGGGTCGCGAGGTTGCCGCTGATGCTGAAGAAGCCGGCGTCACGTACCGAGTACATGATCGGCAGTTGACGGCCCTTGAGCGGGTCGCGCTCGTTGGACAGCAGCTGGCAGATCATGTCCACCAGCGATACATCACGCGCCATCAGGATGCTTTGCTGACGGTAGGTCGGAAAGCACATGTCGGTGCGGTTCAAGGCCAGGGCCTGGGCGCTGCCGATGGCTTCCTCGCCAAGGCTCTGCATATAGAAGGACATTTTCTTCTGGCGTTGGGCAACCACCATGCGGTTGTCGAACAAACGCGTCTTGAGCATTGTCCGCATGCCTTGGCGCAAGACCTGCGGCTCAATGCCTTCGGCCCATGGGCCGAGTGCGTTGCCTTGGTCGTCGAGCACGCGGATCAGGCTATACGCCAGGTCTGCGGTGTCAGCGGCTTCAACATCGATAGGGGGTTTGCGAACCTTTCCGGCGTCGTTCAGGCGCAGGTAGGAAAAGTCGGTCTGGCAGCCTGGCCGGCCTGTAGGCTCGGGCACATGCAAACGCAGGGGGGCGTACTCGTTCATGCTTTTTTACGCTCGCTCTGTCTTGTGTTTTTGTGAGCTTTGAAGCGGTCGCTACTGACGTTGGCTTGTGACCAGGCAGTCAGTCTTGTCCTACATCATATTCCCGAGCCTGAAGAATATTTTTCTGATGTTCATTGCCTTTACGATAGCTTGCGGATAAATATTCTTTATAAAGATAAAAAACAGGTGAGTTCTTCTCATGCGTAAACTGGATCGCACCGATATAGGCATTCTCAACAGCCTCCAGGAAAATGCTCGTATCACCAACGCTGAGCTTGCCCGCTCGGTGAATCTCTCTCCGACACCCTGCTTCAACCGGGTCAAGGCGATGGAGGAGTTGGGGGTGATTCGCCAGCAGGTGACCTTGCTGGCGCCCGAGGTGTTGGGGCTGGATGTCAATGTGTTCATCCACGTCAGCCTGGAGAAGCAGGTGGAGCAGGCGCTGCATCGCTTTGAAGAGGAGATCGCCGAGCGCCCAGAGGTCATGGAGTGCTACTTGATGACCGGCGATCCTGACTATCTATTGCGGGTGTTGTTGCCCAGCATCCAGGCGCTGGAGCGCTTTCTCGATTACCTGACGCGCCTGCCGGGCGTGGCCAACATTCGCTCCAGCTTTGCCCTCAAGCAGGTGCGCTACAAGACCGCCTTGCCATTGCCTGCCAACGGCCTGACCCTGCGCGGGTAGGTGTAGCGTAATAATTGACGCTTCGTCGATTTGATCAAAGGCAATACCGCTTTTTATCGCTATTGCTTAAGGCAGCTGCGCTTAAGTGCTTGATATTTTGAACGGCCGGTGCTTATTTTGTACACGTCGCCGTTCGCGGCTTGCTAAAACAATAAGGATCAAGTCATGACGAGCAATGGCCAACGTTCACTCGCCGAGCGATTGACGGGCATTGATGAAATCGAATGCGTCACTCCGGACCTGAACGGTGTGCCTCGCGGGAAGGTAATGACCGCCGATGGTTTCCTTGAGGGACGGCGCTTGCAGATGGCTCGCGGGGTGTTGTTGCAGTGCATCATGGGGGGATACCCACCAACCCGTTTCTACGGCAGCGATGATGGTGACCTGGCACTTGTTCCTGATCCTCAGCAGATTCATCGCTTGCCGTGGAGCGATACACCGCGCGCCTTGGCCATTTGTGATGCGGATGACTTGAGCGGCGAAGGCTGCAGATTGTCTACCCGGGCACAACTCAAGGCGGTGATTGCACGTTATGCGGCGCATGGCTTGAAACCCGTGGTTGCGACCGAACTTGAGTTTTTCATCTTTGCACCGAGCAGCGACCCGACTCAACCCTTCCAGCCGCCTGTTGGCCTGGATGGTCGACGCGAAGATGGCGCTTCAGCCTTCAGCATCAGCTCCAACAATGGTTTGCGTCCGTTCTTCAATGAGGTCTATCGCTGCATGGAAGCCCTTGGGCTACCGCGCGATACCTTCATGCATGAAATGGGTGTCAGTCAGTTCGAGATCAACCTGTTGCACGGTGACCCGCTGCTGTTGGCCGACCAGACCTTCCTCTTCAAGCACCTGCTCAAGGAAGTCGCACTCAAACATGGCCTGACGGTCGTTTGCATGGCCAAGCCACTGGCCAAAACCCCAGGCAGCTCCATGCATATCCACCAAAGCCTGGTGGACATCGACAGTGGGCGTAACGTGTTCAGTGACGCCGAGGGTCAAGCGACAGACACCTTCTATCATTTCATTGGCGGCTTGCAGGCATGCATGGCCGACTTTACGGCGCTGTTCGCGCCTAATGTGAACTCCTACCAACGCCTATGCCATCCGTACGCCTCACCGAACAATGCGTGTTGGTCCGAAGACAACCGTGCTGCTGGCTTGCGTATTCCGGCGAGCGGCCCGGCTGCTCGGCGGGTCGAGAACCGTTTGCCGGGGGCAGATACCAACCCTTACCTGGCACTGGCGGCCAGCCTGGCGGCGGGCCTGCACGGTATCGAGCAACGGTTGGCGCCCGCCCCGGCGATTCAGGGTGAATTTGAGGTGCCGGACAACCTGTCGTTGCCGTGTACCTTGCATGCAGCGCTGGAGCGCCTGAAGCGCAGTGCACTGGCTCGCGAGCTGTTTGGCAAGGAGTTCATCGAAGGCTATATCGCCTCCAAGACCCTGGAGCTGACCAGCTTCTTCGATGAAATTACCCCGTGGGAGCGCCGAGTGCTGGCAGCCCAGGCGTAAATGGCGCCTTTTAAGGCGCTTGGGGAATAGCAGGTGGCGAAACAATGTTTGACGATTTGTCGGCGGTGTTTCCCACCTGTTTTTGTGTCTACTGTTGTTGCTGCGCCGTCGGTGCTTTTTCACTTATGCTTTCAGCCAGTTTTTCCACCTGCTAAAGGAGCCAACCGGGACGCCGATGCGACAGATCTGGAAGTCTTTCCGCGCGCTGTATTTTGCCGCTCTGATGATGTTGATCGGTTCGGGCCTGTTAAGTACCTACCTGGCCCTGCGCCTGGCGGCCGATCAGGTTGACAGCCTGTGGGTCGGTGCCTTGATGGCGGCGAACTATTTCGGTCTTGCCCTGGGCGGCAAGATCGGTCACCGGCTGATTGCCCGCGTCGGGCATATTCGGGCCTACGCCACGTGCGCCGGTATTGTGGGGGCGGCGGTGCTGGGCCATGGCCTGGTCAGTTGGCTGCCAGCCTGGCTCCTTCTGCGGGTCATCGTCGGTTTGGGGATGATGTGCCAGTACATGGTCATCGAAAGCTGGCTCAATGAGCAGGCCGATGCCAAGCAGCGGGGAGCCGTATTCAGCGGTTACATGATCGCGTCGTACCTGGGGTTGGTGCTGGGTCAGTTGATTCTGGTGGCCCATCCGCAGCTGGGGCTGGAACTCCTGATGCTGGTGGCGATGTGTTTTGCCCTGTGCCTGGTGCCGGTGGCACTGACCCGTCGCATTCACCCGGCGCCGTTGCGTCCGGCGCCGCTGGATCCGCGCTTTTTCATCAAGCGCGTACCGCAGTCGCTCAGTACCGTGCTGGGGTCAGGCCTGATCGTTGGCTCGTTCTACGGTTTGGCGCCTTTGTATGCGGCCAAGCAGGGCTTGAGTACCGAGCAGGTTGGTATCTTCATGGGGTGCTGTATTTTTGCCGGGTTGCTCGTGCAATGGCCGCTGGGCTGGTTGTCTGATCGTTATGACCGCGCCGTGCTGATTCGTGGTGTGGCAATCGGTTTGGCGGTAGCGGCGTTGCCGTTGGCGATTTGGCCGAGTGTGCCGATGGTGGTGCTGTTTGCTGCCGGTTTCCTGGTGTCGCTGCTGCAGTTTTGCCTGTACCCACTGGCAGTGGCATTCTCCAATGACCATGTCGAGAGTGAGCGGCGTGTTTCATTGACCGCGATGCTGTTGGTGACCTATGGCGTCGGCGCCAGTATCGGTCCGCTGGTCGCCGGCGTGCTGATGCAGCAGTTGGGCGATCAGATGCTCTACGCCTTCTTTACATTCTTCTCGCTGGTACTGGTTTGGCGGATTCGGCCTCAGGCCGTCACCAACCTGCATCAGGTCGATGACGCGCCATTGCTGCACGTAGCGATGCCAGCAGCCAGCTCGCCCTTGGCCGCGGCACTTGACCCACGGGTTACTGAGCAGGACGTCCAGGATCAAATGCAGGCGCCTGTAGCGGCAGAAGACACCGAAGCTGAGGAGCAGCAGGCGGAGGAGGGAAGAGGGGAGCCGGCAAAGCCTGTGTAGGTGCCAGTGTTGCGCGATCCGGGTGTCGAGTACTGAGCTCGCACCCGGTCAATGCCTTTGCTGGTAGCACCGGCTTGTGCAAGTGCTACTTAGTAGTCGTCTTTATCGAAACGACGCGCTTCACGCTGCAACTGGTAAACAAAGCTTTCTACCTTACGTTGCATTTGCCCATTCAGGTTGTGGAAGCGCACGCCTGCAAACGTGGTGTTGAAGCGCTCTTCAAAGTGCAGGTGACGCAGTTCAACAGCCGTTGTGCTGGTGCCGAACAACTGGCTGGCGCTGAACTTTTCGTACACTTGGCCGAGTTGCAGGCGCTCTTCGACATTGCCTTCGAAGCGTAGTTTGCAGCCCGTGGCCGAGATGTCCAAAAGCTTGCCCTTGAGAGCACCTTCCCCCTTGAGTTTGTCACCGCTCAGTAATACATCCACCAATTGCGATAGCTTCAACGCTGCGCGGAAGGCATTGCGACGCTGGTGGTAGGTGACTTCCAACGGCAGGGCGCCGTGATAGCTACGGTGGCCATCAGTTTCCCGGATGGTCAGCGGCGTGCTGGATTCCCAGGCAATACGTACACCGTCATGAAAGCCTTCGACACGAAACGGCTCGCCATTTTGCAAAAAGCGTTCGCCGTCACGCGGGATCATTTCGTCCAGCGCCAGTTTATTGGTCTCCCGGTCGACGTCTACCACGTAGCTCTGGAAGCGCTGGCTACGTTCATGAAAAGTAATGATCAGCGGATCATGGCTCTCTTGCAGCTGCCGCAGGTTGGCGGCGATTTCCATTGGGGTGGTCAACACCTTGGGTGGCTGCGGAGCATCTACTTCATTCAACACGGTTGATCAATCTCCAGACTAAAACACACACGCAAGCGCAGGCATTCTGCCAGCATGCTTCACACCTTGGTATAGGTTAATCACACTTGGCTGAGTGTGCGAGGTTTTGCGAGGGGCGAGGTGGATCCGCGGCTGTCATACAGTGACGGTGATTCGCCACCATTGAGAATTCTAATCTGGTTGGCCGTGGTCGCTTGCTGAATCTGGATGGAGCGACCATTGATCTCGTTGGCAGCCTGGCACTGGGCCATGATCTTTGCCAACTCTTCGAGTTTTTCCAACATCTGCTTGCCGAGCGACGACTGACTGGCAAGGGTCTCGAAACCGCTGCGGTCAGGGCTCAGGCCGAGGTTGGCGAGGGCCTGGCTGCGTCGACGCCCCTGCTGATCAAGCAGCACCACCAGCGATTGCTTGCGGGCCAGGATGTTCTCCAGCAGCGACATATCGCGGCCGTGCAACGCTATCAGCTCGGTTTGCAGTAACTCAAGCAGTTCTTGCGCTGGAGCAATATCGTCTTCGATCAGTTGCAGCAGAGTAATGTCGTGCATGGCTGGCTCTTGGTATTCAGCGTCCTGAAGTCAGCGCGCCAGAGGGCTAGCGCTGTGCTTCGAAATTAAGCAGTTTGCTGGCGATACGGTTGCTGTCGATCTTATAGCTGCCGTCGGCAATCGCCTGCTTCAACTCGGCCACTCGGCCGCTGTTGACAACGGGTTGCTCGCGCAGCTTTTCGCTGATCTTCTGCAACTGCTGTGCCTCTTGGCTCAGGTGTACGGTTTCCCCGCTCTGGGTGCTGGCGGCAGGAGCAGTGCTGGCAGATGCAGCGCTTGAACTGTTTTCCTGGCTGCTGCCGGTGCGCGCACCGCCCGTCACGGACGGGGAATTATTCAAACGACTGAAGTCGATGACCATGATTGAAAAACCTCTGGGTATTGGACGCTTGCCTTGTTTTCGGCCAACCCGAAAAAAACTTTAGGCGCAAATGCACTGCGGCATGCGCGGCAAGTCCTTGGCCCTGACAGAGGACAGTTTAGGAAAAGCGCTGTTTGATCGCCAGCGTTGATCTTGCCTCGGCCTCCTTACATGGCGACTTCCACCTGCCCGGGCCCGGTTACCCGGGCTTTTACCACGCGTTTGGAGTTCAGGTTGCGTACCCGGATCTGCTCGCTGAGGCCGCCTTTGCTCAGGGCTTCCCCTGGCATGCGTACACTGAGCGTGCCGCTACGTGCGGTAATCACGACATTGTCACCTTTACGTACGACTTCGGCCTGTTCAAGGTGTGCGGGGGTGAGCACCTGGTCGATGACCGCTGGTCGGATAACCTTTTGCCCCACGGCCTGGTCCAGTGAGCTGAGAAAACCTTGGCTCAGCAAGCCTACATCACGTTCGCGCAGGGCCACGTCCTCTTCTGAAACGATACCTTCGCGCTTGAGCGGGCGGGTGGCGGTGACCACGTTGCGAAACAGGCGTACCTGGGCGGGCACGAACACCGTCCACGGTGAGCTGCCATCACAGCGCACGCGCACGGTCACGCGGCCCAAGGGTTGAGCCGGGCTTTCCAGTGTGGCGTTCAACTGCTGGTCGCATACGGGCATGCGCAGTCTAGGGTCCAGGTTGTTGACCTGGATCTCGTAGCGGCCTTCGGTCTGGCTGGTTGCCAGGTAATCTTCCACAGAGAATTCAAGAAAGCCTTGGGTGACACCGATAAGCTGTTCAGGCAAGGTAAAGTTGTCAGCCAGAGGTCGAACGCCAGGGGCCAGTAGGCACAGCACGGCAAGGATGCGGGGCAGGCGGTGGGGCAGGCGTCGGAAAAATGTCGTTTTCGTGTTCATACAGTTAAAAAAGCAAGGCGCGTGCCGACTAGGTACGAAGCCCCAAGCTTTGGTGAAGGAGTCTGGTATGGCTGGTGTAATGGATTCGGTGAACCAGCGTACTCAACTGGTGGGGCAGAATCGCCTCGAGCTGCTGTTGTTTCGTCTTAATGGCGAGCAGTTGTATGGGATCAACGTGTTCAAGGTGCGGGAAGTGTTGCAATGCCCGAACCTGACCCTGTTGCCCAAATCCAGCCCGGTAGTACGTGGTGTTGCGAATATTCGTGGGGCAACCATCCCGATTCTTGATTTGGCGATGGCGACCGGCTTGCCCGGTCAGAATGACGACATGAGCAACCGTTTCGTGATCATCACGGAGTACAACACCAAGACCCAAGGGTTCCTGGTGCATTCGGTCGAGCGCATCGTCAACATGAACTGGGAAGAGATTCATCCGCCACCCAAGGGGACCGGTCGTGATCACTACCTGACGGCCGTCACTCGGGTCGACAACAAGCTGGTGGAGATCATCGACGTAGAGAAGATCCTGGCTGAGGTCGCGCCGACGTCCGAGGCGATTTCCGAAGGTGTTGTCGATGCCGATGTGCAGGACAAGGCGGTCATGCTGCGGGTGCTGACGGTGGATGACTCTTCGGTGGCTCGAAAGCAGGTCAGTCGTTGCCTGCAGACGGTCGGTGTCGAAGTGGTGGCGCTTAATGATGGTCGTCAGGCGCTCGACTACCTGCGCAAGTTGGTGGACGAAGGCAAGCGTCCGGAAGAAGAGTTCCTGATGATGATTTCCGATATCGAGATGCCGGAAATGGATGGCTATACGCTGACGGCGGAGATTCGTAGCGACCCGCGCATGCAAAAATTGCACATCATCCTGCATACTTCACTTTCTGGCGTATTCAACCAGGCCATGGTGAAGAAAGTGGGCGCCGACGATTTTCTTGCCAAGTTCAGGCCGGATGACCTGGCTCAGCGGGTTGTCGACCGGATCAAGGCTACGCATTAACGGCCAGGGGCTTTCCCTGGCAGTACACACGATTGTAAGAGGCGGCATCATTGTCTACGGGTAATTTGGATTTCGAACAATTCCGGGTCTTCCTGGAAAAAGCCTGTGGCATCCTGCTCGGCGAAAATAAGCAGTACCTGGTTTCCAGCCGTCTCAACAAGCTGATGGAGCAGCAAGGTATCAAGAGCCTGGGGGAGCTGGTGCAGCGCATTCAGACTCAACCGCGCAGCGGTTTGCGCGAGCAGGTGGTGGATGCGATGACCACCAACGAGACCCTCTGGTTTCGTGATACCTATCCATTCGAGGTGTTGAAAAACAAAGTACTGCCTGAGCAGATCAAGGCAAACCCTGGCCAGCGTCTGCGTATCTGGTCGGCAGCCTGTTCGTCCGGGCAGGAGCCTTACTCGATTTCAATGGCGATCGACGAGTTCGAGCGTAGCAATATTGGCCAATTGAAAATGGGTGCGCAGATCGTTGCGACCGACTTGTCGGGCTCCATGCTGGCCAACTGCAAGACTGGTGAGTACGACAGCCTGGCTATCGCGCGCGGTCTTTCCCAAGAGCGTCTGCAGCGTTACTTCGACCCGAAAGGGGCGGGGCGTTGGGCGATCAAGGCGCCGATTCGTAGCCGTGTCGAGTTCCGTGCGTTCAACCTGCTGGACAGTTATGCAAGCCTGGGCAAGTTCGATATCGTGTTTTGCCGTAACGTGCTGATCTACTTCTCGGCGCAGGTCAAAAAAGACATCCTGATGCGTATTCATGGCACGCTCAAGCCGGGCGGCTACCTGTTCCTGGGGGCTTCCGAGGCGCTCAACGGTCTGCCGGATCACTACCAGATGGTTCAGTGCAGCCCGGGTATCATTTACCAGGCCAAGTAAGCACCTGGCCAATCAAGCAACACGCCCAGCCAGCGGCGACAAAAAACAGGCAAGTTCGGTATCACCTGCGGTGCAGGGGTTCCGGCCTTGCCTGTTTTCGTTTTTGCCGCGCGCGTTCTCCTGCCATATTGCCGCTTTGCTGGCGCCAAGCGGAAATCCTTTGCCGCTTTTCTGGCATTGCCGCTGCCGGCAATGGGCTGATGTGCCCGGTTTTGTTGGCTTTTGTTTTTTGGCATGAGACTTGCTCTAGCTCAGGCAACGAACAATCCGGTCAACCTTTGAAGGTTTCCCCGACATGAGCATCAGTTTCGATAAAGCGCTCGGCATTCACGAAAAGGCATTGGGCTTTCGCGCTCAGCGTGCCGAAGTGCTGGCCAACAACATCACCAACGCCGATACCCCAAACTACAAGGCGCGTGATCTGGACTTCTCCGAGGTGTTGGCGGCGCAGGCCGACAAGGCTAAAAACGGCACCTTTTCGTTGGAGCGGACCAACAGTCGCCATATCGACGCTGAAGGTTTGAGCATGGGTGAAGAGGCGCTGAAGTACCGCACTCCAATGCAGCCGTCGGTTGACCAGAACACCGTTGATGCGCAACTGGAGCAATCCAGCTACGCCGAGAACGCGGTGGGTTTCCAGGCCAGCTTCACGCTGCTCAACAGTAAATTCAAAGGGCTGGTATCGGCCCTGCGCGGAGAGTAATTCATGTCCCTTGCCAGTGTATTCAATATCGCCGGTAGCGGCATGAGTGCTCAGACTACTCGGCTCAATACCGTCGCCAGTAACATTGCCAACGCCGAGACCGTTTCGTCGAGCATCGACCAGACCTATCGCGCACGCCATCCGGTGTTTGCCACCACGTTCCAGCAGGCGCAGAGCGGTGTCGGCCAGTCGCTGTTCCAGGATCAGGATGCTGCAGGTCAGGGCGTGCAGGTGTTGGGTGTGGTTGAAGACCAGAGCAATCTGGAGGCGCGCTACGAGCCGAATCATCCTGCGGCAAACAAGGACGGCTACGTCTACTACCCGAACGTCAATGTGGTCGAAGAAATGGCCGATATGATTTCCGCCAGCCGTTCGTTCCAGACCAACGCTGAGCTGATGAACACTGCCAAAACCATGATGCAGAAGGTCCTGACCCTGGGTCAGTGATAAAGGACTAAATCAATGGCCAGCATTAACGATACAACCACCGGTGTGAACCTGAACGATGTTCTGAAGGCTTCCGGAGCAAAGACGACCAGTACCAGCAGCAGTAGCGGTATTGCTGCGGCTACCAACAGCAAGACTGGCTCTGGACAGGCGCTCGGCAAGGATGCGTTCCTGCAGTTGCTGGTGACGCAGATGCAGCACCAGAACCCGCTTGATCCGCAGGACAACAGTGAGTTCGTGGCGCAGTTGGCGCAGTTCTCCAGCCTTGAGGGCATTACCTCGCTGAACGATTCGGTGACGGCGATCTCCGGCACCTTCAAATCGTCTCAGGCGTTGCAGGCCTCTTCGCTCGTTGGGCGCTCGGTTATCGTCCAGACCGACAAGTCGGTGGTTGATACCACCAAGAGCTTCACCGGTAGCGTCAGTGTTCCGCAGTCGGTCAGCAACTTGTCGATCAATATCACCGACAAAGACGGCAAGGCCATCAAGACCATCGAGCTGGGTGAGCAGTCGGCGGGCAAGGCCGACTTCGTCTGGGATGGCAAGAATGAAGCGGGTGAAGTGGTTGATCCGGGTACCTACACCTTTGCTGCCAGCAGCAAGATCGACGGTACCGCTACCGCCCTCACGACTTACCTGCCGGCCACGGTCAGCAGTGTCACCTTGAGCCAGACTGGCGGCGAGATGATGCTCAACCTGGCAGGCCTGGGCACCATTGCGCTGTCCAAAGTCCAAACTATCGGTATATAGAGCCGGCGTACACGGCACAAGGAGTGAAAGATGTCATTCAATATCGGCCTTAGCGGTCTCTATGCAGCCAACAAACAACTGGACGTAACGGGCAACAACATCGCCAACGTTGCGACCACTGGCTTCAAATCCTCGCGCGCAGAGTTTTCTGACGTGTACTCGGCAAGCAAGCTGGGCGTGGGTAGCAAGACCGTGGGTAATGGTGTGCGCCTGGCGGCGGTATCTCAGCAGTTCGGTCAAGGCGACATCAACAATACCGGCAACGTGCTGGACATGGGTATTCAGGGGCAGGGCTTCTTCGTACTGAGCGATAACGGCTCGCTGAGCTACACCCGTGCCGGCGCCTTCCAGACCAACAAGGACAACTATGTCGTAACGTCCGATGGCATTCGTTTGCAGGGTTATGCCGCTGATGCCAATGGCAAGATTGTCAATGGTGTACTGACTGACCTGAAAATCGACACTTCGGCCCTGGCACCTAAGTCCACTAGCCTGATTGATCAGGGTATCAACCTGAACTCCTCGGCGGACGACATTACGGCTACGTTCGATCCGGCTGATACCAGCACCTACACCAAGACCTTTGCCACCAAGATCTACGACAGCCAGGGTAATGAGCATGTCATGGATCAGTACTACGTGAAGACGGGGCAGAACTCGTGGTCTGCATACACCTTGATCGATGGGCGTAACCCGCAAGATCCGACCTCTACAGATCCGCTCTCGGGCACTATCACGTTCAATCCTGATGGCAGTGTCAAGGCCATGACGGGTAGTGAAAGTTACCCGACGCCAGACACCAGCTTTGAAGTGACCAACAACGTCTTTGTTCTCAAGGGCTGGGTGCCGGCTGCCAAGGACGCCTCGGGTGCCTGGGTGTCGAACGGTTCCGAGGGGAATGCGACGGGTATTCGCCTCGACATGACCTCGACCACTTCGTACAACACCGAGACAACCCGCCTGTCGCAATCTCAGGATGGTTATGCCACCGGCATTCTGTCCAGCCTGAGCATCGACTCGACAGGTGTCATGTTCGCCAGCTTCAGCAACCAGCAGTCCCGTGCAATTGGTCAGGTGGCAATCGCCAGCTTCGCCAACGAGCAGGGCCTGGAGCAGATGGGTGGCACACGTTGGAAAGAAACCTTCGCGTCGGGTATCCCGGGCATTGATGCGCCGAAGACCGGTACCCTGGGGGCCATCACCTCCAACGCGCTGGAAGCCTCCAACGTCAACCTGACCCAAGAGTTGGTCGAGTTGATCAAGGCGCAGAGCAACTACCAGGCCAACGCCAAGACCATCTCGACTCAAAGCACCATCATGCAGACCATCATTCAGATGACCTGATGGGCGCATGAGTCAATGATGTACAGCCAAGCCCCTTTCTCATGGAAGGGGTTTGTCGTTTTTGAGGTGCTGAACGATGTTGAAACGATGGGTGGGGGTGGGCGTTTTGCTGGGGGGGCTGCTGCTTGCAGCGCAGTCCTGGGCCGGTATGGCGGCCTGGTACTGGTGGGAAAGCCAGGCTACTGGCCGACTGGTGTGCACGCAGGTCTCGCCTGGTGAGGGCTGGCGGCTGTTTTCCGGGCCCTACAACAATGGTGCCTGTCGCGATAACTGATGCGGTGGCGCTGTCTGGACTCTCCTGTTGCCGTCAGGCAATGAGGCGAGGTTTTGCCGCTGCCGGCAGAATGCCGCCGAGAATTTGTCTTCTGTTTTCTTTCTGGTGGTCGTGAGGTGAGGGAAAGCCCCGTAAATTCAGTCTTTTTGATGGTCTGTTGGGACTTGGTTCGATAATTGCTTCTAGCAGCGCAGAGCAGCGGTGAACGGCAAATGTTCGCCAGCGCAGCGGAGGATGACTGTGGACAAGATGCTTTACGTGGCCATGACCGGCGCCAGCCAGAACGCGCTGGCGCAGAAGGCCCATGCCAACAACCTGGCCAACATTTCCACCAGCGGTTTTCAGCGTGACCTGGAGCAGGCGCGTTCGATGCCGGTGTTCGGCGACAGCTTTCCGGCGCGAGCCTATGCCATGAGCGAGCGTCCGGCGACGGATTTCACGCCGGGTGCCATGCAGGAAACCGGGCGTGACCTGGATGTTGCCGTCGGCGGCAACGGCTGGATTGCAGTGCAGGCGCCGGATGGCAGCGAAGCCTACGTGCGCACCGCCAGCATGAACATCGATGCGCTGGGCGTACTGCGGGCCGGTAATGGCATGCCGATCATGGGCAATGGCGGGCCGATTGCCGTGCCGCCTGAGCAAAAGGTCGAGATCGGCCAGGACGGTACCGTCAGTATCCGCGCCATGGGCGAGGGGCCGCGAGTCATGGCTGAGGTCGACCGGATCAAGCTGGTCAACCCTGACCTGAAGAATATGACCAAAGGCCTGGACGGCATGATCCACACCAAGAGTGGTCAGCCCGCCGATGCCGATGGCTCGGTTCAGCTGGTGTCGGGTTTCCTTGAGGCCAGTAACGTCAACGCGGTAGAGGAAATGACCTCGGTGTTGGCACTGTCCCGTCAATTCGAACTGCACGTCAAAATGATGACCACGGCCAAGGAAGGCGATGAAGCCATGGCGCGTGTTTTGCAAATCGGCTAATTACACAGGCGTAGCGCCGTAAAACAGGCGCTTCAGGAGAACAGCATGCTTCCGGCTCTTTGGGTCAGTAAAACAGGTCTGGCCGCTCAGGACATGAACCTGACGACCATTTCCAACAACCTGGCCAACGTTTCGACCACAGGCTTCAAGCGCGACCGCGCCGAGTTCCAGGACCTGCTCTATCAAACCCGTCGTCAGGCAGGCGCTCAGTCCACTCAGGACAGCGAACTGCCGTCGGGTCTGCAACTGGGTACGGGTGTGCGTATTGTCGGCACCCAGAAGAACTTCAATGCCGGTAGCCTGCAGACCACCGAGCAGCCGCTGGACATGGCGGTCAATGGCCGTGGTTTCTTCCAGATCCTGCAGCCTGATGGGACTGTTTCCTATACCCGTGACGGTACGTTCCACCTGAACTCCGATGGTCAGATCGTCACCGCCAATGGCTTCGCCCTTGAGCCGGCGATTGTTGTGCCGCCTGATGCGCAGACCTTCACTGTCGGCATTGACGGTACCGTCTCCATCACCACCGCAGGCAACCCGGCTGCACAGGTGATCGGCAACATCCAGACCGCCGACTTCATCAACCCGGCCGGCTTGCAGGCCGTGGGTAACAACCTGTTCCTGGAAACCGCTGCCAGTGGCGCGCCGCAGGTGGGTACTCCAGGTTTGAACGGCTTCGGTACCACGCTGCAGAACACCCTGGAAAACTCCAACGTCAGCACCGTGGAAGAGCTGGTGAACATGATCACCACACAGCGCGCCTATGAAATGAACTCCAAGGTCATTTCCACTGCCGACCAGATGCTGTCGTTCGTTACCCAGAACCTGTAAGTGATGTTCACAGGGGCGCTGGTACAGCGCCTGTTACACCGTGAGGTTAGAGTCATGAGTCGTTTGTTTTCCGTACTTGCCCTGGGTGGGGTAGTGTTGTTGGCCGGTTGCGTTGCGCCGACGCCCAAGCCCAACGACCCGTACTACGCGCCGGTATTGCCGCGCACACCATTGCCAGCAGCGGCTAACAACGGCTCGATCTACCAGGCCGGTTTCGAGCAGAACCTGTATAGCGACCGCAAGGCGTTCCGGGTCGGTGACATCATCACCATCACCCTGAATGAGAAAACCCAGGCGAGCAAGAACGCCAACTCGCAGATCGCCAAGAACAGCAAGGCCGACATCGGCCTGACATCCCTGTTCGGGACTGTGCCCAATACCAATAATCCATTGGGTTCTGGCGACCTGTCCCTTGAGGCGGGCTACAGTGGTGACCGTACCACCAAGGGTGACAGCAAGGCCGGGCAGGGCAACAGCTTGACCGGTTCCATTACCGTGACCGTGGCTGATGTACTGCCTAACGGCATCATCGCTGTGCGCGGCGAAAAATGGATGACGCTGAACACCGGTGACGAGTTGGTGCGTATTGCCGGCATGGTCCGTGCCGACGATATCGCGACTGACAACACGGTGCCTTCGACTCGCGTCGCCGACGCCCGCATCACCTACTCGGGTACCGGTTCGTTTGCCGATGCGAGTCAGCCAGGGTGGCTCGACCGCTTCTTTATCAGCCCGCTTTGGCCTTTCTAGGTTCGGATAACCATGCTCAAGTTCAGTCGGCTGATTGCCGCGACGATCCTGCTGTCCACGGCGTTTGCTGTTCAGGCCGAACGCCTGAAGGACATCGCCAGTATTTCCGGGGTGCGTACCAACCAGTTGATTGGTTATGGCCTGGTGGTGGGGCTCAATGGTACGGGTGACCAGACCACTCAGACACCGTTCACCCTGCAGACCTTCAACAACATGCTGTCGCAGTTCGGCATCAAGGTGCCTGCCGGGTCGGGTAACGTCCAGTTGAAGAACGTGGCTGCGGTGTCGATTCACGCCGACCTGCCACCGTTCGCCAAGCCGGGCCAGTCGGTGGACGTTACCGTTTCCTCGATTGGTAACTCGAAAAGCCTGCGTGGCGGTAGTCTGTTGATGACCCCGCTCAAGGGTATTGACGGTAACGTCTATGCCATTGCTCAGGGCAATCTCGTGGTAGGTGGTTTTGATGCCGAAGGCCGTGACGGTTCCAAAATTACCGTCAACGTTCCGTCGGCAGGTCGTATTCCTGGCGGGGCTACGGTTGAACGTGCAGTACCGAGCGGTTTCAACCAAGGCAACAGCCTGACCCTGAACCTCAATCGTCCGGACTTCACCACCGCCAAGCGCATTGTCGACAAGGTCAACGAGTTGCTGGGGCCGGGTGTGGCACAGGCACTGGATGGCGGTTCTGTGCGGGTGACTGCGCCAATGGACCCTAGCCAGCGGGTCGATTACCTGTCGATTCTGGAAAACCTGGAGATCGATCCAGGCCAGGCGGTGGCCAAGGTCATCATCAACTCGCGTACGGGTACGATCGTCATCGGTCAGAACGTCAAGGTATCGCCTGCAGCGGTTACCCACGGTAGCCTGACGGTCACCATTACCGAAGACCCGGTGGTCAGCCAGCCAGGGCCATTTTCCAATGGCCAGACAGCGGTCGTGCCGCGTTCACGTGTGAACGCCGACCAGGAAGCCAAGCCGATGTTCAAGTTCGGCCCGGGCACCACGCTGGATGAGATTGTACGTGCGGTCAATCAGGTGGGCGCAGCCCCAAGTGACCTGATGGCGATTCTTGAAGCCCTGAAACAGGCCGGCGCGTTGCAGGCCGACCTGATCGTGATCTAAGGCGCTGGCTATGGATATGCCCAAGGGTGGAGTTTCCGCAGGCGCCGATACCGGGGCCTACACCGACCTCAATCGACTTAACTCGTTGAAGGTCGGCGACCGTGACAGTGACGCCAACCTGCGCAAGGTGGCCCAGGAATTCGAGTCGCTGTTTCTCAACGAGATGCTCAAGTCCATGCGTTCGGCCAACGATGTGCTGGCCAAGGACAACCCGCTCAACACTGAGACCACCAAGCAGTACCAGCAGATGTACGACCAGCAACTGTCGGTCAGCTTGTCTCGGGAGGGCGGCGGTATCGGTCTGCAGGATGTGCTGATGCGTCAGCTGTCGAAAACGAAATCGACGGCTGCGGCGCACGCAGGCAGCAGCCCGTTCCCGCATGTGGAAGGGCAGCAGCGCGCACTGTGGGCTGCACGCGTGGCAGAGCCTGTGCGCTCAGAGCAAACGGCTTCGCGTAACGACATGGTGTTGCTCAATCAGCGCCGGTTGAATCTGCCCAGCAAACTCACGGATCGCCTGCTGGCCGGGATCGTGCCGTCGGCAGGTACTGCAACGGCTGCGACACCGGGCAACACGCTGGCCAATCGCTCGGGGGCCGTCGGTGATGCAGTCATCAAGGGTGATTGGGAGCCGGCACAATCGTTCGGTGCGCCAGGCAGCATGCGTATTTATGGTCGGGCCATGGCTCAACCGCCTCTGGCACCGGCCAAGCGTGCCTTTGGTTCGTCCGATGAATTTGTCACGACCATGCTGCCGATGGCCGAGCAAGCTGCAGCGCGTATTGGTATCGACCCGCGTTACCTGGTGGCGCAGGCGGCACTGGAAACCGGTTGGGGTAAGTCGATCATGCGCCAGCCGGATGGCAGCAGCAGTCACAACCTGTTTGGCATCAAGGCGACGGGTAATTGGCAAGGTGGTCAGGCGCGAGCGATCACCAGCGAGTTTCGCAATGGGCAGATGGTCAAGGAGACCGCTGCGTTCCGTTCCTATGACTCGTTCCAGGACAGCTTCCATGACCTGGTGAGCCTGTTGCAAAACAATTCGCGCTATCAAGAAGCGATCAAGTCTGCCGATAAACCAGAACAGTTTGTGCGAGAGCTGCAGAAGGCCGGTTATGCAACCGATCCGGATTACGCCAGCAAGATCTCGCAGATCGCGAAACAAATGAAGTCGTACGAGAGCTTTGCTGCGATTGACACTTCCACGAAATTATAAGGTTTGAACTATGGCGAGCTTGATCAACATCGGCGTATCGGGGCTTGGAGCCTCGCAGTCGGGCCTGTTTACCACGGGTAACAACATTGCCAACGCCGACGTTGCCGGCTACTCACGCCAGCAAAACGTACAAAGCACCAAGAGTTCAATCCAGAGCGGTAATGTGTTCATCGGCACTGGCACGACGCTGTCCGATGTTCGTCGGGTGTACAACGCGTTCCTTGAAAACCAGCTGCGAACCACCACTTCGCTGAACAGCGACGCATCCGCGTACCTGAATCAGGTTTCACCGATCGACAACCTGTTGTCCGATGCCGATACCGGTATCACCGGCGCGCTGAAGAGCTTCTTCACGGCGCTGCAGAGTGCGTCGGCCAAGCCGACCGAAGACGCCTCGCGGCAGTTGCTGTTGACCAGTGCCCAGTCGCTGAGCAAGCGCTTCAATACCATTTCCGCGCAGCTCAACGAGCAGAACAGCAACATCAACGGCAACCTGGCGTCGATGGCTGAGCAAGTCAACAAACTGTCGGCCACCATTGCCCAGTACAACGATCAGATTTCCCGTGTTTCAGCCGTGCAAGGCAGCCCCAATGACCTGCTCGACCAGCGTAACGAAGCCGTGCGCCAGCTCAACGAGTTGGTCGGTGCTCAGGTGGTCGAGCGTGAGGGTAACTTCGACGTTTACCTGGCCAATGGTCAGCCGCTGGTGTTGGGCAAGACCATCAATACCCTGGAAACCGTACCGAGCAAGACCGACCCTACCCGGATGAGCCTTCAGCTCAACCGTGGCAGCACCAGCATGGACATCACCTCCAGCATTACCGGCGGTGAAATGGGCGGCCTGCTGCGCTACCGCAGCGAGGTGCTGGATCCGTCGATGAACGAGCTGGGGCGTATTGCCCTGGTGGTTGCCGACAGCATCAACCAGCAGTTGGCCCAAGGCATCGACAAGAACGGTGAGTTCGGCGCGGCATTGTTCGGCGATATCAACAGTGCCGCCTTGATCAGCCAGCGCAGCATTGCCCAGGCCGGCAACAGCGCAGGCGCTGGCAATCTGGATGTGACCATCAGTGACACCGGCAAGCTGAGCACGTCCGATTATCAGGTGACCTTCAGCAGTGCGACCCAATATACGGTCAAAAAGCTGCCGGACGGCGATGCCCAAGGGCCTTACGACATCACGGCAACCCCCCCGCAGGAGATTGATGGCTTCAAGCTTGCCCTCAATGGCGGGGCGCCCAGCGCCGGTGACAGCTTCAAGATCACCCCGACCCGCAACGCAGCAGCCAAGCTCGACACGGTGTTGACCGATCCCAAGCGCATCGCGCTGGCGGCGCCCTTGTCGGCGGTCAGTGGCTCCGGCAATCAGGGTACCGGGGTTATCACCCAGCCCGAACTGACCTCGAAGCTGGATATCTATGATTCGACCCAGCGCATTGATCTGCAGAACGGCCTGAAGTACTCCACGCCGGTGAAGTTGGTTTTTGGCGATGAAACAACCAACCCGCAATCCTACAAGCTGTTCGATGCCAAAGGCACCGAATTGTCCTCCGGGACCATTATTCCGGGCGAGAGCAACACGCTGCAATTGAGCGTGCCGATGGTCGATGCCAGTGGCAACCCGATCATGGATGGCGTGACTCAGAAAACCTTCAATTTCGAAATGACTGTCGCCGGGTCACCGAAAGAGGGCGATAACTACACCGTGTCGCTGACCGGTGCAGGCTCTGCCGACAACCGCAATGGCCAGGCGGTGATTGACCTGCAAACCAAGGCCACGGTTGAAGTCGGGGCTAACGGCAAGGGCATCAGCCTGACCGATGCCTACGGCAAACTGGTTGAAAACGTGGGTGGCAAGACCGCGCAAGCGCAAATGGACAGCAATGCGACGAATGCCCTGCAGACCTCGGCCAAGGCAGGCCGTGATTCGCTTTCTGGTGTCCAGCTCGATGAAGAGGCCAGCAACCTGATCAAGTATCAGCAGTACTACACGGCCTCGTCGCAAATCATCAAGGCTGCCCAGGAAATCTTTACCACGCTGATCAACAGCCTTTAAGGAGTCGTAGACCGTGCGTATTTCTACTTCCCAGTATTACGAAAGCAGCACTTCAACCTATCAGCGCAACTTCGCCAATGCGGTGAAGTCGGGCGAGCAGGCCAGTGACAACTTGCGTATACGTACCGCCGCGGATGACCCTGTCGGCGCGGCGCGGCTGTTGCAGCTGGAGCAGCAAAGCAACCTGTTGGGCCAGTACGGCGATAATACGACCAACGTGCGTAACTCGCTGGGCGCCTCTGAGGGTGTTCTCAATGGCATCAGCGCCATTTTGCAGCGGGTCAATGAGCTGGCTATCAGCTCGGGTAACGCCAGTTTCACCGATGCGGATCGCAAGGCCAATGCCCAGGAGTTGGGGCAGCTTGAAGACCAGCTCTATTCGCTGATGAACAGCCGTGATGAGAACGGTAAATACCTGTTCTCCGGCTCGCGTGGTGATACCCAGCCGTATGTGCGTAACGCAGATGGCACCTACACCTATCAGGGTGACCAGGGCACCTTGAACTTGCAGGTGGGCGACATGCTCACAATGGCGACCAATGAAAGCGGTTATGCCGTGTTCGAGCAGGCACTCAATACCAGCCGTAGTGAGACAAATTTGACTTCGCCTGCTGTTGATGATGGCCGGGTTCAGTTGTCCGATGGTCAGGTGTCTGGCAGCACGACCTATAACGACCGTTTCCGCAGTGGTGAGCCGTATACCATCACGTTCCTCAGCAGTACGCAGTTCAAGATCACCGACGCGTCCAACAACGACGTCACGCTGGAAGCCACTCAAGGCGGCACATTCGACCCGGCCTCCAGCAACAAGATGATCAGCTTCCGTGGTGTTGATATGCGTCTGGCTATCAACTTCCAGCCGGGCGACAGCGCCAACCCTGATGCGGCGATTGCGGGGCACACTTTCACGTTGGCAGCCAAGCCCGATTCTATTTCGGGCTCACGCAGCCCAGGCAACAGCTCTGCGGCGCAAGTCACCAATGCCTCCATCACCGATGCAACGGCTTACAACAGCGCCTTCCCGGGTGGCGGCGCCATTCTGAAGTTCACCAGCGCCACTGACTTTGAGCTGTATGCGCAGCCGCTAACCGCCGACAGCAAACCTGTGTCGACCGGTACGCTCAGCGGTACCACCGCCACGGCAGCAGGGGTGACCTTTGACCTGGCCGGTGCGCCCGCAACAGGTGATCAGTTCTCCATTCAGGTCGATACTCATCAGACCCAGAACGTCCTTGATACTATTGGTCAGTTGCGTAAGGCATTGGCTCTGCCAGTGGATCAAGACCCATTGGTCAAGCAGCAGTTCCAGGCGGCGCTGGATTCGGCTATCGGCAACATTGCCAGCGGCTCAAACCAGATTGCCTCAGCGATCAGTGATATTGGTGCGCGTGGTGCGGCCTTGGATGTTCAGGCTGAAACCAATGAAAGCCTGAAGATTGCCAACACCAAGACGCAAAGCTCGATACGTGATGCAGACCCGGCTGAAGTGCTGATTCGTCTGAACCTGCAGCAGACCATGCTGCAGGCCTCTCAGCTCGCATTCAGCAAGATATCGTCGTTGAGCCTGTTCAATCAGCTCTGAGTTTCCTGGCCCTGAGGGGCCGGGATCTGTTCCTGCTTCTAGGGCGCCTCGCCAGGTAATGGCAGGCGCCCTTTGTTTGAGAGTGCCCCGTGACTAAAGCCCCCCTCGTCAGTATCGTTATCCCAGCCTTCGATGCGCGCTTCTTTTCTGTCGCCTTGCGCAGTGCGTTAGGCCAAACATACGAGCACCTTGAAATAGTTGTCTGTGATGACAGTCGTGATGCGGAGATTGAGCGTATCGTCGCTTCTTTTAGAGGGCAGGGGCGTGCCCGGATTCGCTATTTGCGCAACACGCAGCGTCTGGGATTCCAGCGTAACGTATTGCGCTGTGTGGACGAGGCGCAAGGTGAGTACATCAAAGTGCTCTGCGATGATGACCGGCTGTTTGCTCGGTGTATTGAGTTACAAGCCCAGGTGCTCATTGAGCATCCTGAGGTCAATCTGGTGCAGGCCCATCGGTTGCAGGCTGACGCCAATGACTTCGTGTTACCCATACATCCCGACAATTGCCCATTTGCCTTGGTTGACTCCGTGTTCAAGGGCGAAGACCTGTTGGCCGTTCAGGAGGGGCGTGCAGTCCATTTTCTGGGGATTTTTTCGTCTGCCCTGATGCGAACCCAGGATGTTCGGCAGGTGTTAAAAGCACTGACTTCTGCTAGTGAAGGCTTTATCACGCTGCTGGATCAAGCGTTGTTTGTTTGCCTGTTGCGGAAAGGCAACATGGCACTGCTGACACAGGTACTCAGTGTTGAACGCTTGCACCCGGCGCGCTTGAGCAAACAGCCGGAAAATATCCAGGCAGCAAAAAAAGAGTTGAGCAGATTGCGTCAAATGCTTTCCGCCCGCTTGGGAGATGGGGCGCCTGCCCGTGGGTGGGTGCGCTATGTCGAGTTGTCCGATGCCAATGAGCCAGGCTGCGATTGGAAAGAGCTGTACCTGGTGCGTGTGCTGAGTAATTGGCAGACCGTGATTCAAGGGCGTGTTGGGAGCAATTGCGATAGCTACGCCGAGCTTTACCAGCAATGGCTTGCAGCACGACGCTTCTCGGATGCTCAGCGGCGGGTGGTGTGTGAGCAAGTTGTCAAATGGCCTTCACGGCCGAAAATCGTTCCGGTAATTGTCGACCATCAGCAGGATGAGGCTGAGCTGAACGTCACGCTTGATAGCCTGGCCGCGCAGCTCTATGCGCCGACTGCGGTGTTGGTGCTGTCTAATACCAACTGCGTGGTCGAGCAACATGTTGTGCGCTTGCCGCTAGCGGAGAACTGGGCGGCGCAGGTCAACAGTGCGATGCCGGCGCTGGAGGGCGTGGACTGGATCTACCTGCTGCGGGCTGGTGACCGGTTGAGTGAGTCGGCGTTGCTGCTGCTTGCCGAACGCATTGCTGCAACCCCCGGTATGCGTTGCGCCTACAGCGATGAAGGTGCTGTGTTGAACGGCGAGTCCTGTGACCCGGTGTTCAAGCCCGACTTCAACCTTGACCTGATGCGCGCCTACCCCTATGTGGGTCGAACCTTGGCGTTCCAGCGCCAACAGGTGCTTGCCCTGGGTGGTTTCGAGTCGTCACTGGGTGAGCTTGCGCCCCATGACATGGTCTGGCGTATTGCAGAGTCCAATGGCCTGTTTGCAATCGAGCATATTGCCGAGATTCAGGTGGAGTCTGCATTCCCCTATGCCCAGTGGCTGTCATTGCCATCGGTGATCGAGCAGAGCAGTACGCTACTCGCTGCGCACTTGAACCGATTGGGGGTCGAATATCGGATTCATCATGACGCGTTGCCATTGCTCAAGCGCGTTGAGTACCTGCACGCGGAACAGCCGCTGGTCTCGCTCATCATCGTCGCGGGTGATGACGTATCAGCCATACAGCGCTGTGTTGAGGGGGTGCTGGAGAGCACCACATACAGCCGATACGAGCTGCTGATTGTCGGTAGGCCGGAATGCAATGCTGGCATGCGTGACTGGCTCGACGCGATGGCGCAGATGGGCGGTGGCCTCTTGCGCGTGCTGGACGCACCGCAAGGTGCCGGTGTAGCGGCTATCAACAACCTTGCTGCCGAGCAGGCGCGGGGCGAGTACTTGCTGTTCTTTGCAGCTGACAACCTGGTTTGTCAGGCTCAATGGCTGGCTGAGCTGCTTAATCACGCGCAGCGACCGGAAGTGGGGGTCGTTGGTGCGCGTCTCGTTGATCCGAAAGGCAAGGTTGCCAATACCGGCGTCATTCTTGGCTTGGGTGGTGCGGCAGGGCCTGCATTTGCCGGCGAGCTTTCGGATGCGCGGGGGTACATGCAGCGTCTTCAGGTGGCTCAGAACTGGAGTGCGGTGAGCGGAAGTTGCCTGATGATACGCACTCAGGTTTTCAAGGATCTGGGTGGTTTCGATGAGGCGACGTTTGCCCAGAGCCTGGCCGACATTGATTTGTGTTTGCGGGTCGGCCAGGCGGGTTACCTGGTGGTAGGAACGCCCTATGCAACCGTCGTTCAAACGCGTGAAGACAAGCCGTGCTACTTGGGGGCCGAGGCTGGGAAGCCAGAGCAGGAAGCGTTGATCCAGCGCTGGCTGCCCAGTGTAATCCGGGACCCTGCCTACAACCCCAGCCTGAGCTTGACCCGTTCGGCGTTTACGTTGGAACCCGGCTTGCGAGATAACTGGAACCCTCTGGTCTTACGCACGTTGCCTTCCATCCTGGCGTTACCGGTCAACAACACCGCAGTGGGGCATTATCGCGTCAATCAGCCGCTGCGTGAGCTTGAAGCCGCAGGACGTACGCTAGGACGAATCAGCTTTGAAGTGCCTTCTTTGGTTGAAATCGCACGCATGAATCCGGATGTAGTGGTCATCCAGCTTCGCCACTCCTCGGAAGGTGTCGATTGTATCGAGCAGCTCAAGCTTGTCACCTCGGCCCGCCGAATCTATGAGATTGACGACTACATTCTGGAAGCGCCCAAGAAAAATGATCATGCCCGCAACTCGCCTCGCGATACCGAGCAGCATTTGCGCCGAGGCATTGGCTTGTGTGATCGGGTCGTGGTTACCACGGACGCATTAGCCAACGCGCTGTCCAGTATGCACCGTGATATTCGCGTGGTGCCGAACATGCTGGCGCCGCATTTGTGGCTGGGCCTGAACAGTCGGCGTGGTGTGTCGAGCAAGCCTCGGGTGGGTTGGGGGGGCGGCACCAGTCATGGCGGCGATCTGGAAGTGATTGCCGAGGTGGTGCGTGCGCTGTCCAATGATGTGGAGTGGGTGTTCTTTGGCATGTGCCCAGAGAATCTCAAGCCCTACATTCACGAGTATCATCCCGTCGTTTCGTTGGAAAGCTACCCGGCGAAGCTGGCCAGCCTGGACCTGGACCTGGCCCTGGCACCGTTGGAGTTCCACATCTTCAACGACTGCAAGAGCAACCTGCGTCTGCTGGAGTATGGCGCCTGTGGTTATCCGGTGGTATGCACCGATACCGAGGCCTACCGGGGTTACTTGCCTTGCACACGGGTTCGCAGCAACTCTACCCAGGAGTGGTTGCAGGCGATCCGTATGCACCTGGCTGACCCGGCCGCCAGCTATCGCATGGGCGATGAGTTGCGTGAAGCGGTGCTGCGCGACTTTGTATTGCGTGCGGACAACCTGCAGCACTGGGTGTGGGGCTGGTTGGCCGACTGATCCTGTACACCTTCCTTGTAGCGGCGCTGCAAACGCGCCGCTGGCAGCTTCCGCGTACTTGGCGCACTTCCTGCAGGCACCCCTTCATATCGCCATAAATCCTTCACTCTGGCCTGGATAGGCTGTGCGAAGTACTTGAGGAAACCGATGAAGGCAGTCATTTTGGCGGGTGGTCTCGGCACGCGGATCAGCGAAGAGTCGCACCTCAAACCCAAACCGATGATCGAGATCGGTGGCAAGCCAATTCTTTGGCACATCATGAAGCAGTATTCTGCGCACGGCATTCACGACTTTGTGATTTGCCTGGGCTACAAGGGTTATGCGATCAAGGATTTTTTCGCCAACTACTTTCTGCACACCTCCGACGTCACCTTCGACATGCGCAACAACCGCATGGACGTTCATCAGAACTACAGCGAGCCGTGGCGCGTGACACTGGTGGATACTGGCGAAGAAACCATGACCGGTGGCCGTTTGCGCCGTGCCGGGCGTTACCTTGAGGACGAAAAAGCCTTCTGCTTCACCTACGGCGATGGTGTCTCTGACCTGAACATCGGTGCGCTGGTCGATTTCCACCTGTCCCATGGCAAGTCGGCAACTGTGACGGCCGTGCAGCCGCCTGGTCGTTACGGTGCATTGCAGTGCGATGGCAATCAAGTGTTGGGCTTCACCGAAAAGCCGCGTGGTGATGGTGGCTGGATCAATGGCGGCTTTTTTGTCTTGTCGCCCAAGGTGCTGCCGTACATCGCGGGTGACTCGACCTCCTGGGAGGCCGAGCCACTGACCCGTCTGGCCAATGAAGGCCAGTTACAGGCGTTTCAGCATGACGGCTTCTGGCACCCGATGGACACCCTGCGTGACAAGAATCATCTGGAGCACCTCTGGCAGAGCGGGGAGGCCCCATGGAAACAATGGGACTGAGTTCAGCATTCTGGAGCGGCAAGCGCGTTCTGGTGACCGGTCACACCGGATTCAAGGGCAGTTGGTTGGCGCTGTGGTTGCAGAGCATGGGCGCGCGGGTCACTGGGTTTGCACTGGACCCCGCCACTGAGCCGAGCCTGTTCGTGCAGGCGCGTGTGGCTGAGGGGATCGACGACCGCCGTGGCGATGTTCGAGACCTGGGTGTGCTGCTAGACCTTGTCGCCGATGTACAGCCCGAAATTGTCTTGCATCTGGCTGCGCAACCCTTGGTGCGTGAAAGTTATCGCGACCCGCTGGGAACCTATTCAAGCAACGTGATGGGTACCCTGAATCTGCTTGAGGCAATTCGTCAGGTGGGCGGGGTTCGCGCTTGTGTGCTGGTGACCACCGACAAGGTGTACGCCAATCAAGAATGGGTGTGGCCGTACCGAGAGAATGAAGCCCTCGGAGGGCATGACCCCTACAGCAGCAGCAAAGCCTGCTGCGAGATTCTGGCGCAGTCTTATGCAGCGTCGTTTTTCCCTGTCGAGCAGTACGCTGAACATGGGCTGGCCCTGGCGACGGCGCGGGCCGGTAATGTATTGGGCGGTGGAGATTTTTCGCCGGAGCGCTTGATTCCTGATGTGCTCAAGGCGTGGTCCGGCGGTGAGCCGGTGACCTTGCGGTATCCTCAGGCCGTACGGCCCTGGCAGCATGTCCTTGAGCCGCTGGCAGGTTACCTGCAACTGGCCGCGGCGTTGTACGAGAAAGGCCCCGATTATGCGGGCGCGTGGAACTTCGGTCCAGGCGAGGCGGACATGTGCAGCGTCGGTGAGGTGGTTGCCACACTTGCCAGTCAGTGGCCACACGCACCGGGTGTTCAGGTCGAGAAGAGTGACTTGCACGAGGCGGGGTTGTTGCGCTTGGACAGCAGTCGCGCGCGCAAGCTATTGAACTGGCAGCCACGCTGGTCGCTGCAAGAGTGCCTTGAACAGACGTTGGGTTGGCATCTGGCCATGCGTCGTGGCACGGACATGCGTGGGGTCACCTTGACTCAACTCAGCCTGTATCAGGAGTCGCTGTGAGTCAGTACGCTCTTCATCCACTGCCTCTGGGTGGCCTGTTCCGTGTCGAGCACCGGCGCCATGAGGACGAGCGTGGTGCGTTTGCGCGGCTGTTTTGCGAAGGCAGCTTGCAGGCCTTCGGGCAGCCGTTTCACATTCGTCAGATCAACCACTCACGTACCGTCGGGCGCGGTAGCGTACGGGGTCTGCATTATCAAAACGCCGAGCAGCCTGAAGCCAAGTACATCACCTGTCTGCGCGGTGAGGTCTGGGATGTGGTGGTGGACTTGCGCCCAGCGTCGCCGACGTTTCTGCAATGGCATGCCGAGCACCTGTGCGCAGGTGATGGTCGCAGCCTGTTGATCCCGGCCGGATTTGCACATGGTTTCCAGGTGTTGAGTGAGGAGGCCGAGTTACTTTACCTGCACAGTGCGGACTATGCCCCACAGCATGAGGGCGGCTTGTCGGTACACGACCCGCGGTTATCCATTGCCTGGCCGTTGCCTGTCAAAAACCTGTCTGTCCGAGATGCTGGCCATCTCTGGCTTGATGATCGTTTTGCTGGAGTGTCTGTATGAAGTGCCGAGGTTGCGGCAGCGCTCTGAGTCTGCCCTTGATCGATCTGGGCACTGCACCGCCCTCCAATGCGTACCTGCGTGCCGAGCAATTGGCTCAGGCTGAACAGTGGGTGCCGCTCAAGGTTGGGGTCTGCGAGCAGTGCTGGCTGGTCCAGACGGAGGACTACACACGTGCCGAGCAGTTGTTCGATGCTGAGTATGCCTATTTCAGCTCCTACTCCAGTACCTGGTTGGCACACGCCGAGACCTACGTTGCGCAGATGGTCGAGCGTTTCGGGCTGGGTGCTTCCAGTCGGGTGGTGGAAATTGCCGCCAATGATGGGTACCTGCTGCAGTATGTGGATCGTCGTGGCATTCCGTGTCTGGGGGTAGAGCCTACACACAGTACGGCGCAGGCGGCTCGGGCCAAGGGCCTGGAGATCCGTGAAGTATTCTTCGGCCGTGAGACGGCATTGCAACTGGTTGCCGAGGGCTGGTCGGCAGACCTGATGGCGGCTAACAACGTCCTGGCCCATGTGCCCGATATCAACGACTTCCTGAGTGGGTTCACGGCCCTGCTCAAACCCGCCGGTGTGGCGACCTTCGAGTTTCCACACCTGCTGTCGCTGATGGCTGAGCATCAATTCGACACCCTGTACCACGAGCATTACTCCTACTTGTCGCTGACCGCTGTAGCGACCTTGTGCCAGCGTAATGGGCTGGACATCTTTGATGTCAGTGAGCTTGCTACCCATGGCGGCTCTTTGCGGGTGTTTGTCCAGCGTGCCGATGGCCAGCGTCGCGAGCGACAGGCGGCGGTGCAGCGCCTGCTGGACCTCGAAGCCTCCGTGGGGGTGTGTACTCCAGACTTTTACGCGACCCTCGCGCCCGCTGCGCAGCGTATCAAGCATCAACTATTGCGTTTTCTGCTTCAGGCCAAGGCCGATGGGAAGCGTGTGGTGGGCTACGGCGCTGCCGCGAAGGGTAATACCTTGCTCAATTATGCAGGCGTGAAACCGGACCTGTTGGCGTGGGTGGCTGATGCCAATCCGCATAAACAGGGCAAGTTCCTCCCGGGTAGCCGGATCCCGGTCGTTGCGCCTGAGCAGTTACGGCATGAGCAACCGGACTATGTGCTGGTACTGCCTTGGAACCTTCTGGCTGAGGTCAGCGAGCAACAGGCTCACGTGCGTGAATGGGGCGCTCGTTTCGTGATTGCAGTACCGGAGTTGAAGGTCCTGTGAGTGCGCTGAATGTATTGGTAACCGGCGCTACCGGTTTTGTCGGGCGCCACCTGGTGGCTGCGTTGTTGGCGCGAGGGCATCGTGTACGGGCATTGGCGCGTGATGCCAGCAAAGCTGCCGACATGCCGTGGATCGACGATGTCGAATTCATTGCGGCCGATATCCATGGCTCGCACGCCACTGTTGCGACCTGGGTTGAAGGTATAGATGTCCTGGTTCACCTGGCCTGGCCCGGCTTGCCAAATTATCGAGCGCTGTTCCACTTCGAGCATAACCTGATGGCGGACTATGCCTTCATCAAGCAAGCCGTTGTGGCGGGCGTGCCGCAGGTGCTGGTGACTGGCACCTGCTTTGAATATGGCATGCAGAGCGGGCCGCTTGATGAGCGGTGTGAGCCTCGGCCGACCAACCCCTACGGTGTGGCCAAAAATACGCTGCGGGTCTTCCTTGAGGCGCTACAGGGTGAGCATCCTTTTACCCTGCAGTGGGCGCGTCTGTTTTATCTCCATGGTTCCGGGCAGAACCCAAACAGTTTGCTGGCGGCACTGGACCGCGCCATTGATGCTGGCGATCCGAGTTTTCCGATGTCGGGCGGCGAGCAATTGCGGGATTACTTGGCAATTGATGTTGCGGTCGCGTACCTCGCTCAGCTCATGGAGTACAGGCAGTTTTCTGGTGTTATCAACTGTTGTAGTGGCAAGCCCGTGTCGGTTCGGGCCTTGGTCGAGCAGCGAGTTCGCGAGCGTCATTCGGATATTACGTTGAACTTGGGGCATTACCCCTATTCGAGTCATGAGCCAATGGCATTCTGGGGTTCGACTGAGCGTTTGCGACACCTGACAGGAGAGCGGCATGACGCGTGAGCTGTACCGGGCGCAAGGCTTGCCCGTTTTGCAGAACCGCACTTTTGCGACTGCCGAAGAGGCGCGCGCCAGTGGATGCGCGGACATCGTGCTGGTACAGGATGCGCAGAGCGGTCTGGTCTTCAATCAGGCGTTTGATGCCGACAAGCTGGTCTACGACGCGAACTACCAGAACGAGCAGGCGCATTCGACACAGTTTCAGCGGCACTTGAGGGATGTCGAACAGATTCTTGCTCGTCACTTCAGTGGGCAGCGCTTGATTGAAGTCGGTTGCGGGAAAGGTTACTTCCTGGAGATGCTGCGTGAGCGGGGCTACACCATCACTGGCGTTGACCCTTCCTATGAAGGTGATAATCCTGATGTGATCAAGGCACCTTTCACGCGTCAGCTGGGATTGTCCGCCGAGGGTATTGTCTTGCGCCATGTTCTGGAACACATGGCTGATCCGCAGGCATTCCTGAGTGAAATTGCCGCCGCCAACCAGGGTGGAAAAATCTACATCGAAGTACCGTGCTTTGACTGGATTGTCGAGCACCATGCATGGTTCGACGTGTTCTACGAGCACGTCAATTACTTCCGGCTTGACGATCTGCGACGGCTCTTTGGCACGGTTCACGAAGCCGGCCATCTGTTTGGCGGGCAGTACCTTTATGTCGTTGCCGACCTTGCCAGTTTGCGCGCGCCGCGTACGGGCTCATCCCTGCTGCAAATGCCGACGGGCTTCACCGCAAGCCTCGACCGGGCGGTACAGATCATCAAGGACGCTCCCGATCAGCGCGCAGCGATCTGGGGGGCTTCATCCAAGGGGGTCATCTATTCACTGTTCCTGCAGCGCGCTGGCGTTGCGGTGGACCATGTGGTCGACATCAATCCGGCCAAGCAGGGGCGTTACCTGCCGCTCAGTGGTTTGCGCGTGTCATCGCCGCAAGAGGCGCTGGACAGCCTCCCTGATGGCGCAAACCTGTTTGTAATGAACTCGAACTACCTCGAAGAAATCAAGCGCATGACCGATGAGCGCTATGTC
Organism: Pseudomonas defluvii; assembly: GCF_001695625.1. Lineage (GTDB taxonomy): Bacteria > Pseudomonadota > Gammaproteobacteria > Pseudomonadales > Pseudomonadaceae > Aquipseudomonas > Aquipseudomonas defluvii. The sequence goes on from NZ_MBPN01000037.1 coordinate 41,456, forward strand.
TACCACGCCGTAGACAGCGCCTCGTTTCAATGACAATCAGTGAGACCCTACATGACTGACAATAACGTACATCAGGCTTTTGAGGCTGAGTGCAAGGCTGAAATCGATGCCCAGGGCCAGAACGAAACGCTAAAAGCTCTGGCTCGCGACTTTTTCAATGAATCGGCCCGGCATAAGTACAGTTATCACTTCTCGTGGATGGGCCGTCCCATCATTCAATTGCCTCAGGACATGATGGCAATGCAGGAGCTGATCTGGAATATCAAGCCGGACCTGGTGGTCGAGTGCGGTATCGCCCATGGCGGCTCGATTATCTACTACGCCTCGCTGCTGGAACTGCAAGGGCACGGTGAGGTGCTCGGTATCGACAGGGATATTCGTCCACATAACCGCCAGGCCATCGAAAGCCATCCGATGTTCAAGCGGATCAGCATGATCGAGGGGTCCAGTATTGATTTGGCCGTCGTCGAACAGGTTCGTGCGTTGGCGGCGGGCAAGAAGGTTATTTTGGTACTCGACTCCAACCATACCCATGAGCATGTGCTTGAGGAGTTGCGGCTGTATGCGCCACTGGTTTCGCTGGGCAGCTACTGCGTAGTGATGGACACGGTGGTTGAAGACATGCCGGCTGATGCTTTTCCTGATCGTCCCTGGGGGCCAGGTGATAACCCGAAGACTGCGGTCTGGGCCTACCTGGAGGAAAACGGCGATTTCGAAATCGATCAGCAAATGAACGACAAATTGCTGATTAGTGTGGCGCCGGACGGCTATCTGCGTCGGGTTCGTTGAATTCTCTGGTCTAAAGCGTACAGGCCCCAGTGGCTGGCAGGAAAGTGATATGCACGTTGAACACATTGCACAAGAAGGCGCAGCGCTGAAAGAGCGTTTTACGCTGGTCATTATCAGTCATGAGCGGCCGGCTTTCTTGCGCCGTACGTTGCAGTACTACCAAGGCTTTAGTGGCAACGTGCTGGTGTTGGACTCCTCGCGTCAGGCGGCAGACGGTCTCCTCCGGGACTATCCTGAGGTGGATTATCGTCATCTGCCGGCGTTCGGCTACAAGGGGCTTCAGGACAAGCTGGCATATGGCGTAGCACAGGTCACCACGCCTTACATGGCCTTTGCAGCCGACGACGATTTTCTCCTTCACGATGCATTGGTTGAGTCTGTCGCATTTCTTGAAGCAAACACCGAGTACGGGCTATGCCACGGCTATGGCATGATGTATCTGGCGCGTGGCACCAAGGTGAATTTCTATCGCCGAGACAAGCGGGTTTGCGAAGACTACAACTCTGATCTTTCCGAAGAGCGTGTTCTGGACTTCCTAGGGCAGTTTTTGCCGCCCTTTTATGCGGTGACACGCACCGACCTGCTGCAGCAGTGGTATGCCGTGCTACCGGCCAATACCAGCTTTGAATGGCAGGAAATTGGTCATGCGTTCTATCTTTTAGCCTGCGCCAAGGCCCGGATCCTGCCGATCCCTTATGCTGTGCGCGAAGCCAACTACGGTAGCTCCGAGCACAACACCAATGTCTTGACGGTATTGGCCTACCCCGATCCAAAGTCCGTTGCCGAGCGTGAGGCGTTTGCTCAGTTTCTGGCCTCGACGCCAATGGGATTTCGCAACAAAACGTCAGACCAGATCAAGCAGATAGCGCTGACTAGCTTTGATGCTATGGCCGGCGGCTTGCAAAGCAGGCGGGCATTGGACTCTTGCATGATCGTTTGCTCCGAGTGGTCGCAGCCGAGCGCCGAACCTGTGCGTTTGTTTGGCGAGACACAATTCGTCGAGATGCCGTTCTATAACAAGACGATGTTCGATCTGCTTGCATGTATTGAGTTCCTGATTCATTCCATGCCGGCGGGTCGCTTGCAGCTTCAGGAGCTGGAGCCGATCTTGCTGCGTCAGTCGGAACTGATGCAGGTTCATGCGAATGACACCGCGCATACGATCACGAGCCGCTTATGGGAAGCTCTGGCGTTGACCCCGTTCAACCGTACGGTGGTAGAGCGTTTGCTAAAGTCGCTGCGTGCCACAGGCGATGAAAAAGAAGCTGCGCCGCTTCAATGCTGGCTTGAGCGTTTGTGCAGTGTGCCTGCTTATGATCGCAAGGCGCTGCTCGATAGCATGGCATCCGGGCGTTTGCTGAACTGGCTGGAAGCGCGCAAGCCAACAGCTGTCCAGGTTCGTCTGGCCAATAAGCGTCTGGCTCGTCATGCTGGTGGTCCGACTTTCGGCATTCTGCTGTTGGACCTGGATGCCGATATGTTCAAGCTGCAGGCGACCTTCGACAGCTTGATGGCGGGCCATTGCAAGGCTTTCAAGGTTGTGGTGCTGACCACGGGCGATTTGCCCGCCAACACGACACCGGAGCAGACCGTACACTTCGTCAAGGTCACGGCTGAGGATCATGTCGACAAACTCAACCGGGCGATCACTACGCTGGGCACCGATTGGGTGATCCTTGCCGAGGCTGGCGACCGCTTCACCGCTGGCGGCCTGCTGCGCGCCAGTCTGGAGTTGCTGGAGGCCGACGGTTGCCGTGCAGTGGCAATGGACGAGGTCATGCGTCAGGCCGACGGAACCTTGGTGGAGGTGTTGCGCCCAGGCGCCAGCCTCGACATGCTGCAGAGTGTGCCAGGGCTTATGGCGCGGCATTGGCTGGTACGTCGCGAGTTGCTGCTTGAGGTGGGCGGTTATGATGCTGAGTTTGCCCGGGCACTGGAATTCGACCTGTTGCTCCGTTTGATCGTGCAGGGCGGGTTGGCTGGGCTGGCGCATTTGGCCGAGCCGCTGTTGATCAGCCAGGCGCGAGATGTTGACGCCAGCGAGCACGAGCGTGCAAGCCTGGCGCGCCAACTGGCGCAGCGTGGTTATGCCGCGCAGGTCAGTTCGGCGAAACCTGGCACTTACCAGATTGACTACCGTCATGAAACACGGCCGTTAGTGTCGATAGTGCTTTATTGCCAGGACAATATGGAGCAGTTGCAGACCTGCCTGGTCAGTGTGCTGCAGCGTACCCGTTACCGTAGTCACGAGATTGTCATCGCCGACAACAACAGCCAGTCGCCAGAGTTGCTGGCGTGGTTGGCGAGCCTGAGTGCGGCTGGTGATCGTATTCGTGTGGTGCGCAGCGAGCGCACCATCAGCCCGTCGGCAATGACCAATCTGGCCTGTCAGCAAGCTGCTGGCGAGTACCTGGTGTTGCTGGCCAGCGATGGCGAAGTGGTAAACGCCAACTGGCTGGAAAGCCTGCTTAACCAGGCGCAGCGTCCTGAGGTCGGTATCGTGGGTGGCAAGCTGTTCGACCGGGCAGGTACGATCACTCAGGCCGGTCTGGTGCTGGGCTTTGGGGCGGGGGTTGCTCCGGCTCTGGCAGGTGAGGGCAAGGATGCGGCTGGCTATATGCAGCGGCTGCATGTCGAGCATAACGTTTCGGCCGTATCCGCCGCGTGCCTGATGATCCGCAAGGAACTGTATCTGGCGCTTGAAGGCCTGGATGAAGCCGCGTTCATGGCGCATTACGCCGATGTCGATCTGTGCCTCAAGTCCGCTCAGGCGGGTTACCTGACGGTATGGACGCCACAGGTGCAGGTGATTCATCACGGCACGGTCATGCATGAGGAAGCGGCTCTGCAGGCGTTGCGTGAGAAGTGGCCGGGTTATCTGGAAAACGATCCGGCTTATAACGCGAACCATGCGCGCATGGGCAAAACCTTTGGCCTGGGTGCTCCAACGGCTGTGGAGTGGGAGGTGCTGGTCGGTTAATCGCCCAGTACGCTATTGATCAAAAGCCACGAGCGCCCAGGGGCGTTCGTGGCTTTTTTTGTTGTAATCCATTGGT
>NZ_MBPN01000038.1 GCF_001695625.1 Pseudomonas defluvii
GCCGACCAGCTGCAGTGGCAGTAAGCGACGCAGCTTAAACTCGCTGAAAAACTGTCTTGACCGATGGGTCCACTTTAGAGCACGACGCGAGGCAAGTAACAGTCATGCGTGCTGGCTGCGAGCGGATAAATCGCGTTCTGAACGTTGTTGCGCGCTTTCTTCCATGACGGTCATATTGGCAAAGGTTTCTGAAAACGAGCCTACCAAGTTAACTCGCTGTTTCATGGCACGTATTTATCCTGGCAGGTGAACCTCATTTCAAGGTCCGGCTAGTGGTCAAAATCGATATCCCGGATTTCGTTTTTTGTGCCAAGAATAACTGCCCTCAGATGTCGTTATTAGCTTTAAATTGCAAGACACAGTAGAAGACGAAAGCCTTGCAGTGCGGCACTTAGAGGCATTTTTGAACGCTTACCGCCAACCAAGATTCCTGTACGTTATTAGTCTCCGAAGGAGGGGTCGTGGGTTCGAATCCCGCCGAGTGCGCCATCTTTCCTTACCCTTTGGCTCCAAAGGGTCGGCCTTGCGCCACCAGGGCAAGCATCACCGCCCAACCTTCATCACCCCCATTGTTCGACAAGTACGCTGACGCCCGCCGCTGCCCAGCCAACGGACAACGCCGTTCGCTGTGGACAACCGACAGGACACAGGCGTTCAGCGTCTGGACAAAAGTTGTCGGTCCTTGCTGATGCGCATCAGGAAATCAACGATCTGATGAGCCGACGCCAAGGGCGATCCGACACTCGCATCAATTTCCAGATCGGGTTGCACGGGAGCTTCGTACGGGTCTGTTATGCCGGTAAACAGTTGGATTTCGCCCGACCGTGCCTTCGCGTAGAGCCCTTTGACATCACGGGATTCGCAGACGCCAATAGGCGTATTGACGTAAACCTCGTAGAAACGCCCATATCGCTGAACCATTTCACGCATTGCAATCCTGCTCTGCGCATAGGGCGCGATGACGGCGCACACCGCTATCCCCTCGTGCTTGACCACTTCAGAAGCGACATACGCTAAACGCTGGACGTTGGTCATGCGGTCTTCTCTTGAGAATCCCAACCCGGCACAAAGGTGCTTACGCACTTCATCACCGTCCAGCAATGTAACCCGGCGCTTTGCCTCTTGCTGCAGGTACTCAACCAGATGCCTGGCGATACTCGACTTTCCCGCGCCTGACAGGCCGGTCAGTAACAATGCAAATCCATTCCCACTGGACTCATCACTTTCGTTGGTCATGTTCGACTCAGCTTTGGTGGAACGATACGGTTGAACCATGGGTTGACGATGGCGCTCAAGACACGACCGGCCGAGGCAATGCCCCTGGGCGCAGCGCCGCCTCGACATTGAGTTGGCCCATCAAGGCATCAAGAATCTGTCGATGGGCATTGCCATCACCAAACGGGTTCTTCCAGGTCACCTGCGTATTGAACAGTGCTTGTGCCGCCTCGACCAGGCTGTTGGCACCCACATGGGAAACCAGGCGGGCGCCACCGGTTTCCAGGCTTTCCGGGCGCTCAGTGTTGGGGCGAAGTATCAGGCAGCGCCGCTGCAGTACGCACGCCTCTTCCTGCAACCCGCCGCTGTCGGTCAAGACCAAGGCTGCGCCTTGCAGCAAGGCCAGCATGTCCAGGTAACCCACCGGATCAATGGTGCGGATACGCGACGTACCCTGCAGCACCTTCCAGTGCCGCTGGTCGAGACGTGGGTGGACGGGAAACACCACCTGCCGCTGTTGCTCTTCAGCCAGGCACTGCACCGCCTGCATCAGTTGCGCAAAATGCGCAGGGTCGTCGGTATTGGAGGGGCGATGACAGGTCAGCAACAGGTAGTTGTCGTGCTGCAAACCCAGCCGCTCATGGATGACGGATCGTTCGGCAGCCGCACGCGCATGAAGCAGGGTCGCGTCATTACCCGTGTTACCGGTAATGAGCACATTCGGGCCCTCAATACCCTCTCTGGCCAGCAGCTCAACCTGCAGGGGCGATGGGCAGAACCAGAAGCTGGACAGGTGATCCAGCAGCACCCGGTTGGTTTCCTCCGGCATACTCCGGTCGAAACTGCGCAACCCGGCCTCCACGTGAACGACCGGAATACAGGCCTTGCTGGCGGCAAGCCCACCTGCCAATGCACTGTTGGTGTCCCCTTGGACAATGACACAATCAGGCTTCACTTCCTGCAACACCGGCTCGATGCCCATCATCATCCGGGCCAGTTGCAAGCCTGCAGGGCCAGAGCCCACGCCCAGGTTGAAATGCGCACGAGGCAAACCAAGCTCTTCAAAGAACAGACGATCCATGGCCGCGGCATAATGCTGATTGGTGTGGATCAAGGTGTATCGCACACCGTCACGGATACAGGCAGATATCAACGAAGACAGCTTGATGATCTCGGGGCGAGTGCCCAATACGAATGCTATATGCATTTATCCTTATGCCCCAACTGTCCTGTAGCCTGAATCATGTGTGGATCGGGAATGAACTCATCCAGTGCGCCATTGACCATCAGCAGGCTGCGGTCGGTGTAGCGCAAGACCGTCAAGCGATGCGTGATCAGCAACACCGCCAAGCCTGGCCGCGCAGTGCGCAGCCCCTCTAAAAAACGACTTTCAGTCGATTGATCCAGGGACGCTGTTGCCTCATCAAGGATCAGCAACGAATGAGCGTGGAGCAAGGCGCGCGCCAGCCCGATGCGCTGCCGCTCACCACTGGAAATCCGCTGTTCGAAAACCTCCACCGGTGTATCCAGCCCTTCTGGCAGGCGTTCGAGCAACGACCCGATATCCGCGATGTGAAGCGCTTCCACTAATTGCTGGTCAGTACAGTACTCGCCCAGAAAACTGACATTATCACGCAACGTCCCGGGGATCAGCGTCGTTGATGCACCGGCATAGCCAATGTCAGCGTGCGCACGCCCTGCACTGAACCACTGGATACGGCCCTGGAGGGGCTGTAACGCGCCAATCAGCAGGTCAACCAGCGTCGACTTCCCGACCCCGGACTCACCGACCAGCCCTGTCCACTCCCCCTTGCGCAAGCAGAGGTTCAAGCCACAGATAACGTCTTGGCCAGCACCGGGATAGCGGTACCGCAACGACTCACAGAGCAGCAATTGCTTTTCTGATTCATCTTCACACGGTGCGATGAGCGCCTCATTGGCTGCACGCGGCGCTACGGCGGTCAGTTGCGCCAAGGCAGGACGAACGAACCTCAAGGTTTGCAAAATGCTCGTGATGCGTCGGAAGCCAAGAATCAAACGCAGCCCCACTGCCGAAAACAGTGCTAGCAAATGGAAGTCCGCCTGCCCGGAACCCTCGCTGGCCACCAATACAGCACTGCCAAGGACCAGCAGGAAAAACAGCTCCATAACCGGCGACTGGATGTCCATGAATGTCCGCTCACGGGCACTCTCTCTGGAGAAATGCCTGGCGACCGGACGATACCGGGCGAGAACCGCAGGCACTCGCTGGTAGAGCCGAATCTCCCGCAGGCAGGCGACACTGTCGGTCACCCAGCGCTGCATCAAGGTCTGATGCCTGAATTTCAGGTCGCCGCGAGCGCCCATCAGTAGGCGTGACACGACGTTGCCAATGCAGAGCGCAACCAGCAAGGCCACAACCATCATCGACGTGGCAACAGGCTCCAGCGCCACCAAGACACTCAGCAGGACACCAATCAGCAGAGCTTCCGTCAGCAGGTCGAGGCTCGGCAGAATGGCCCCCATCACGATCCTTGGCACCACAAAATTGACCGCAACATTGCTGCTCTGCGCATGGGTTTCCTGCCGTTGCCGAACACCCGGCGCCAGCTCTCGCTCTAGGACACTCATCGACACCAGCAGCGTCCATTGGTCGATCAGCCAGCCACGCAACCACAGCAGCAGCGGCGTCAAAATACCCTTGCACAGCACCAGGATCGCCACCAGCAACAGCATTGGCGACAACACACCGTGCAATGGACCATACGAGAAGGCTTCTACCTGTGCATACCAGCCCCCCATAGGTCGGCCCACAGGAAGCATGAGGGCAAGGACGCCTGCCAACAGCAGGGCGGATAACGCGTCAATGCTCGCCTTGCCCAGCAGCAGCAACAGCATCGAAGCAAGGCTTGCCCTGCTTGCGCCGCACTGCCTGACAAAGCCCAGGGCACGTGATGGAATCTGCAACAACGCCACAGGCTTGTTGATACTCATGAGCTCACCGCCCGACGCGGCGTAACCAGGCGGGCGTAGTAGGCGGCCAGCTCGGGCGCCTTGCGTTGCCAGGTAAAACCCTCCTTGACCGCCTCAATGACGGTATCCGGCACAGCGCTGCGGGCCGTGCGAGAAAGGCATTCGCTCAAAGCAGCAATATCGCCGACCGCGAACACCTCGCCCCACCCAACCGCGTCGGTGATGGAGCGGCAGCCCTCGATATCCGAGCAGGCAATCGGCACCCCGGCCAGCAGCGCCTCCAATACCACGGTAGGCATGCCTTCGCGCTCCGAGGCCAGGACCATCGCATCGCAGCCTGCCATCATCTGTTCACTGACAGCATCATCCTGCCAGCCATGGAAACGCACGCGAGAGGCAAGGCCCAACTGCATGACCAAGGCTTCGAGCCTGGCGCGGTCCTCGCCTCGCCCGATGATATGCAGCACCGCTTGCGCGAGCGGCGGCGTGGCCAACGCAGCAATTACATCGTCCAGGCGCTTGACCGGGTCAAGCCGCCCAACAGACAACAACGCAGGTGCGCCCTCCAGGCGGTCGACGCCAGCCGAGACGGCCTGACGCCGCCCCTCGATACAGTTGGGTACGATCATCACACTGGCCGGATGCAGGCCGCGCCGGGCCAGATCGGCGACCCAACCCTCATGCAGTAGCACCACCACACCGGCAGCGCGCACCAAAGCCCGCTCTATCGTGCTGTCCCAGAGCGCCTTGAGCGCTCGGCGCCACGGCGTCCCTGTGTCGTAGTAACAGTGCGGCGTGTAGACCACCGGCACACCGCGCAGCCACGCGAGAAACGCGGCAGACGCAGCGAACGGGGTGCGGGCACCGTGGACATGCACCAGGTCACTGGCACCAACCGCCGCCCACAGGTGCCTGTACCCACCTTGCTGCACGCGACAGGGGGCAGCGCCCGCATCAATTGTCGGGGCCAGAATGTGCAGTTCAATCTCGGTATTTTCCTGCATTGCCTGGACGAGCCCCTGGATGTGGCGCGCCACACCGCTGGACAACGGCTGGAATTCCTTACTGACATGGAGTACGCGCATCACTGCGTACACGCCGCAGACGACGGCTGGTCGATTCGTTCAAGCAACCCTGTGAGCCCTCCGGACTGGCTGGAAAAACTGGCGCGCAACCACTGGGCCTGCGCCTCGGCCGCCTCGCGACGAAACTCGGCATCCTCGCGCAAGCGCCTATAAACAGCCACGGCCTGCTCGGCCGTATCGGCACGCAATGGGGCGGCCAGTACGCTGCGGGCCGCATGATTACCGTCGAGCGGAAGTTGCAGCGCGACCACCCAATGCCCTGCCAACGCCGCATCCAGCATGGCCGTGGAGCAATAGCCCATGACCAGGCGAGGCGCACACGCACCGGGCTGCAATTCCGGGTGCGGAGGATGCCGGGTCGCCAGCGCCGCGGGCCCCGTATAAGGCTCGCGTTCCAATGGATGCAGGAGGATCCTCGCCTGCGGGGCACGTTTCAAGAGGGCATCGGCAAACTCGCGCAACGCGTTATCAATACGGTCTCCCAGCACGTACGCATGAGTTTGCGACAGCAAGGCAAGCCCGTCTGGCGCTTCCAGCGCACGTAGCGGTACCTGGCCACGGCCCAGTGCGTCCTCGACAAGACGGCTGGACCGGCTGTCGACTGCATCGAACGCCTGACGACTGCTACCTCCCCAGATCAGGTACCAGTCCGCACGGGTGGGAAAAAATTCATCGGTAGGCACGCCGTGCTGCAAGCAAATGGCAGGCAGGCCTTTGTTGATCGCCGCCCGGCTCATCAGGTCGAAGTCATTGTGCAGCAACAGCACGCCGCGGCTATTGGCCAGCGTCCGCCTGAGACTGCCCTGCCACAGCCGACGCCGGGCCAGGCAGCAGGCCAGTAACAGCGGGCGCCGCAACAACAGGGTGTCGACGAGAACACGCAAGCTAGATAACAGATCGGCTACGCCAGCCCGTGCGGGGCGCGCAACCTGCAGATTCGATGGGAAAGCCTTGGAGGATAACCGTGGGTGAGCCAGTATCAGCCGCTCATACCCAGCCAATGCAAGCGCTGGCAGGCTACGCTCCAGCGTACCCCAGCCACTGGCGCCATGAAGCGTGGTCAGCAGAATCGCCTGTCGCCCTGCAGAAACCGGCAAACCAGGGCCTGCGCGCAGCAACAATAGCCAGGCATCGCGCAGTAAAGCGCCGAAGGCTCGCAGCCCCGCCGCCAAGGACGTTTTTCCTGCAGCGAGGTAGAACAGCTCGTGACGTACATCTACCGCTTCATCGCCAAAGTGCTGACGCAACGCGGTGAGGTGCTCCGAGAAAGATCCCCGCCAAACCGACGACTTCATCGGGTAATATCCCTATTCGTTGATGGCACTACGCTACAGATGCTTGATTGAGTTGCCAACCTCCCATTGGAAATGGGCCGCGCGCCCACCAAGGATGGATATCCACGCCAATCATGCCCACTCATCGTTCCCCTGCTGCAAGCAGCGAGATACCTCGCGCTCACCTCCAAAATGTACCGTCCAACGACGCACTGTTGCGCGCCACCCTCTGGTTGATGGGCTTCGGCCAGCACGTCGCAGAGGTAGACAGCCAGGCGCTCAACGCTTTTGTACGACACCATGGTGTTGCAGGCCTGCTCGATCGCACGCGCGTCGAAGCCCTCGACCGGACGCACTCAACGGCACTCACCCAGGAACAGCGACGCATTGCATTGCGAGCCCTGCAACTGGGTGCGGCACTCCAGAACCTGATCCCGGCAATGACAGCACGCGGCTTGCAGCCGCTGGCGCTAAAGGGCCCGGCACTGGCCGTTCAGGCTCACGGCGCGCTCAGCACACGTGGTGGCGTAGACCTGGACATCCTGCTCAGCGAGGAGCAGTGGCCGGCAGCGCTTGAGGTATTGCAACAGCAGGGGTACGCGCCTGCGCCAGGGCAGCGCCTGCCACTTGCCAGAGGCACCCACGAGTTGGTCCTGCTGCACCGGGAACGTCGCCCGCGTGTCGAATTGCACCGTCGGCTGCTGCGCCACCGACACTTGATCGCGGACACCCAGGGGATGGCTCAGGAGGTTGACCTGCAAGGCACCCAGGTGGCCAGCCTCGACCCCATCCATGCCTTGCCTTACCTCATTGCGCATGCAAACCAGCATTGCTTTCGCAGACTGATCTGGCTGATGGATATTCACGCCCTGCTGCAACGACCCGATCTGGACATGCAACGCGTTGCCCGCGAGATTCAGCGAACGGGCACCTGCGCAATGCTGGATACCTGCCTCACGCTGCTCGACACATTGTTCGGCACGCCAGTAGCCGCTCCACTCCAGCGGGTTCGCCGCCCTTGTCGGGCCAGCCACATCATGGCCGCGCTGGCGCTGGAGGCGATTCGTGAATCACTGTCCGACGATGAAGTGGCTCAACGCCTTGGCCCCTTGAAACGGGTGTCCATGGACATTGCCCTGCAGGACAGCCTGAGCGGGCGCTTGCATGCATTGAGTGGTTGGCTGAGCCCGACCGACAAGGACAGTAACTGGATGACGCTTCCACCGGCCCTGTCCTTTCTCTATCCCTTAATCCGCCTTTACCGACTCGCTAGACGGTTTCGTTGAATAGCCGCCCCAATGGCCGTGCGGCGCCATCAGCCATTGCACGAACGCCTCTCTGAGCCAGTGCAAGGCACGGGGCCGGGCTCAACGGCCTTTCAGTGACAACCTGCCAAGGCGCACGGCCGCGCGCGGATAGCCATTGCGAAGACTCAAGGGCCGAATCTGCCTGTGAATATGCGCGGTCAGTTCGGTCAGTCGTTGCGGGGTTAACGGCGCAGAGGTAACTGCCTGAGCACCAGGCCTGGCATAGACCCGCAAGTTGCCTTCATAAATGCCATGAGCCTCACGGCAGATGCGATGCACCGAGAAGCCATTATTGCGCAGCAGTGCTTCAAGGGTTTGCGCACAAAAATAGCTACGGTGGGAAACATGAATTTGCCACAAGCCCAGCCCAGGCCAATTGGCACCCATATCGGGTACTTCAATGACCAGCCACCCTTGCGGATCAATCAGCCCGGCTAACCATTGAAGCGCCTTGCCAGGCTCTTCCAGGTGTTCAAGGACATGAAACAAGGTGATCAGTTGCGGCTTGAACGGCAACTGAGTGCTTGCATTCAGCCCTTGCGCGCGAACCTTGTCCCCTAACCCCAGCGTGTGTACCGCATGATCGCGCTGCGGCCCGCCAGGCTCCAGGCCCAAGTACTGCTGGCAGCCATTACTGCGACACGCCGCAAGGAAAAACCCAAGGCCGGCCCCCACATCCAGCACCGACTCAATCGCACCGATGACCGAGGTAATCTCACTGTGCCGATAGCCTGCAATAAGGCGATAGTTCCAGAGCATCTGGTCCGAAGGTGGCTGAACCATCAGCCGCGGATAGACCTGTTCATAGAACGACGCTTGAACATCCCCCTGCAGCCCGCGCGCCAAGTACACCAGGCCACAACCACGGCAGACCGAGAGATTCACTCGCAAGAAGTAACGATCACGGCGCCAGACCGGATGCGGATCATTTAACCCACAGGACGGGCAAGACAGCGCAACCAGACGCTGATCAAGCGTGCGCAGATCGGTGAGCAGGGAAAAGGCTCGAGGCACTGGCATTGATATCCATTCATGTAGATAAAGAACGAAACCGTGCCCGAAGAGGCCATGTCGCGCAAGTACCCTATCGAGAAGCACCTGCGAACGCCTGAAAGAGCGGCCACGGTCAGGTCGAGTGACTAAATGCAGGCGTAAATACTGGCCAATTGCAACAGCCTGCAGGCTATGGCAAATTCACAACACCTCGACAGCATGGGTGTTCGACCGGATAGCGGACGGACGGCAGGAGGCCATCAGCGTTCCCTTCAGGTTGGATGCATGTACTCAACAGCAGCACATGGCCCGAAGCGGCCTCACGATGACGAAACTTCACTCGGCGAATTGTTCCTGCGTGTATTGCGCTTCTACCAACGCTTCGGCCGGTTACTGTTGCTACCAGCCTTGGTCCTGTCGGTGTGCACAGCGTGGTGGGTTGCCCAGCGCCCCCTGTATAACGTAACGGCCTTAGTTGAGGTTCCCGACATTTCGCTGGAAGAATGGCGACAAGCCCAGTCGTTCCTGTGGGACGAACGCTGGGTGGCGGAGTCTTTCAGCGATGCGGATGGCGGGAACATACCCCCTCAACTCAAACAAATGGCGCTGAACCCCGCGTATTGGGCCCGCACGGTACTTTACCGTTCGGCACTGAACAGAGACGATCTGCGCGACGTGCCGGTCGCCGAACTCCAGAAGACCCGGGGCCTGGGTTTGAGCCTTTCAGTACAGGCACGCGATGACGCGCAGGCCAGCCGTACCTTTGAGCTGCTAACCCGACATGTGCGCGAAGCCTTGCTGGCCAACAGCCTGATAGGCCTGATCCGAGAAGGCCAGCAGGCACTTGCCCGGCGCCCGCAGTTGCACCTCGACTTGCTGCAAGCAGACTTCGACATCGAGCAGTACCGCCAACGTATCGAAGATATGCGCCGGCTGCTGGAGCGCTACCCCGAACTGCGGCACATGGAGGCCAACACCGTTGTATCGGTGAGCGACGGTGGCGGCAAGTACCTCGCTCCATTGCCGCAGATCGTGGCGCTGGAAGCGACCGTTTCCGAGCTGCAAGCCAAATCGCGCAAAATCCGTCGTGAGCTGGAAAAGCTCGATTGGACAACGCAATTGCTGGCGGGCATGGACCAGACCGTCCGCAATGTCTCCTCCGGGGAGGAGATCATCGACAAATTACGCGAGAACCGAAGCAAACTGCTCGCCGACAACCCGCAACTTCCCGCTGTTGCTCAGGAAGCGATCCAGGACATGGGCCTCAAGCTGGCGTTGGCCGAGGCCCGACAGCAGGCCATCGGCATCAAGACCCGCTCGGCGCTTTCCGGCACGCTGGTAACAGCACGCAACCCCATCATGGCTGGCCTGACCGTCTTTGGGGTGCTGTTTGCGGGGCTGTCGCTGTTGTTGGCAATCCATGCCCTGATGCACCGGGATCGTGAAATCCTGACCTGGCTGCCACGCCCCCTGCGTCGCAGACTGATCGTCGAGGTGCGCCCATGATGCGCCTGTTGGTCACCGGTGGAGCCGGTATGCTGGGGCGTCGCGTTACCCGACAATGGCGCGAGGCTGGCGGCGAAGTTGCGGTGCTGGACAACCTGTCGAGCGGCCTGCCGATGCCGGAGGAAGCCACCCTGGCGGTGTGCGGCGATCTGTGCAACAGCGAAACACTGACAGCCCTGCTGGACGCGTTTCGTCCAGATGCCATCATCCACCTGGCAGCGGTGCATCACATTCCCACCTGCGAAACCCAACGCGCCCACTGCCTTGACGTCAACGTCGTCGGTACCGAGCGATTACTGGCCGCCGCGGAGCAGGCAGACATCAGGCGCATCGTGATTGCGTCAAGCGGCGCCGTCTATGCCTGGCAGGAAGCCCCGCTGGCAGAACTCACCAGCCCGCTGGCGCCCTGCGACAACTATGCCCTGTCCAAGTACAGCAACGAACAACAGTTGAAGTTCTGGGCCAGCCGCGGCCAACGCGTGGGCCGAGCAGCCAGGATCTTCAACGCCATTGGCCATGACGATCCCAATGGGCACCTGATTCCCGAGGTGCTGGCACAACTGCGCAGTGCAAGCGATGGGCGCGTGCGCCTGGGGAACCTGACCCCAAGGCGCGACTACCTGCACGCTGACGACATCGCTCGCGGCCTGATCGCCATGCTGCTCGACCCTCGCCACGATGTTCCGTTCGATACCCTGAACCTGTGTTCTGGCGTGGAGCACTCCGTAGAGCAATTGGTCCGGCAACTGGGCCAGATTCTCGGCATGCCGGTAACGGTTGAAGTTGACCCGGCGCGCAAGCGCCGAGTCGACCGCCCCAGCCAACTCGGTGATCCCGGCCGCACGCTGGAACTGCTTGGCTGGCAGCCACGTTTGCGCTTCGATGAAGCCTTGCGAAGGGTCGTGTTTCCGGACAGTGCGCAGTGAATCCAGGCGCCTCTCAAGAGCCCGCTCAACCGACGCCTGGCAAACACGCTCGACACCCCAAGGCAGGGTCGATCAGCCAGCCGTTGCTCTTCGCGGCCTCGACGTACGCGCTGGGCCAAGTGGCCAATTTCCTGTTCCAGTTACGCCTGCTGTACCTGTTGGGCCCTTCGCAATACGGTGAAACCGGACTCGCCCACCTGCTGCTGGTTACGCTGATTTTCCTGGCGGACCTCGGCTACTCGTCACTGTTCCTGCGCGAATCCGGCAACTCGCCCGACTGGCAACACACCTGGCGATATGCCTTGGGACATCGGTTGGCCGCTACCGCCGCGCTGCTGGCCGCCAGCGCACTCGGCTGGCAGCTATGGGGCAGTGAGGGTGCCAGCCAGGAGTACCTGCTCTGGGCCGCGCCAGCCTGCCTGCTCGCGCTGTTCAATTATTCGTCGCCAATGATCGCCGAGGGGCGGCGTTTGGCCGGTCTGCTGGTCACACAAGTTGCTTGGCCCGCCGCACTGCTCTTCTGGTACCTGTTACAGGACACGCTCGCGCAGTCGATGGCGGCCACCGCCGGGCTATCGGTCAGCCTTGGCTATCTGGTGCAGGCACTCGTCAATGTGTTCTGCAGCCGCCAACTCAAGCTCTGGCTGCCTTTGGTGGGCAAAGGTCAGATAGGCGCTGCCGTCCATCTCTCGCTGATCGGCATATGCGGCACCCTGCATGATCGGCTCACACCGTTTCTGCTGGCGCCGCTGGCACCGACTTTCCTGCCGTTTTTCCTGATCTTGAACCACGTGCTCAGTGGCCTTTCAGGGATACAGGCCCAGCTTGCACGGCTCCTGCTGCCCACTGCCAACACGGCACCCGGGCAGGCGCGGATTCTGACTGTGGCCTCACTGTTGCTGTGGGGCACAGCAACAGTATTGCTGGCGGGCCTGCTGATAAAGAACCTGGCGTTGTTTACTGAGCAGCGCCCATGGCTGGGGCTGGCAGCAATCGTGATATTCGCTTGGGGGCTCTCAGCATCGAGTGGGGTGCTCGCCACGCTGCTCATCAGCGCTCGCCAGGAAGGTCGCTTGATGAGGCTGCTGGCGATCGGCATGACCGGCAGCGCACTGCTGCAGATCGGCGCCGCATGGGCAGGCGACGCAGGTTACCTGCTGTGGGCCCGCATGGCAGGCGTACTCGCGATATTGGTCTGGCAGCTCAAACTGCTCAAACTGCGCTTCGGGCTCGCTGGGCTGACGACCCTGGCCCTGTCGCTGCTCGCGTGTGTTGCTGACGCAACCGATTGGGCGATGACGATCGGCACGGTGCTGTTGCTGCCAATCCTGATCGGACTGCTGCGGCAGATGCCCTGCTATTTGCCCGTCCGCCGCGCAGGCGCCCACCCATGAACACACCGGAGCAGCTGTCATGTGCGGTTTGATTGCAGTGCGCGCGCTCCGCGCCTCCGCCGGCCTGGAACAACGGGCCAGATCGGCACTGGCGAGCCTGGCCCGACGTGGCCCGGATGCAGAAGGGCTACTCACCGTAGAGCAGGCACCCGCGACCCTGCTCGGCCATCGCCGACTGGCCATCCTCGATACCAGCAGCGCTGCCGAACAGCCTATGCGCTGTCCGATCAGCGGTACGGTGCTGGTGTTCAATGGTGCGATCTACAACTTTGTCGAGCTGCGCGAAGAGCTTCGCGCACTGGGCTGCCTGTTCGTCACAGACGGCGACACCGAGGTGCTGCTACAGGGCTGGCGCCTCTGGGGTGAAAAGGTATTTGCTCGCTGCAACGGCATGTGGGCGGCGGTGCTATGGGATGCGCCCAGCGGCGATCTGATCTATTGCCGCGACCGGCTCGGCGTGAAACCGCTGTACCTGCATCACGATGGGCACCACGTAACGCTGGCCAGCGAAATCAGCGCAATTGCCGCAATGCGTGGCGGGTTCCCAGCCCCTAACCCAGAGAAACTCTTCGATTTCCTGGTCACCGGCTTTTCCGAGCAAGGCACCGCCACGTTCTTTAGCGGCGTTCAGGCGGTACCGCCTGGCCAGGTCTGCCGCATGAGCCGAGCCGGGCGTTTCAGTGCCGCCCCTTATCATGACTGGCCCGAGCCCGGTAGCGCAGAACCGCTGTCGAGCACTGAAGTGCGCGAGCTGGTGGAAGATGCAATTCGCCTGCGCCTGCAGGCAGACGTCCCCGTGGCCAGCCTGCTGTCCGGCGGGCTGGACAGCTCCATCATCACGCATGTCGCGCTTGGCGCCAGCCAGCAACACCGACAGCGGCTGTCGGGCGCCTTTACCTACGGCTATCACGACGCTGTGCAGTCGGCGTTCGATGAGTCGGCCAGAGCCACAGAGTTCATGGGCGACAGTGGTCATGCGGCCTTGCATCGAATACTGCGCTTTAACCCCATCCCCTCAGCCGATGAGCTAATGAACCTGGTCAGCGTCCAGGGCGAGCCGTTCAGCACGCCGTCGGCGATTGCCGGCTTCAGAACCTACCGTGCCATCCGCGAACAAGGCTACAAAGTCGTGTTATCCGGGGAAGGCGCCGACGAGCTGTTCGGCGGGTACACCGCGCGTTACCACGCCCTGGCAGCGAGGGATGCGCTCAAGGCGGGCAAACTGCTGCATATGATTCGCCTGCTCAGGTACCGCACTTTCGCGCCCGGCCTGCTCTTGAATCGCCTGGTCTGGGACCTGCCACTGCCTGCGGTGGGGGCATTGCTGCGGCGCAAAAGACCCAGCGTCGGCCTGATGAGCGAGGCACTCTGGGCGTCGCAGCGGCATCGCCTGGAATACCTGCAAGAACGCATGCGCAGCAATCTGGAAACCCGGCTGCGCCAGGATGAACTCGACAACCTGCTGCCCATGAGCCTGCGGATGGCCGACCGCAACAGCATGAGCGCGGGTATCGAACTGCGCAGCCCGTTCATGGACCATCGCCTGGTGCAACGCGCCTTTGCCACCCCGGCATTGACGCGGGTGGGTGAAGGACGCTCCAAGGCGCTACTCCGGGACGCCTTCAAAGGGCTGCTGCCCGAGGCCATCATCGAAACGCCGAAGAACACCGGTTTCGGTCATGCCGAACAGTTTCTCGTCGGTCGTTTGCCGTGGCGCGAGTTGCTCGATGACCTGCCCTCCGGGCTGGCGGCATTCATCGACGTGGATGGGCTACGCGCCCAGCTCGCCCAGCCCCGCCAGCACAGCACGTTGTGGCTGGCACTGTCCGTCGCACTCTGGTATCGGAGGTTCCATGCGTGAGCACAGCGTGGACTGGGGGTTGGCAGCGGACTGCGGCCAGTGTCGCCTGTGCGGCAGCACCGAGGCACAGCGGCATTTCTGGCCGGAGGTCTATGCCCGATCAGGCCAGCAACTAAGGCGTTGCGGACATTGTGCGGCGGTTTATCTGGCGCCAGGCTTTACCGAAGCCGGCCTGTCGCGGTTCTATGAAGGCGCCTACCGCCGCCTGTTTCCGGCGGAAGTACCCTGGCGCAGCAGCACGCGCTTCTTTGCCTGGCGCGGCGACCGGGAAACTGCCCGCCTGCGTCTGTCGCTGATTGCGCCGAAGCTGCCACAGAAGGCGCATCTTTTTGAAATGGGTTCGGGCTTCGGTGCTTTTCTCGGCGAGGCCTCAATGCTGCGCCCAGACCTGCAACTGACGGCCAACGAGCCGGACACCTCGCACCGCGGCGCCTTGCTGGCGCACGCGCAAGTCGCGTTCATCAACGACCTGACCGCCCTCCCAGCAGAGCACCTGGACGCGCTGGTAGCGTTCCATGTCCTGGAGCACCTGATCGACCCTCGGGGTTTCCTGGAACAAGCCGCACGCACGCTCCGAGTAGGCGGACAGCTATGGATAGAGGTACCGGACCTGATGAGCGACTGGCAGACCCGCCTGTTCGTGCACCCAGCTCACTTGAGTTACTTCTGCGCCGACAACCTGCAACGCCTCGCCGAAGCAGCCGGTCTGCAGGTCACCTACTGCGGCGCTCATCCACTGACGGCATTGCCCGGCACGCTGTGGCTTGAAGCAAAACGCCCGGAACGCCTCGTGCAATCCCCCATGGCGCCCGCTGCCAAGGCAAGCGTCAATACCGTTGATCAATGGATTGAACGGGTTGACTGGGGCTTCAAAGACCGCCTGAAGGCCATGCTCAAGCGTGCGGCCCTGAGCCTGCTCGGAGCTGGCGCGCTCGGCGAGCTGCAGCGCTTGCGCCAACATCGTGCCCGGCAGCGTCAGGAGCCGCGCCGATGAGGTTCGTGGCGCTGGTGATCATCATACTTTGGGTCCACTTGGGCGACCTTGGCAGTGCCTGGCTGTATGATGGCGGCGCGTGGCCTGGCGCGGGCGTGCTGCGCAATCTGCGCGACCTGCTGGTCATCGTCCTCGCGGGCTGCTGCCTGCTCAGCGTACGCATGCCGACGCGCCTGCTGCTGCCAATACTGGCCTATGGCAGCCTGGCAATGCTGTACCTGCTGTTCAATCGCGGCGGCGTCTCCTTTGGCATCTTGGTCGGCTCATTCGGCACTCTGCTGATACCCATGCTGTTCTTTCTGGCGGGCTATTACTGCGTCCGGGAACGCCAGCAACTGCGCAGTTGTGCCGCCCTGCTGATAACGCTGGGCATCGCCAGTACCCTGTTCGGCGCCTGGGAACAACGAAACACCCATTTCTGGATCGACACGCTCGCGTATCCGAGCTACATGCTGCATGTCAAAGGCTTGCTGCTGGGGGCTCAACCGGACACCGGGTTGCCCTGGAATTTCTACTCCAACCTCGAGCTGGATCGCCGGGCCGCAGGCCTGCTGGCCTCGCCTTTGGCCCAGGGAATGTTCCTCGCCGTCGTCGCGCTGACCGCAATCGCTTGGTTAGAGCGGCGCGCACGCTGGTTCGGCCTTGCCTTGTGCGGCCTGATGTTCATCGGTATCTGGATGTCCGGGACCCGAGGCGCCATGCTCGCGGGCAGCCTGGCGCTGGTCGGTTACCTGATGACCGGCACGACCTTGTTCCGCTCCCGGTATTCACGCCTGGTGATCGCGGGGTGTGCCTGTATTGCTATCGCTATTGCGTCATACGGCATCGTGCTCATCAGCATCCGATTTCAGGATGGTTCAACCATCGGTCACTGGATGGCCTTGCAGAAAAACCTTCAGGACTTGCCCAAGGTATTGCTGCTGGGAGCCGGGTTAGGTGAGCAAGGCGCAATCGCCGCACAAGAAAGCCGCCCGGCCATCGGTGGCGGTGAAGGGGCCATATTCAGTATCGCCTTTCAATTGGGCCTGCCCGCCGCCCTGCTCTTCCTGTACTTCTATGCCAACGTCGCGCTGGCCTTGTGGCGCGGCTATCGCCAGCACCGCGAGCCCATGGCCCTGGCGGTTTTCTGGCTGTCGCTCGGTGTCGCCACGACCCTGATCAGTTCCGAGCACGTACTGGCAGTCTCCGGTACCGGCGCTTTCTGGCTGCTCTGCGGTGCCACACTGCGCAGCCTGCCCAAAACACAACATTATGCAGCAGGGATGCGCTATGAATACTCAGCCCGGTAACCGTCGGATCGACTTTCTCGGATGCCCCCTCGACCTGATCGCCCCACACGATCTGATGGAGGAAGCGAAGCGCTCCCTTGCCGGCGAGCGCCGCCTGCACCTGGAGGGCCTGAATGTTGCCAAGCTGGTCGACGCCCGTAGCGCACCGCTGCTGATGGGCGCGCTGAACGAAGCCGAGTGGGTGCATATTGACGGTGCCGGCATTTCACTCGGGCTCAAGCTTCTGGACATACCGGTCCCACCACGCCGCGCAGGCATCGATCTGTTGGGTGATCTGTGCGCCCTGGCAGCGGAAACCGGGGCTTCTGTCTATCTGCTGGGCGCTCGCAGGGAGGTGGTGCAACTGACTGCTCAGCGCTTACTCGGCCGCTATCCGAAACTGCGCATTGTCGGGGTGCGTGATGGTTACTTCAGCGCCGAAGAAGAAGCCGATGTGGTCGAAGCGATTCGTGCCAGCGGTGCAGACATGCTGTTCATCGGCATGAGCTCCCCAAAGAAGGAGCTGCTACTGCAAAAACACTGGCAGCACCTTGGCGTAAAGATCGGCATGGGGGTCGGCGGCTCGTTCGATGTGCTTTCCGGCACACTGCCGCGTGCCCCTCGCTGGATGCAAGTCATTGGCATGGAGTGGTTTTTCCGGCTGCTCATGGAGCCCCGTCGCTTGCTATGGCGCTATGTACGGACCAACGTCGCCTACCTGTTTCTGTTGATCGTCGCCAAGTTCAAAGGCCTCTTCCAGCGCCACGCCGGGTCGGGCACCAATGCGTAAGGCACGCCTGGTCAAAGCCGCCCGGGCGTTCGGGCTGAGCAAACGAGGCTTCCCCTTCATGGTTCTGCGCTCCTCGCGCACACCCATGGGGCGCATTCGTTCGGTGGCACGTTCTGAATACTTCGCCCATCGACCGTTGCTGCAGCGCTGGGCCTTGCGCGCCCTCATGACCCTGGCCTGGCCCATCGGTGCCCTGCTGGAAACCCGACGCAACCTGCGCCAAGCACCAGCGGACATACGTCCGAGCAGCCCCTGGGAGAGCGTTCGGCAGGGTTGGCAGATGTGGCGCCTGGCAATGCTGCACAATGTGCCGCCAGTGGAATTCAACAGCTACCGACTCGCCGATAAATCGCGCCAGCACCTGGCCGGCGATTACTTTTATTGGTGCGAGGCAAACCTGCTACGCACCTTGAATACACGACGCGGCGCCTCGCAGACGGACGTTCAGGACAAGGCGCGCTTCGCCGACATTTGCCAGCGCCACGCCCTGCCCTGTATCCCCACCCTCGCCGTATTCCGCGAAGGGCGACAAGATCCATCGCACACCCCGTTTCTGCCAGACCAGGCCAGGCTGTGGGTCAAGGACCTACACGGCAGCCAGGGTAGCGGCGCGCAACAGTGGCTGCGCGAAGCAACAGGCTACCGCGACATCAATGGTCAGAACCTGCAGCCCACGGCACTGCTGGAGCACTGGCGACAACGCGATTGCATTGTGCAACCCTGGTTGCACAACCATCCCACGCTTGCGGAGCTGTCCCACGGGCCGCTGGTAACGCTGCGCATCGTCACCGGCATCACCCTGGCGGGCGAGGTGCAGGTGGTCGCAAAACTGATGACGCTGTTCACCGATGAACACCATGGCAGACGCCGCCCCATCCTCTGTGCGATCAATGCAGGCACCGGCAAGGTCACACGCAGCCTCACCGCCAAGGGCGACGTGGTTACGCATCATCCGTTGACGGGCAAGGCCATCACCGAAATTACGATCCCTCACTGGCAGGCCTGCGTGGAACTGGTGCAACGCGCCCATCGCCAAGCGTTTGAACGTTTCGTCTTTCTGGGCTGGGATGTCGCGGTAACGCCTGACGGTCCCGTGCTGATCGAAACCAACGCCGGCTGGGGATGCTTGTTTCACCAATTGATCGACGACACTGCGCTGGGTGATACGCCCTTTGCCACCATCGCACTGGAATATCTGGAAGCCCACCCATGCGCCTGATTTGCGGATTTGTACATCTGGATGGCCAAACAGCCGAGGCCACATGCCTGGAGCGCATGGTGAGTGCGATGATCGAGCCAGGCTTGACACCAAGTGTCGCCCGCCTTCTGCAAGGGCCTGCCGCACTGGCAGTGCTGGACTTCAGTGGGGGGGAAGCCTCGTTGCCGCACGCCGCAAGCGGTGCGGTGATGGCTGCCGATGCCCGCATACACGAGCCACAGATCGACGGCGAAAGGCAGCTACTGGCAGCGCTGGAAGCCCCCCACACCGAAGCGCTGAAACGCATACTCGGTGAGTTCGCCGTAGCGCTCTGGGATGCACGCTCGAGTACCATGACCTGCGCCCGCGATGGCATGGGGGTACGACCGCTGTTCTTCACCCATCAGCCAGGCAACCTGTTCGCCTTCGGCTCACTCCCCCGGGCCATCCACGCTGGCGGTTTCGTCACCCGAGAGCTTGATCAGGACTACTTCCTGAGTGACCTGCTCGGCGCCTTGCACGGACCGGAGCGTTCGCTTTTCAGAGGCATCGAACGGCTCGCACCGGGCGAGCGGATACGCGTATCGCCGCTGCACATCGAGCGCCAGCATCACTGGCGACTGGAGCCAACCCTCGGTGGGCAGCGTACCTGCAGCCCGGAAGAGGCCGCCGAAGAAATGGCCACGCTCGTCCGCGAAGCGGTGCGTTGCCGCTTGCCTGCCGAAAGGCCGGTAGGCGCTCACATAAGCGGTGGCCTGGACTCTTCGTCCCTGGCAGTCCTGGCGGCCCGCCTGCAACGCCAGGCAAACCAGCCACTGTTGGGCTACTCCTTTCTGCCCGGCACCCTGACCGGGCTGGACCTGCAAGGCGAAGGCGATTACGTCGAGGCGGTATTGCGTCAGGAGCCTGACATCGCCTGGCAGCCGATCCGGATCGACAATCAAGCAGCGTTTGTCTTCCCACGCATGGATGTCGATCAATTGGTACCGTGCGACCCGGCTTTTCCGGATAACCAGGTCTGCGCACATGCCGCCGCTCACGGTGTGACGACCCTGCTGTCGGGCTGGGGTGGCGACGAAGGGGCCACCTACAACGGTCGTGGGGCGCTGGCAGAAGCGTTACTGGGCGGGCAATGGCGCTACCTGGTCGGAGAGTTTCGGGCGCTGGCCAACGAACACGGGCAATCCCCACTTCGAACAATACGCGCCGAATTGTTGCCTTACCTCATACCGGGCGCCGCCCTCGCTTTCTTGCGCCAGCGGCCTACCGCCGGGGCTCATCCGTACAAACTGCAAGACATGTTGAAGCTCGACGACCATCGCATCATCGGCCCAGGCATCAGAATTGGCGCCAATGCGGTGGGCAATCGCTGGCAACTGCTGGCGGCACAGCCGCACCTGGCGCGCAGGACCGAGCACTGGGCGCTAATGGGCGCGCGCTATGGCATCGCGTTTTCCTTTCCGCTACTGGACCGCCGGGTCGTCGAGTTCGCCTGGTCGTTACCCAGCACGTTGTTTTGTCGCGGCGGATGGAAACGACGCCTGTTCCGCGATGCCATGGCCAATGTACTGCCCGAGAAAATTCGTTGGCGGCGTAACAAGCTCAGCCCATTTCCCGAACTACTGATGATCCAGGCGGCGCAACGCGACGCGCTGCACGCGCAGATGGAAGCACTGCGCGCCCATCCCCTCGCAGGCGATCTTTTTGACCTGCAGGCGATACAGCGCCGCATCGACCACCTGCCCACGATCAAGGATGCAAAACACCTCGTGCTGGCCGAGAACCGGACGCGCATGGCCAGCGCAGGTGCCATTGTGCCAATGCCACTGCTGCGCGCCATGGCCTGGTTGCTGCAACATCACTGAACAGGGGGCGCGCCAGATACTTCCTGGGAAAAACGAGCCAGCTCGCTAAAACCCTGGCTGGCGGGTATGCCGATCACCCCTTGCTCGCCTACGGTCAGCCAGGCATGGGCCAACATGCGGCGACTGCCATCCGTGCTGAGCGCCATACCAAAATGCAGGGTGGAGGCGATACCACGCCGACGCAGCATGCGCTGGGCAGCAATGGCCTGGGGCAGGCATAGCAGCTTCAATGGCAGGTGCCGAGCAGCACGCACCACGGCCCACCCGACCTGTCCCGGCAATGCAGGGTGCAGGGGCGGCAGCGACGACACTTGACCCCGCTGCGTTTGCCCTGACAACTCCCCGGCCCCTCTGGCGACCCAACGAAACGGTAGAAGCTTGAGCATGGCCGCCGCGCACAGGAGCGATACCGCAGCCTCCAGCGTCAGCCAGCGGTCGGCGCGGGATATACGCCGGTATTTAGCCAGCCAACGCATCGCTGACCGTGACCAAACCGCGCTCATGCAAGGCGCCGAGAAAGGTTTCCAGCTCCTGGCGTGCCACCTCAGGGGTGACATCGTATTCGGCAAGCAATGTAGCAAGCATGGCCTCCACCATCAGCGGTTTCTCCAGAAGCGCCCAGATCCTGGCGCCAACCGCATTGAGGTTGAAGTACCTGCCCAGATCAACACTCATCATCAACAACTCTTCACCCGCCTCAGCCGCGAGCAACCCTTCGGTGCGCTGGAACACGCCCTCTGAAAGCAGCCTTGTATCGATCATTAACTTCTCTGCTCCATGACTGTATGGGTCATCCGATAAAAACCATTACCGCGCGCGGCTCATAGGTAACCCAGACGCTCCATGAGCGGACGATGGGCGCACACAATGCGCTCTTGCTGTGCCGGGGATAACACCTCGGACCACGCCCCCGCCCGCCCCGAGCGGAAGAACGGCGCGCTGGCTCGGCCAAGCTTTTCCCGAAAGCCATGCGTCTGCTCCTGGCGCTGCAATTGATCGAACGCAGCAAAGTGCACGGCACGCTCTATGGCTTGGGCCGACACGTCGAGGCCCAGAAACGCAACAGCCTCAGCAAATGCTGCCGCACCATTGGCCAGCAGGTCCTCATAACGCAGCAGGTGCACAGGAACCTCGCGCTGCTCAAGCCAACTGCTCACATGCTGGCTCCAACTGTACAAGACGCTGTCGAATCGAGCGACATACCGGCGCGGAACACGGCCCACGTCACCGGAGCCGTCATTCAGGTAGCCAATGGCCTTGTCGAGCGAACAGCCGAAATGATGGGCCAGCGACACGGCCACGTCTCGCGGATCGCGAACGACATACATCGCAGCACTGTGGGTGAGTCGGCCAAGTATGGGCTCACCGGTAGCGTTGAGGCGCCAAAGGTCGTGCGTTTTGATATAAGAACGTTCCGTCGCATCGGCTGTTGCCAATCGGGTCCACTGCGGGCGTAGCCGGTCCACCTCGCTGTGGGTCAACAGGCTGGTATCGATAAGTGTCAGCGCTTCAATGACATGGCGGCTAATGGGCGAGTTGCCCGGCAAGGTGATTTGGTTGATATCGACCGGCTGTTCATTTGCATACAACAGATTGGACAGCAACAGCCGTAACCAGGTATTGCCTGACTTGGGAAAGGAGGCCAGCCACACCACGCCGTGGTCGCGAGCTGTCATTTGGCGCTTTCCAGACAGCCCAGCACCAGACGCACATCATCGCCAAGCCGAGCAAAGTCGGCGTGCCGATCAAGCCGAAACACCTGAACCTGCCCCAGCAACGCGGCTATCTGGACAAACAACTGCGCTTCACGCCCCAGACGCGACGCGAACAGGCCACGGAACACGTCATTGCGAAGCAACGCGACGGCATCAGCGGACGAGAGCCGCACAAGCCCAGGACGGTGCGCCCCCCGCGCCTCACGCAATACTACGATGGCCTGCAAGGGAACGGGCACTGGCTGGCCTTCACTGGCCGGATCCACATGAAACTTCTGCAGGCTGGCCCGTACAGCTGCACCCTGACGGTCGTTAAGGGAAAGGCGTGCAACGCTATCAGCCCATAGCCGATGTTGACGCCCGTCCGGAATCACCAAGGGCCTGCCCGCAGTGGCCGTGTGAATGACCGAAACATCATCACTGACAAAACTGCAGCCCGCCTCGCACAACGCCGCCGCCAAGGTGGATTTGCCCACCCCACTCGGCCCGCAAATCGCGATAGCCTGCCCCCTAAAAGAAACAGCGGACGCATGCAGCACCAAGCGCTGGCGCTGATGCAGCAGCACGCCGACCACGGTACTGAGAAAAAACGGCACAACATCGTCATCGCGGCCAGAGGCTTCGAGCTCGAACTCAACCTGTCGGCCACCGGCAATCAGAAACCGAACGATCCCCGGCACCCGGAACAACACATCGGCACCGTCAACACGCCAATTCAGGCCGTGATCCTGCTCAGGGCTATAAGGCAAAGGAACGGTTGCCCGTCGCACCAGCACATCCGGCTCGCTTACCGGGGCCTCGGCTTTCATGATGCCGGGCAGCAGCAACTCGGAACGGACAGAGAGCCCACAAACAAGATAATCGACCAAGGCGAACCTACGTGTATTAGCAATGAACTCATTCAAAATGGCTTGGCCCGGACCAACGACAGGCAAAGCTCCTATCACTCAGGAACCCGCAAGAACAAGCCTGCCGCCAGTGAGCGTAAAGCCGCGATGAAC
Organism: Pseudomonas defluvii; assembly: GCF_001695625.1. Taxonomy (GTDB): domain Bacteria; phylum Pseudomonadota; class Gammaproteobacteria; order Pseudomonadales; family Pseudomonadaceae; genus Aquipseudomonas; species Aquipseudomonas defluvii. The sequence continues at coordinate 23,345 of NZ_MBPN01000038.1, forward strand.
ATCGTAGATGCCTGTCAGCCGTTGAAACACCTCAAAGACAAAGCGCTGGCGTACAAAAGCCAAGTGATATCACTCGCCGAACGGCTGCACGAGAAACAGCTCAGGAAACAGGCCCGCTCGTGGCTGTGCCCTCAGTTGTATTAACGAATTTAACAAACTCAGTAAGACTGTTAATGCTCTGATCGCGCACCTCAGGCGTAAACCACTCTTTTTTCTGGATCTCGGGCTGGGCGCCCTTTGCATCAACAGTATTGTGGGAGGTCACGACCAGTATCCTTTGGCAGGTTTTACTGCAGCCAATCCGCAGTAAAATAACGATTGAAAGCCTACATAATTGCTTTTTGCTATACAAGACATGCCCGTCAAGGCACTCATGTCGATGGGCGCCAGATCATATGCCAATAGGGATCTGACTGGCCGATCTGCTCGAAGCCCAGACGCCGGTAGAGCTGCAGAGCAGGGTTGCTCATCTCCACGTTGAGGCTGACGGTCTTGCCCTGCATGCCGGCCTGACGCTGCACCGCACGCAGCAACGCCGAGCCGAGCCCGATGCCGCAGCTCTCCGGGGTCAGGGATAGATCGACCACCCGCACATCGTGATCCGTCCTGAACAGGCAAAGCCTGCCAACGGCGCCTGCATTGTGTTCGACGATATAGAAATCGCCACCGGCATAGGCGTTGGCATAATGACGGCGCTGCAAATCAAACTGGCTGACCAGGAACGTATGCCGCATCTGTTCCGGCCAGGCCGCAAAACCCGGCTCTGCGGCTCGGTTCGAGACGAAAAGCCGTTCCAGGAACGGCCTGTCGTCAGGGTTCTCGCCGCGCAATGCCAAGCCCGATAGCAGATATTCCGTGGGCAACACGCGCATCTCCCTCAACTGAAGCTAGGGTAAGTACCGTTCCAACAAATGCAGAACTCAAGCGCTAGATAAGGTTGCCGGTTTTCATGGGCGGCTCCTGCGCCCTGAGGGGATAACGTCGTTAAGGAAAGCTGAGTATTCGGATCCCCTGAAGCATAGGCCTTCACTACGGCTGGCGGCGCCGAATTCAGGACCATCGCCCTGGACAGCCATGATGCGTTGTTGGCGTCCGGTGTAGCCTGCATATCGGTTGCCGCGCTTGTGAGCACGGGGTACTTAACCGTCACGGAGTGGCTGTGAGCGGGTAGCTGAGCCTCGGTCAACTCTACCGCTGCCTCCCCGGTCGTGTCGGCCCAGGTACGGGGGGTCAGGTTTGGGCCTGCACCACTGCCCATGACCACGCGCTGCCTCAGGTCAGGCACCGCGAACGTCTGCTTGCCGTCCCCTCCCCACTTGTTGCCAATGAGCGAGTACAGCGCTGCGTATGCCTGTATCGACAGAACGGTACCGTTACAGGCCAGCCAGCCGTCAGGGACGTATCCATAAGGAAACGACCTGATTTCACCGATAAAAGCATCCATGTTGAGCTTTCCTGATATCAAGATTGTGTTGGGTAAATACCGACCAGGGCAATGATGTACGTCAAAACCGCGCTGGGCATGACGTTGTTGTGCGGCTGACCTGATCCCACAGGTGCGACGGTAGAAGCGGACAGCTGTACTTGCTGTGAAGAAGCTACGCCATTCTTGAGGTACTGGGCTAAAGGTAAAGTCGTATTGGCCAAGGTCACCGCTGATCCTGGCGTGGCAGCACTAGCGTCTGCACCTGCAGTCATGATTACATGCGCGTGCGCTGGCATCTGTGACGGATCCAAGGCCACTACCTCAGCACCACTGGCCACGCCGATACCCCTGGCCGTCAGTCCTACTCCCTGCCCCTGCCCGATAGGCACACGACCACGTAGATCAGGAAGCCCAAATGTCGTCACCCCATTTCCGCCATAGGTCGTGCCAATCAATGAATACAACGCCTCGTTGCCGCTGATCGACAGCTGAGTGCCATCACACGCATGCCAGTTCTCGGGGACTCTCAAGCCAGCAAACAAACGCACTTCACCTACATAACAATCAACCATGTCTTTGATTCCTCAATGCTGGGGTCAACTAGCGTCAGCTGCGTGGCGGGAATATGCCCGAGACGGCAATACAAGGATTGAGCACCAGGAACGGCTGCATGTTTGTATGCGCTGCACTGCTGCCTGACACCGATACACTTTCATTGTTCAGCGGGATCATGGCGGCAGGTGTGCCAGGCGTCCCGTAGAGACGTGGGTCAGTCACGCCACCCGCTGCAGCGGCATCCGCCAGAAGATTGTCCTTCGGCTGCGGAGCCGTTCCCTCTGCCGTTGATGCATTGAAGTCATGTGTATGTGCAGGCATTTGTGCAGCAGTCAGCGTGACGGTTTCCGTACCCGCCTTGGCTCCAAGTATGTAATCAGGTTGAACCCCGCTATAGTGCAGGGCCGCACGGCCGCGCAAGTCCGGTAGCTTGAACGTCGTTACCCCATTCCCTCCGTACCTTGTCCCAAGCAAGGCATACAAGGCCTGGTTCTGAGCGATTGGCATGTCTCTTCCATCACATGCAAGCCATCCGCTGGGCGCCCAACTCGTCGGAAACCAGCGAATTTCACCCAAAAAATAATCTGACATCCCCCGCTCCTTTCCTTAGAAAAGCATGTAGTTAAGACTCAACCGATTAACCTCGACGCACGCAATGCACATCGCAGCCCAAGGCAATAACGCACCCTGTGCTCACGTGCACTTTTTAATCATAAAAACGCTGGCGATTATTGGGATGGGCCTGGGCAAAAGACGCCACTCGCCGGAACACGGTATCGAGACGGTGTCGACACTTCAGAAGATTGGGTAAACGGAGAAATGGGTTTGCTTTGTCAGTGACGTGACCTGTCGCAATTCCCGAAAAGTGTTGCGCAGTCAACGGCGACATCCGTGCCTCCAATTGAAACGTTCATCCTGTTTGAAACCCGTCGGGAGAACTCCAGCCTTTTCGACGGTTTCGCCTCTACTCCATGGCTGGATTGCCCATGCCACACGAGCGTAAAGTCAAAACGATATCAACGACGGTTATATATCTAGCAGATATCCAACCCAATGCAAATACCTCAAGGCCCCCAACAGAAAGGGTGTCGATAGGTACGCGCCAAGCATGTTGGCTCACCGTCTTTTAATGACTCAAATGTTAGATTTTGATTCGAATAGGCAAAATGGCTGGCTGAACTTACGTCCTAGGAAATACCCTACGCAGTCTGTCTATGCATGATGACTTGTCCCCAGAAACCCGGCCCTCTAGGCTGGCTTCGTCGCTGAATGTACAGCGATCGGGTGTGGTAACCCGAGCGGACGTAGACATCCATAGACCCTGGTTTATGGCAGCTGTGCGCGGGAGGCCCCAGGGCCTGCCGGATGTCCCTATGTCCACCGGTTTACCACCCCGCGTACAGCTGCCACCCTCTCGTGTGGTAACGAGTGGGCGCAGCTTCTCCAACGACTAGGGAAGCTCATCATGAAAAAAATCGTCCCCGATCCGCCCCTCGATCACACCTACGTTACCGCCCAAACGATTTTCGGCAGTTGCGCCGCTGGCCACGCCCCGCTTTTCTCCGTATGCCCCGGCATCGCTGCCCATGATGTACTGGTACACGTTTCGCTCTACCTGGGCTGCGCCTACGATACTGCCGACACGCTGTTGACCGAAACGAAGACGCCCAACAGGAACCTGCTGCGCTCGACACTGCACTCGGTTGAAATGGCCAAAGGGCTGGTGGACGCGCTGCTTGATGGTATTGAAGCGCGCTAGAGCGAGACCCCGGCACACCGCGCTGCAGGCGCTTAACCAACACCCTCGCAGGCAAGCCTGCTCCCCTTAAGCCAGCGCCTACACAGTCGCTTTCAGGGGAGCAGCGCCTTGCGTCAGGTAGGCCAGCAATTCGTCGATCGGAAGCGGACGACTGATCAGGTATCCTTGCGCCTGATCGCAGTTGAAGCTGCGCAGCAACGCCATCTGTTCTTCAGTCTCAACCCCTTCGGCCACCACTTCCAGCTTCAGGTTGTGCGCCAGGTTGATCATGGCGTGAACCAATTGGCGGTTCTCTTCGCGCTGCTCCATGCCACCGACAAAGCTGCGGTCCACCTTGAGCAAGGTAATCGGCAAGCTGTTGAGGTGCACGAACGACGAGAACCCGGTACCAAAGTCATCCAGGGAGAAACGCACGCCAAGCCGGCCCAGCGCATCCATGGTCTGTTTGACCAGATCGCTACGGCGCATCACGGCCGTCTCGGTCAACTCAAACTCCAGCCAACGCGCGTCAACCCCATGCTGGACGATCAACCGGCTCAAGGTGGCCAGCAACTGGCTGTCCTGGAACTGGCGGAACGACAGGTTAACCGCCATATGCAGAGGGGCCACCCCATGCTCACGCAGTGCCTGCATGTCGCGCAGGGCACGAGAGATCACCCAGTACCCCAACGGCACGATCAGCCCGCTCTGTTCGGCCAGCGGCACGAACTCGCTGGGCGGCAGCAGGCCTCGCTCGGCATGCCGCCACCGTACCAACGCCTCAAGCCCGACGATCTGGCCACTCTTCAGGTCAAAACGAGGCTGGTAGTGCAACTCCAGTTCGTCACGGCGCAAGGCGCGGCGCAGTTCGGTTTCCAGGTCGGCCAGGCTGCGCGCATGGCGATTGATACGCTCGTTGAACACATGGAACGTGCACCCCTGGGTGCCCTTGGCCTGCTGCATGGCGATATGTGCATGCCACATCAGTGGGTCTGCGCCGCCCTCGGCACGGGCATGCGCCACGCCCAGACTGCAACCAAGCAAGAGGCTTTCACCATCGATCCAGTAAGGCTCGGCCAACGCTTCGACGATACGTTCAGCCATCCATTCGGCACGCTGCGGCTCACGGCGGGTATCAATCAGCAGGGCAAATTCATCACTGCCCAGACGCGCCACCTGATCACCCGCTTCGAGCTGGCTTTTGAGCCGACCGACCACTTGCAGGATCAGGCGATCGCCCGCCTGATGGCCCAAGGCGTCGTTGGCGTGCCGAAAGTTGTCCAGGTCAAGGTGGCCAAGGGCGACACCGCGGCCCTCGTTATCGGCCAGGCGTGCGGTGAGCAGGGTCTGGAAACCCTGACGATTGGCGATGCCGGTCAGTGGGTCCTGCTCGGCCAGGCGCTGCAAGGTGGCCTCCAGTACGCCACGCTCACGCACATGGCGCAGGCAACGCCGCAGGGTATCGGTGCTCAGCGCTTCACGCACCAACCAGTCGCTGACACCCAGCGGGGGCTGCACAGGTTCTTCTTCCAACAGCAGCAGCATGGGCAGGTCGCAACGACCTGGCGCCGGTTGCAGCGCAGGAGTGGCCAGCACCAGCGCATTGCGGTCACTGACAAACAAGCTGTCGACCGACTCCCAGTTCGGCGCATTGATCAGCACGGCACCACCGGCCAGCGGCTGCAAGCAGTGTTGCAGCGCCGTGGCCCAGCTCGGCTCATCAGCCAGCAGGAGCAAACGCAAAGGTTCGACAGGCGTAGACAAGCTGGCTCCTTAGCACGTTGACGCAGTCTAAATGACGATGAGTAGCAGGGATGCCCTATCCTAAACCATTAATAGTAATGATTTTCACTTAAACACATGCCATTCCTTTGCCGACATCCACACACGTTGCAGCGCATCCTGCGGGAAAGTAACAGAACCAGCAAATCTAGATCGCGTGCTACGTCACACTGTCAGACGGTCGCGGCACAATCTCGTCACGCCTGCTAAAATGCCCGGCTATTTTTCAGGCGACCCCAGGTTCCCCCATGTCCCGACTCAACCCCCGGCAACAAGAAGCCGTGAGCTACGTCGGCGGCCCACTTTTGGTGCTCGCCGGTGCCGGCTCCGGCAAAACCAGCGTGATCACCCGCAAGATCGCCCACTTGATCCAGAACTGCGGCATCCGTGCCCAGTACATCGTGGCCATGACCTTTACCAACAAGGCCGCGCGCGAGATGAAGGAACGGGTCGGTACCCTGCTTCGCGGCGGCGAAGGGCGCGGCCTGACCGTCTCGACCTTCCATAACCTGGGCCTGAACATTATCCGCAAGGAGCATCAGCGGCTGGGCTACAAGCCGGGTTTCTCGATCTTCGACGAAGCCGACGTCAAGGCCTTGATGACCGACATCATGCAGAAGGAGTACTCCGGGGACGACGGCGTCGACGAGATCAAGAACATGATCGGCGCCTGGAAGAACGACCTGGTGCTGCCTCCAGAAGCCCTGGAAAAAGCGCGCAACCCCAAGGAGCAGACCGCCGCCATCGTCTATGCCCATTACCAGCGTACGCTCAAGGCGTTCAACGCGGTGGACTTCGACGACCTCATCCTGTTGCCGGTGAAGCTGTTCCAGGAACACGCCGACATCCTGGAAAAATGGCAGAACCGTGTGCGCTACCTGCTGGTGGACGAATATCAGGACACCAACGCCAGCCAGTACCTGTTGGTGAAGATGCTGATCGGCACGCGCAACCAGTTCACCGTGGTCGGCGACGATGACCAGTCGATCTACGCCTGGCGCGGCGCGCGCCCGGAAAACCTGATGCTGCTCAAGGACGACTACCCCTCGCTGAAGGTGGTCATGCTCGAACAGAACTACCGTTCCACCAGCCGCATCCTGCGCTGCGCCAACGTGCTGATCTCGAACAACCCGCATGCCTTCGAGAAACAACTGTGGAGCGAGATGGGCCACGGCGACGAGATCCGCGTGATCCGCTGCCGTAACGAGGAAGCCGAAGCCGAGCGGGTGGCCATGGAAATCCTCAGCCTGCACCTGCGTACCGACCGCCCCTACAGTGACTTCGCGATCCTGTACCGGGGTAACTACCAGGCCAAGCTCATCGAGCTGAAACTGCAGCACCACCAGATTCCGTACCGGCTCTCTGGCGGCAACAGCTTCTTTGGCCGTCAGGAGGTCAAGGACCTGATGGCTTACTTCCGTCTGCTGGTGAACCCGGACGACGACAACGCCTACCTGCGGGTGATCAACGTACCGCGCCGGGAAATCGGCTCGACCACGCTGGAAAAGCTTGGCAACTACGCCACCGAGCGAAAGATCTCGATGTACGCCGCCAGTGAAGAGCTGGGCCTTGGCGAACACCTGGACAGCCGCTTTACTGACCGCCTGCAGCGCTTCAAACGCTGGATGGACGGCGTACGCCAGCAGGTCGCGCAGAACGATCCGATCGCGGCCCTGCGCAGCATGGTCATGGATATCGACTACGAGAACTGGATTCGCCAGAACAGTTCCAGCGACAAGGCGGCAGACTTTCGCATGGGCAACGTCTGGTTCCTGATCGAGGCCTTGAAGAACACCCTCGAGAAAGACGAAGACGGTGGCATGACCATCGAGGAAGCCATCGGCAAGCTGGTGCTGCGCGACATGCTCGAACGCCAGCAGGAAGAGGAAGAAGGCGCCGAGGGTGTGCAGATGATGACCCTGCATGCGTCCAAAGGGCTGGAGTTCCCCTACGTGTTCATCATGGGCATGGAGGAGGAAATTCTGCCGCACCGCTCCAGCATCGAAGCCGACACCATCGAAGAAGAACGCCGCCTGGCCTATGTCGGCATCACCCGGGCTCGCCAGACCCTCGCGTTCACCTTTGCGGCCAAGCGCAAGCAGTACGGCGAAATCATCGACTGCGCGCCAAGCCGTTTCCTCGACGAGCTGCCCGACGACGACCTCGTCTGGGAAGGCCTCGACGATGCCCCGACCGAGGTCAAGGCCGCACGTGGCAATAACGCATTGGCGGATATCCGCGCCATGCTCAAACGTTAGATAATCCACCTTTGCCCTGGCACGCTGCCGGGGCCTTTTTGTTACATCGAGGAATTTACCGCCGTGGAAGCACTGCACCAGAAGATTCGCGAAGAAGGCATTGTGCTTTCCGATCAGGTCCTGAAAGTCGATGCGTTTCTCAACCATCAGATCGACCCTGCGCTGATGCAACTGATCGGTGACGAGTTCGCCCGTCTGTTCGCCGACTCGGGCGTCACCAAGATCGTCACCATCGAAGCCTCCGGCATTGCCCCGGCGGTAATGACCGGCCTGAAGCTCGGCGTTCCGGTGATCTTCGCCCGCAAGCACCAGTCACTGACCCTGACTGAAAACCTGCTGACGGCCTCGGTGTACTCCTTCACCAAGCAGACCGAAAACACCGTGGCGATCAGCCCGCGTCACCTGAACAGCAGCGACCGCGTGCTGGTGATCGACGACTTCCTGGCCAACGGCAAAGCCTCCCAGGCCCTGATCTCGATCGTCAAGCAGGCTGGTGCCAGCGTGGCCGGCCTGGGTATCGTCATCGAGAAGTCGTTCCAGGGCGGCCGTGCCGAACTGGACAGCCAAGGCTACCGCGTCGAGTCGCTGGCACGGGTCAAATCGCTGGAAGGCGGCGTCGTTACCTTCCTGTAAGCCCGCCTGCAGGGAATACAGCATCCCGCAGAAACGACAAAGCCCGCACGCGGCGGGCTTTGTCGGGGGAAGCGTATGGCTTAAAGGCCAGACATCTTCTTGATGGCGCCCTTCAGGTCGTCATCCGAGCAATCGGCACAAGTGCCTTTTGGTGGCATCGCGTTGATACCGGTGATGGCCTTGGCCAGGATACCGTCCAAGCCACCCTGCTGGCTCGCACGCTCTTTCCAGGCAGCAGTGTCACCGATTTTCGGCGCGCCCAGCAGGCCGCTGCCATGACAGGCATTGCAGTGCTTGGCGATGATCTCGTCAGGCGTCTTGGAACCGCCGCCGCCAGCAGAGGCAGCCACTTCCATACCTTTACATTCCTGGCCTTGAACGCAGACCTGACCAACAGGCTCCAGTCGCTTGGCAATGTCGTCATTGGTCGCAGCTTGAGCGCTGACTGCCCAAAGGGCCAATACGGCAGCTGGTACGGCCAGCATTTTCTTGATTAGATTCACACGTACACCCTCATGGTGGCTAGTCACGCCCGCGGCCACGGTTTCGCAGGCGGTCGCAAGTATAACGAGAACCCTGCCGCACTGAAACAACCCTAAAGACCTAAGGGGATTAGACGCGACAATAAGCCGCGCCTGGCCTATCAGAAGTTGGCAGGGGTCGCCGCACTGATCAGCCGCGCCGGCTCATCGAATGGATTGCGGAAACGGTGCGGCTTGGTGCTTTCAAAATAGTAGCTGTCGCCGGCTTCAAGGATGAAGGTTTCCAGCCCCACGACCAGCTCGAGGCGACCTTCCAGCAAGATGCCGGTTTCTTCACCATCGTGCGTGAGCATCTCTTCGCCGGTATCTGCACCAGGCGGATAGACCTCATTGAGGAAGGCAATGGCCCGGCTCGGGTGCGATTTGCCGACCAGCTTCATGGTCACTGCACCATCGGAAATGTCGATGAGCTCGTTGGCCTTGTAGACGATCTGAGTGGGGTTTTCCGGCTGCAGTTCTTCAGAGAAGAACTCGACCATGGACATGGGGATACCCCCCAGCACCTTGCGCAGCGAGCTGATTGAGGGGCTCACGCTGTTTTTCTCGATCATCGAGATCGTGCTGTTGGTGACACCCGCGCGTTTGGCGAGTTCACGCTGAGACAGGCCCTTGAGCTTGCGTATGGCCTGCAGTCGTTCACCGACGTCCAAGGCTTAAGCCCTCCTAAACGAACAAATGGGGTCGAAATTGAACGTTATCATCGCACAGCGTTCAGTATTTACAACACTTCGACCCACTGCCAGTCCGTCCAGTTGCCTCAATCGCCAGAATAGACCAGCGGTACGCGGCGCAGGTTGCAGAAGATCTGGTAGGGAATGGTCCCGGCCTGAATCGCCACGTCGCTGGCCAGTACGTTCTTGCCCCACAGCTCGACCGGGCTGCCGAGGCCGGCTTCAGGTACATCGGTCAGATCAATGCAAAGCATGTCCATGGACACACGACCAATCAGTTGGCTGCGCTTGCCTGCCACCATCACCGGGGTACCGGTCGGGGCAAGACGCGGGTAGCCGTCGGCATACCCCATCGCAACCACACCGACACGGGTTGGCCGCTGGCTGATGAACCGGGCGCCATAGCCCACCGGCTCACCGGCCGGCAGTTCACGTACGCTGATGACTTTCGATTCCAGTGTCATCACCGGCTGCAGGCGCTGAGCCTGGGCTTGCTGCACCTCGAACGGCGTCGAACCATAGAGCATGATGCCTGGGCGCACCCAGTCGCTGGGGATCTGTGGCCAGCCGAGCACCGCCGGCGAGTTGCGCAAGCTGATCTCGGCGTTCAGGCCTTGGCGAGCCGCCTGGAACACCGCGACCTGGTCGTTGCTGGCGCTGCAGTCGAGTTCGTCGGCACGGGCGAAGTGGCTCATCAGGACAATACGCGCCACCTTTCCGGTTGCCTGCAGACGCTGATAGGCCGACTGATAATCCTTTGGGTGCAAACCGACGCGGTGCATACCCGAATCGAGCTTGAGCCAGACGGTAATCGGCTTGCTCAGGCTGGCCTTTTCAATGGCTTCCAGTTGCCACAACGAATGCACCACGCACCAAAGATCGTGCTGGACGATCAGCTCCAGTTCGCTGGCCTCGAAGAACCCTTCAAGCAGCAGGACAGGGCCATGAATACCGGCCGCACGCAGCGCTAGCGCCTCTTCGATACAAGCCACGGCAAAACCATCGGCTTCGGCCTGCAGCGCCTGGGCGCAGCGTACCGCGCCATGGCCGTAGGCATCGGCCTTGATCACCGCCAGGGCCTTGGCCCCGGAGAGTTCGCGGGCGAGTTGATAGTTGTGACGCAGCGCTTGAAGATCGATCAGGGCACGGGCAGGACGCATGACGGCAGCCTTCTGGCAGTCTGGTTAGAAGTAAAAAACCCGGTGCTCGCAGGTAGCGCAATGCCACAACGGCACCGGGTGAGGGATGGGTTACGGCAGTGCGGCGACTACCGATAGCTCGACGAGAATTTCAGGCTCGCACAGCTTGGCTTCGACCGTGGCACGGGCCGGGGCAACACCTTTTGGCAGCCACGTGTCCCATACCTGATTCATGCCCTGGAAGTGAGCATCGATGTCTTTCAGGTAGATGGTCACCGACAGCAGACGCGTTTTGTCGGTGCCCGCCAGGTCCAGCAGACGCTCGATGTTGGCCAGTGCCTCGCGGGTTTGTTGCTCGATACCCGCGTTCATGTCGTCACCCACCTGGCCCGCCAGGTAGACGGTGCCGTTGTGGGTAACGATCTGGCTCATGCGCTCATTGGTGAGCAGGCGCTGGACTGCCATGCTTTGCAATCTCCTGGTTGTTGCCGTAGCGAGAAATATCGAGGCCTTCAGCACTGATCTGCGGCTTTTTGCGGGCCATCAGGTCTGCAAGCAGGCGACCGGAACCGCACGCCATGGTCCAACCGAGGGTGCCGTGACCTGTGTTGAGGAACAGGTTGCGGAACGGGGTCGCACCGACGATCGGCGTACCGTCCGGGGTGGTCGGACGCAAGCCGGTCCAGAAGCTGGCCTGGCTCAGATCACCGCCGCGAGGATAAAGATCGTTGACGATCATCTCCAGTGTTTCACGCCGACGCGGGTTGAGCGACAGGTCAAAACCGGCGATTTCAGCCATACCACCAACGCGGATACGGTTGTCGAAACGAGTAATCGCGACTTTGTAGGTTTCGTCGAGAATGGTCGACGTCGGCGCCATGGCCGGGTCGGTGATCGGTACGGTCAACGAATAGCCTTTGAGCGGGTAGACCGGGGCCTTGATGCCCAGCGGCTTGAGCAATTGCGGCGAGTAGCTGCCCAGCGCCAGCACGTAGCGGTCGGCGGTTTCCAGCTTGCCGTCGATCCACACGCCGTTCACACGGTCACCGGCATAGTCCAGACGCTCGATGTTCTGCCCGAAACGGAACTCGACACCCAGGTTGACGGCCATTTCCGCCAGGCGGGTGGTGAACAGTTGGCAGTCACCGGTCTGGTCATTAGGCAGACGCAGGGCGCCCGCGAGAATATTGGTGACGCCAGCCAGGGCCGGCTCAACGCGGGCGATGCCCTCACGGTCGAGCAGCTCGTAAGGCACGCCGGACTGCTCAAGCACAGCGATGTCCTTGGCGGCGTTGTCCAGTTGCGCCTGGGTACGGAACAGTTGGGTGGTGCCCAGGGTGCGGCCTTCATAGGCAATGCCCGTTTCGGCGCGCAGCTCGTCGAGGCAGTCGCGGCTGTACTCGGACAGGCGGACCATGCGCTCCTTGTTCACGGCATAGCGGCTGGCCGTGCAGTTGCGCAGCATCTGGGCCATCCACAGGTACTGGTCAATGTCTGCCGTAGCCTTGATCGCCAGCGGCGCATGGCGCTCCAGCAACCATTTGATAGCCTTGAGTGGAACACCCGGTGCAGCCCACGGCGAGGCGTAACCTGGCGAGACCTGCCCGGCGTTGGCAAAACTGGTTTCCATGGCCACCGCCGGCTGACGATCGACCACGACCACTTCGAAACCTTGCCGGGCCAGATAGTAGGCACTGGCGGTTCCGATTACACCGCTACCAAGTACCAGAACTCGCATGTTTGTATCCCTCGACGCGGCGCACCGCAGACATTTGTTGTTAATGGCGTAGATGGGCGCAGTATAGGAAGGTATGGGCAGTGCTTTTCACTATATAAAAGCCTATATTTGGCGAGAATTCTCGGCAGAGTCAGCTTTTACGGAGGGGCATCCCCTATGAGAACCCAGCATCAAAGTAAACGTGAACTGGACAAGATCGACCGCAATATCCTGCGCATCCTGCAAACGGACGGGCGCATTTCCTTCACCGAGCTGGGCGAAAAGGTCGGCCTGTCGACTACGCCGTGCACCGAGCGGGTTCGACGCCTGGAACGTGAAGGGATCATCATGGGCTACAACGCCCGGCTGAACCCGCAACACCTGAAGGGCAGCCTGCTGGTGTTCGTTGAAATCAGCCTGGACTACAAGTCTGGCGATACCTTCGAGGAATTCCGACGTGCGGTGCTCAAACTGCCCCACGTATTGGAGTGCCACCTGGTCTCCGGTGATTTCGACTACCTGGTGAAAGCGCGGATTTCGGAGATGGCCTCCTACCGCAAGCTGCTGGGCGACATCCTGCTGAAACTGCCGCATGTGCGTGAGTCGAAGAGCTACATCGTCATGGAAGAAGTGAAGGAAAGCCTGAACCTGCCGATTCCGGACTGAGGCTCAGACCAACACCTGACGGGTGGTGGCGATGTAGTGGTGGATCAGTTGCTCGGCCCCGGGATCAATCGGTTCCTCGGGGCCGCGGCCGCGCGGGCACGGCAAGCGTGGCGTGGTACCGAACAAGCGGCAGATCAACGGCCGCTCTTCATACACCGTGCAACCGTTCGGCCCCAGGTGTACGCAGTTGAGTTCGGCCAGGGCAGCGTCCTGCTCCGCTTCAGTCTTGCGCGGCAGCCGGGCCATTTCTTCCGTCGACGTGGTGACCGGCCCGCAGCAGTCATGGCAACCCGGCACGCACTCAAACGACGGGATCTGCTCACGCAGGAAGCGGATCTTGTGGCTGTTGCAACTCATGGCGGCCTGCGCAATATCGGTGTGAACGTCGATTTTGCCTGACGGTTGCCTCTGCGCGAAAGCGCGGCTTATGCTCCGTCAAGTTTTCCAAACATAACAATCAGGATAACGCACATGAACGTCCGCGTTCAGCAGCCCGCTTCCAGCGCCCTGCATACCGCCTCCTACTACGCTGCCAGCAGTGCCGCACAGCCGGACTACCCGGCGCTGCAGGGCGAGATGAGCTGCGATGTCTGCGTGGTCGGCGGTGGCTTTTCAGGTCTCAACACCGCCATTGAGCTGGCTGAACGTGACATGCGCGTTGTCCTGCTGGAAGCGCACAAGATCGGCTGGGGCGCCAGTGGGCGTAATGGCGGGCAGTTGATTCGCGGTGTCGGCCACGGCCTGGACCAGTTCGCCCCGATCATAGGCAGCGACGGCGTACGCCAGCTCAAGCTGATGGGCCTGGAGGCTGTGGATATCGTCCGCCAGCGCATCGAGCAGCATGCCATCGACTGCGACCTGACCTGGGGCTACTGCGACCTGGCCAACAAACCCAGCGACCTGGAGGGTTTCGCAGCCGATGCCGAAGAACTGCGCGCGCTCGGTTACCGCCATGAACTGCGCCTGCTGCAACCTGAAGAAATGCATCGCGTGGTCGGCTCCGACCGCTATGTCGGCGGCCTGATCGACAGGGGCTCGGGCCACCTGCACCCACTGAACCTGGCGCTGGGCGAAGCGCGCGTTGCCGAAAGCCTGGGCGTGCGCCTGTTCGAACAATCGACCGTAACCCGCATCGACCACGGCAACCAGGTGCACGTGCATACCGAACAAGGCTCGGTCCGCGCCAGCACCCTGGTGCTGGGCTGTAATGCCTACCTCAATGGCCTGAACGCCGAACTGAGCGGCAAGGTGCTGCCGGCCGGCAGCTACATCATCGCCACCGAGCCGTTGAGCGAGGCCATGGCCCGGCAGTTGCTGCCGCAAAACATGGCGGTCTGCGACCAGCGTGTTGCGCTGGACTACTACCGCTTGTCTGCCGACCGCCGCCTGCTGTTCGGGGGTGCCTGTCACTACTCCGGGCGCGATCCCAAGGACATTGCCGCCTACATGCGACCCAAGATGCTCAAGGTCTTCCCGCAACTGGCCAACGTGCGCATCGACTACCAATGGGGCGGCATGATCGGCATCGGTGCCAACCGCCTACCGCAGATTGGGCGCCTGCACGATCAACCCAACGTGTACTACGCGCAGGCCTATTCCGGCCATGGCCTAAACGCCACACACCTGGCCGGCAAGCTCCTTGCCGAAGCCATCAGCGGCCAGCACAGCGGCCGCTTCGACCTGTTTGCCCAGGTGCCACACATCACCTTCCCCGGCGGTAAACACCTGCGCTCGCCACTGCTGGCCCTGGGCATGCTCTGGCACCGCTTCAAAGAGCTGATCTAAGGACGCCAGAAGGGTTTCAACCCCTCATGCAGGGCCTGCTCGCGGGTCAGGCCAACGTCGCGCAACTGCTCAGCGTCCAGCGTCAGCAGTTCGCGGCGTGAGTGCCAGCGGTGCACCATCAGCGCCCATCGACCCATGCCACACGCCACACCAGACACGTCAGGGGTTTGTTGCGCCTGCAACTCACCGCTGTAGATCTTCAGCCGCACATCGCTTAATCCGTTCATCACGCCTGCCTCCTAGGTAGTTCCGAGCGTGGAGCCATGATGCGCGTCAGGCAAAAAGCATTACAGATTCAAAGTCCAACTATTACGCCAATACAGAATTGGCAAAACGGCGACTGAATGCTGTATTTTTGCCTTATCTGTATGGAACCATCGCAAACAATCACCAAGGAACGAACCATGACGCTTTACGTCAACCTCGCCGAGCTGCTCGGCGCACGTATCGAACAAGGGTTCTACCGCCCAGGCGATCGCCTGCCTTCTGTACGGGCCTTGAGTGTCGAGCATGGTGTCAGCCTCAGTACGGTCCAGCAGGCGTACCGGGTGCTGGAAGACCATGGCCTGGCGGCACCGCGGCCCAAATCGGGCTATTTCGTGCCCAGCACCCGATCCCTCCCCGCCCTGCCCGCGATCAGCCGCCCCGCACAACGCCCGGTGGATATCTCCCAGTGGGATCAGGTCGTCGAACTGATGCGCAGCGTGCCGCGCAAGGACGTGGTGCAACTGGGCCGGGGCATGCCCGATGTCGACAGCCCGACCCTCAAGCCCTTGCTGCGCAGCCTCGCCCAACTCAGCCGACGCCAGGACATGCCCGGCCTGTATTACGACACCATCTACGGCACTCAGCCCCTGCGCGAGCAGATCGCCCGGTTGATGCTCGACTCCGGCTGCCACCTCAGTGCGGCCGACCTGGTGGTCACTACGGGTTGCCATGAGGCGTTGTCTGCCAGTATTCGCGCGGTCTGCGAGCCGGGCGACATTGTCGCGGTCGACTCACCCAGCTTTCACGGCGCCATGCAGACCCTCAAGGGCCTGGGCATGAAAGCCCTGGAAATCCCCACCGACCCGCTCACCGGGATCAGCCTCGAAGCACTGGAACTGGCGCTGGAGCAATGGCCGATCAAGCTGATTCAGCTCACGCCAAGCTGCAACAACCCGCTGGGCTACAGCATGCCTGAAGCCCGCAAGCGGGCCTTGTTGACCCTGGCGCAACGCTTCGACGTGGCGATTCTCGAAGACGACGTGTACGGCGACCTGGCCTACACCTACCCGCGCCCACGTACCATCAAGTCCTTCGACGACGACGGCCGCGTGCTGCTGTGCAGTTCGTTCTCGAAAACCCTCGCCCCAGGCCTGCGGATCGGCTGGGTGGCGCCCGGGCGTTATCTGGAGCGGGTGCTGCACATGAAGTACATCAGCACCGGCTGCACCGCCACACAACCGCAGTTGGCGATTGCCGACTTCATCGAGGGTGGCCACTATCAGCCACACCTGCGCCGGATGCGCAGCCAGTACCAGCGCAGCCGTGACCTGATGATCGACTGGGTGACACGCTACTTCCCGGCAGGTACCCGGGCCAGCCGACCACAGGGCGGCTTCATGCTCTGGGTCGAATTACCGGAAAGTTTCGATACGCTGCGGCTGAATCGGGCTTTACTGGAGCAGGGCGTACAAATTGCCGTGGGCTGTATTTTTTCGGCCTCAGGCAAGTACCGAAACTGCCTGCGCATGAATTTCGCGGCCCGCCCCAGCGCCGAGATCGAAGCGGCGGTACGCAAAGTGGGTGAAACCGCCATTCGTCTACTGGCCGAGGATATAGGCTGAGGGTAACGTTGCGCCGCCCTTGCGGGCCCTGTTCATCTCCCTGAGCGGTTAAGGAATCGCCCTTTGAATCACCCTCGGCTAATGCCTCTGTTGCTATGGCTGGTGTTTGCCCTGGCAGGCTGCGCCAGTGTCGACAGCCCCCGTGAAGTCAGTCAGGCACTGCCAGCCAGCGACTCGGCGTTCGGGCGCTCGGTCCAGCGCCAGGCCCAAGCCTACGGTGGCCGCTCCGGCTTCCGCCTGCTGCCCAATAGCAGCGAAGCATTCCGTGCCCGTGCCGAGCTGATTCGCAACGCCCAGAGCAGTATCGACCTGCAGTACTACATCGTCCGCGACGGCCTGAGCACCCGCGCACTGGTCAGCGAACTGCTGCAAGCCGCCGACCGTGGTGTACGGGTGCGCATCCTGCTCGATGACACGACCAGCGATGGCCTGGACAACCTGATCGACACCCTCACGGCCCACCCCAACATCCAGTTGCGCGTCTTCAACCCGCTGCACCTGGGCCGCAGCACCGGAGTGACACGAACCCTGGGACGGCTGTTCAACCTGTCGCGGCAACATCGGCGCATGCACAACAAGCTATGGCTGGTGGACAACAGCATGGCCATCGTCGGCGGGCGCAACCTGGGTGATGAGTACTTCGACGCCGAACCCAACCTGAACTTCACCGATATTGACCTGCTTGGCGTCGGCCCGGTGGCGGAGCAGTTGGGGCATAGTTTTGACCAATACTGGAACAGTGCCCTGAGCCGGCCGATCAACGACTTTTTCCTGCGCCAACCGGATGCCGACGACCTGCGTCGCACCCGCCAGCGCCTGGACAGCGCCTTGCAAGAGGCCAGCACCCAGCGCAAGGCCCTCTACGACCGGTTGATGGCCTATCGCACACAGCCGCGCCTGGACATCTGGCGCAACGAGTTGATCTGGGCCCATAACCAGGCACTGTGGGATGCGCCCAGCAAGGTACTGGCCCCGGAAGAACCCGACCCACAGTTGCTGATGACCCCGCAACTGGCGCCCGACCTGAATGCCGTGGCCCACGAACTGATCCTGATCTCGGCCTACTTCGTACCGCGCGACACCGGCCTGCTGTACCTGACCAGCCGGGCTGACGCAGGTGTCTCGGTCAATTTGCTGACCAACTCGCTGGAGGCGACCGATGTGCCGGCGGTTCATGGCGGCTACGCCCCCTACCGCAAGGCCTTGCTGGAACATGGCGTGCACCTGTTTGAGCTGCGCCGCCAGCCCGGCGCGCCTCATCGCCATCCGCTTTATCGCCTGCACGGCAGCTCAGACTCAAGCCTGCACAGCAAAGCCATTGTCATTGACCGCAAGAAGACCTTTATCGGCTCGTTCAACTTCGATCCACGCTCAGTGTTGTGGAACACCGAAGTCGGCGTGCTGGTCGACAGCCCCGAGCTGGCGGAGTACACCCGCGACCTGGCGGCTCAAGGCATGGCCCCCGCCCGGAGCTATCAGCCCAAACTGGAAAACGGTCGCGTGGCCTGGGTCACGCAGGACAACAACCAGTTGCACACCCTGACAACCGAGCCAGGCGGCCTATGGCGTCGTTTCAATGCCTGGATCAGCAAGGCCGTCGGCCTGGAGCGCATGCTTTAAGAGGCCAGCTTCACCTCAAAGGCATTCGGTCGCCGGGCCAGCAACACTAGGCCAAACGCGCCAACGGCCATCAGCAAGGGCAAGGCATGCCCACTGATCCACTGGCTGCCAGCGCCAGCCAGCAAAGGCCCGATCAGGCAACCAATACCCCACAGTTGAGCCACGTGGGCGTTGGCGCGCACCAGCGCATCGTCACGGTAACGTTCACCAATCAGGATCAGCGACAAGGTGAACAAGCCACCGGCGCTGGCGCCGAACAGCACCCACAGCGGCCAGATCAACGAGGTGTGCAGCAGCAGCGGAATCATCAGGCTGGAGATCAACAGCACCAGTGCGCACCCCGAGAACAATGTGCGCCGCGACATGCGGTCGGCCAGCGCACCTATCGGCAATTGCAGCAGCGCATCGCCAATCACGACGGTACTGACCATAAACAGCGCCATTTCAGTGCCAAAGCCCTGCTGCAGGCAGTACACCGGCAACAGGGTCAAAATCATCGCCTCGAACGCGGCAAACAGGGAAATGGCCCAGGCAATGACCGGAAGGTTGCGACAGAACCAGACCAGATCACCCAAGGTCACCGAACAGGCTTCGGTTGTCGGCGCACCACTGCGCCCGATCAACAACAGGGGGGCCAGCAATAACAGGCCTGCACCCGCCCAAAAACCGAAGTCACCCTCCGGCCCCAAAAATCCCAGCACCAGCGGCCCGGCCAACTGGCTCAGTGCATAGCTGCTGCCGTACAGCGCGACCAGGCGCCCACGCCACGCCTCGACCACCAACTGGTTGATCCAGCTTTCACCAAGGATGAAGACGATGGTCAGCACCATGCCAATCAACAGGCGCAGCACCAGCCACACCGGGTAACTGGGCAACAATGCCAACAACCCGATCGACAGCGCGCCGCCCCACAGGCACAGACGCATCAACCCGGGGGTGCCGAAATACGCCGCCAGGCGGCTGGCCAGGCTGGCCCCGAACAGCACACCGATTGCCGGCATTGCCGCCATCACACCAATGGCAAAGCCACCGTAGCCCCAACTCTCCAGCCGCAACGACACCAGTGGCATGCTCACGCCTAGCGCCAAGCCAACACTGAGCACTGCCGCCAGTACCGCAAAGTAGGTACCCCAGCGCATTACCGCCCCCTTTTTGTTGTTTTAAACAGGCACAAACAACACAGCCGGGCTTGCTGCGATGCAAGGCCCGGCCGTGTCACTGAACGCGCGCGGCACCCGGCCGCGCAAGGCTTACAGCTTGATCCAGGTCGCCTTGAGTTCGGTGTACTTGTCCAGCGCATGCAGCGACTTGTCACGGCCGTTACCCGACTGTTTGAAGCCACCGAACGGTGCGGTCATGTCGCCGCCATCGTACTGGTTGACCCAGACGCTACCGGCACGCAGCGCCTTGGCAGTCTTGTGTGCCTTGGAGATATCTGCCGTCCATACGCCCGCCGCCAACCCGTAGGGGGTGTCGTTGGCAATGTTGATGGCCTCTTCAACGCTGTCGAAGGTGATCACCGACAGCACCGGGCCAAAGATCTCTTCCTGCGCGATCTTCATGGCATTGCTGACGCCGTCGAAAATCGTCGGCTCGACATAAGTGCCGCCGGTTTCTTCGAGGATACGCTTGCCACCGACCAGCAGTTTGGCGCCGTCGCTATGACCGGCTTCGATGTACGACAACACGTTGTTCATTTGCTGGGTGTCGACCAGCGCGCCGACCGTGGTCGCCGGGTCAAGCGGGTTGCCCGGCTTCCAGGCCTTCAGTGCCTCAAGCACCAGCGGTAGGAAACGATCCTTGATGGAACGCTCAACCAGCAGACGGGAACCTGCCGTGCAAACTTCGCCCTGGTTGAAGGCAATCGCACTGGCTGCGGCTTGTGCGGCCGCGTTCAGGTCCGGGGCATCCGCGAAGACGATGTTCGGGCTCTTGCCACCGGCTTCCAGCCAGACGCGCTTCATGTTCGATTCGCCGGCATAGATCATCAGTTGCTTGGCGATCTTGGTCGAACCGGTGAACACCAGGGTGTCCACGTCCATGTGCAGGGCCAGGGCCTTGCCGACGGTGTGGCCATAGCCTGGCAGCACGTTCAGCACGCCTGCAGGGATACCGGCTTCGATGGCCAGTTGAGCGATGCGAATGGCGGTCAGTGGCGACTTTTCCGAAGGCTTGAGGATCACCGAGTTACCGGTGGCCAACGCCGGGCCGAGCTTCCAGCACGACATCAGCAGCGGGAAGTTCCACGGTACGATGGCCGCGACCACGCCCACCGGCTCACGGGTGACCAGACCCAGCTGATCATCCGGCGTAGCGGCCACTTCGTCGTAAACCTTGTCGATGGCCTCACCGTTCCAGCTCAGTGCATTGGCCGCGCCTGGCACGTCGATGCTCAGCGAGTCACTGATCGGCTTGCCCATGTCCAGGGTTTCCAACAGGGCCAGCTCTTCGACGTTCTGCTTGAGCAGGCCGGCAAAGCGGATCAGGGTTGCCTTGCGCTTGGCCGGGGCCAGGCGCGACCAGACACCGGAATTGAAGGTGGCACGGGCATTTTCGACGGCGCGCTGGGCATCGGCTTCATCACAGCTGGCGATGTGCGCCAGAAGGCGTCCGTCGACCGGGCTGATGCACTCGAACGTCGCATTCGATGCGGCGGCGGTGTATTCACCATTGATGAAAGCACGGCCTTCGATCTTCAGTTGCTGGGCACGCTGTTCCCAGTCCGCACGAGTCAGGGTGGTCATACGAAACTCCTCCTCTTATTGAAGTGCAGCACCGCACGAGGGCTCACGGGTGCTGTCAGAAATTTTGCCGGAGCGATACGACGCTCGACGGCATCAGACACCCTAAACCAGCAGCACCCAAATTATCAATATATTTGACACAAATAGGCAAAAAGCCTACTGATGTGCAGTTTATTAAACACAATAAGGGTGACCCGTCTATGAAGATTCAGCAGATCGTCGATTTCAGCCAAGCCATGACGGAAGCGGAACGTTACCGCCCTGCAGCAGAGAAAATCCTCAAGGGCGATCCTGAGCAGGCGGTCTTCAACCACTATTCCAGCCCCTGCGGGCAATTTGCCGCCGGCGTATGGGAAGGCGCTGTCGGCCAATGGACAGTGAACTACACCGAACACGAGTACTGCGAGATCCTTCAGGGCGTCTCGGTACTGCGTGACAGCGAAGGGCAGGCAAAAACCCTGCGGGCAGGCGACCGTTTTGTCATCCCCGCCGGTTTCACGGGCACCTGGGAGGTGCTGGAGCCGTGCCGTAAAATCTATGTGATGTTTGAACAGAAGGCCTAAGCCCAACGTTCAGGTATGACAGCAACAAAAAACCCGGCACGAAGGCCGGGTTTTTTGTGTGCCAGCACCCTGAGAGGGCA
>NZ_MBPN01000003.1 GCF_001695625.1 Pseudomonas defluvii
CCGGCTGCATGGTCCAGCGGCTTGAGCAGGGTGAAGGTATACGCACCGGCGCTGGTGAGGCTGAAGGTGAACACGTCGACCACACCGGCTTTAGCCGTGAGGGTGTTGCCCACGACGCTGTACACCAGTGCCACGCCGCCCGAGCTCAGTGCCGGCAAGCCGCTGGTGTCACTCGACAAGCCATAGCTCAGCGGCGTATCGGCACCAGACTGGAAGATGCCGGTCACGCTGCCACTGGCGGTGGTCGCCTCGCCAGCAACGTCGCCGGTTCCGCCGGGGATGCCGTTGGTCAGGCCGTCTTCGTCAACGGTGCCCGTGACAGGGGTGCCGGTTGCCGTTGGCGTGTCGTCGTCAACGGTGATAACCAGTTTTTCAGCGGCGGCGGTGACGGTGTCGCCATCCTTGTCGGTGGCTTGCAGCAAGCTACCCAGGTTGATGGTGATATCGTTTTCGTCATTGCCGGCTGCATGGTCCAGCGGTTTGAGCAGGGTGAAGGTGTACGCACCGGCGCTGGTGAGGCTGAAGGTGAACACGTCCACCACACCGGCCTTGGCCGTGAGGGTATTACCCACGACGCTGTACACCAGGGCGACGCCGCCGGAAGTCAGCGCAGGCAAGCCGCTGGTGTCACTCGACAAGCCATAGCTCAGCGGCGTATCGGCGCCGGACTGGAAGATGCCGGTCACGCTGCCACTGGCGGTGGTCGCCTCGCCAGCAACGTCGCCGGTCCCACCGGGGATGCCGTTGGTCAGGCCGTCTTCATCGACGGTGCCAGTCGCTGCGGTGCCGGTTGCCGTTGGCCCATCGTCCTCGAAGATGATCTTGGAGCCGATTTCAGCGGTTGAAGTCACCGCTTGGCTCAGTGTGAAACCACCGATATCGAAATCGGCGTGGTTATTGCCCTTGGCATCGACGGCTGCACCGTTCTCGATGAGTACACGGTTGTGATTCAGCGTTGTGGTGTATTCAATCTTGTAGCCGGCCTTGATGCCAGTGATGGTGGCAACGCCACCTGTAAAACTGATGGTAATGCTCGGATCATCCACTGATCCGTTTGAGTTCTCGATTACCGCCCCGGTACTCTTGTTGATGATGCGAACATTAGTGATTGCAACCGATGCATCACCTGCGTACCCGTTGACGAAGTTCACACCAGGTTCAGCCGCCGTGTTGAACGCGCTGATTTTTACGACGGCACTCTTGCCGCTCTGTAGCTGAACGACGTCGAAGCTGGCAGCCTTTGCATTGAACATGTTGGTGAAGTCGATGTTGGATTCGACATCTGCTTCGTTCTGGTCAAGGTTGGGAATGGTCACATTCTGCCTGGCACCCGTGACGAACGTAAAACGGATGCCCTCTTGTTCCACAATCATCTGATTGTTGGTGCCAAAGGTGGTTGGACCACCCGCCTGACTGGTATTGATCGTGTCACCGGTGGTTATGTTGACGCCGCTTGACTGGTCCGCGGGGTCCTTTCCGGTCGCGATGATGGTGGGGTCTGTGATCCGCAAGACACCGCCATCGTTGACCACTGTCGGGTTCGCCGTGGTGAACATGAGGAAGAGGTTCTGGCCGGAGGGCGCATTGGCCAGGCTGAATGTCAGATCCTGACTGGCGCCGACGAAAACAATATTCGTGAGATCGATCGGGTCGTCAGGGTTGCTGGCGTCTGGATTCTTGAACGGTTCGTACTGCACGGTCCAGATTTTGCCGCCGGTGACCGGCGATCCGGTTTCTTGAATATAGGCAGCGAACACGATCTCACCGGCTGGGCCACCGGCGCGGCCCAGAACGATGTTGTTGTTGGTCTCATCCGTATAGAGAAGGATGTTGGTGCCATTGAGGGTATCCAGTCCGCTGTCCAAGCCATTGAGCGCCGCGCCAAGACTGTCGGTGAAGCTCACATCGGTAATGTTTGCTCCGGGCGTCGGGGTGATGGTGAACGCATCACTGCCGGTGTTGCCAGCAGCCCCGGTATAGCCACTCAAGGCAGCCCCCGTCGCGGTACCTGCCCCAAGTGTTGTCAAGCGTGCCGAGAAGATCGACGGCAGGGAGGCCACCAGAATGTCATTGTCGTTAGCATCTTCTGCAGGGCTTGGAGTGGCTGTGCTGTTCTGCAACCCGGCTGTTTCGTCCAGCGTCACATTCGCACCGGTCGCCACGATGCTCGGGCCGCTGTCCGTAAACGAGGTTGTCGCTACGGCGTCGTCGCCGGTACCGAACACACCATCGCGGCCCGCAGCGCTGGCGGTGAGCAGAAACCTGGCATCTGCCGAGTCGTCGGGGTTTACGTACCACGAGGTGGTGACGCTGCCATTGACCTGGCCGTCGAGATCGCCGGTACCACCGTCGGTCACATACCAGGGGTCGTGCCCCTCGCCAGTATCGGTGTTGAGTACATCGTCAGGCGTGCCCCACACGCTGTCTGCGCCAGCGTCGGTGACATGATCCACCTCGAGCTTCACGGTACTGCCGGCGGCGAATCCGCTGGCCGTGATGATGGCTGTGCTGCCAGGAGCGTAGTCTTTCAGGTCGGTGGTGACCGTCGGAGCAGTCAGGGCGGCAGGATTGCTCAGGAATGTAAACGTCGTGCTGTCGCTCGCTTTGAAACCTTGAGTGAAGGGCGAAAGATCTGCACCGGTGTAACCGGCTATGTCGTTCTTCAGGGATGAGCTTTTTTTGTAAATAGTCATGACTTTCTCCAGACAGTTTTCAGTCTTCAAGACCTGACCGCAGCCCCTTTCTGCTACATGCCACCACTATGTAAAAGCGCCAGTGATTGCGCATTGGCCGATACTCCTAGGCGCGCTGGGAGTTTCGGACTACTTGGGGAAGGGGAAACGGGATAACGCACAGGGATGGCGGTCGCGCGGCGCTGACTGCCCGTTCAGGTGGTCGAGTGCGTTCTTCTGGCACGGTAGAGCGTTGATCAACTGTCCATGCACGAACAGTTGATCAACAGGCTGTCGCCACGCAGGCACGAGTCGGTGGCATTGTTTTAAATCTAAGTATCTGAAAATAAACAGAATTAATCTGTTGGCACGGATCCTGTTAAGTAGCTTGAAAGCGCACCTGAGAGTGGTGCGAAGCTGAGTAGACAGGAGCAGCCCAGTGCCACGTGAAATGCAGTTGAGCATCGTTGAGATGAGCGGTCTGGGCCTTCCAGGAGTGGCCTATGAAGGTCCATGAGCTGAACACCCGGCCGCTTGATGTGGTGCCGGACTTTGCCCTGTCGGCGCTGCGTCGCTGGGCCAGGGAAAAGCCGTTGCAGATCGCCCTGCGTCACCGTCGCCAAGGCACTTGGAAGGCGTGGCGCTGGATCGATGTGTTGCGTGAAGTCGAACGGTGCGCTGCCGGCCTGCGTCAGCAGGGCTTTGTGCCTGAAGCACGGCTGGTGTTGTGCGGTGCGATTGAGCCGTCCCTGCTGATCCTGGCAATCGCGGCCCACAGCCTGGGTGGATACAGCGCAGTCATCAGCCCGCAGAGCCGTGGCGAGGTGTTGCAGCGGCAGTTGCGTCTGCTACGACCGGATTTTGCCTTCGTGCAGCGCCGCGAGACCGTTGCTCACTGGCGTCTGGCCGGGCTTGACCCGCTGGCGCCACTGCGACTGTTCTGCGCCCAGGTCAGCACTGCACCGCAGGGCGCGTTTCAGGTATTGCCCTTGGCGACGCTGTTTAGCGGTGAGCCGTTGTATCACGCTCGACAAGGGTGGGCTCGGGCCGCGCATGATGAGGTGGTCTGGGTTGATGAAGGCACGGAGTGGGCCCAGGGCCTGGCTCATGTGCTAAGCCGCTGGCTGGAACGTGGCGAAGGTTTTGCCTTTCCGGAAACCCGTGAAACGGCGAGCCGCGACCGCCGTGAAATCGCCCCGACTGCACTGCTGTTGTCTGCTCAGCGTGCACAGACACTGGCTGAGGAAATCGAGGCACGGCTGGCACCTCAAGGCAGTTGGCGCCGCCGCCTGTGCGACTGGACCCTGGCGGATCCGCGGCGTGGCTTGCGTCGCTGGATCAAGTCGCGGGTGCGCCATTTGCTCGGTTTCCAGCGAGTGGCCCACATTGAACACCCGGCCAATGCCGAGCGTGCGCCTGGCCGGCTGTTGTGGCTGCACGAGGACCTGGAGCGTGTCGCATGAGTACGCTTCTTGAAGTCCGCAACATCTCCCTGTCATTCAAAGGCGTGAAGGCCATCAACGACCTGTCGTTCGCCGTGCACCGTGGCGAAATCTGCGCGTTGATCGGCCCCAACGGCGCGGGCAAGAGCTCGCTGTTGAACATCCTCAACGGTGTCTACCGTGCCGATGCCGGCGAGCTGGTGTTCGATGCCGAGCGCCTGCAGCGCCCGCATCCCCTGACGGCAGCGCGCCTGGGCATCGGCCGCACATTCCAGAACAACGCGCTGTTCAAGAACATGAGCGTGCTGGACAACCTGCTCACCGGCCTGTCGCGTTTCCAGCGCAGCTTTTTTCTCGAGCAGGCGCTGGGCTTGCCACGGGCCCGGCGCGAGGCGCGGGTGTTCGCCGAACGTGCCGAGCAGGTGTTGGAGTTCCTGGAGTTGCAGCCCTGGCGCGACGTTGCGGTGGGCAGCCTGGCATATGGCCTGCAAAAGCGCGTCGAGCTGGGCCGCGCCCTGATCGCCCAGCCAACGCTATTACTGCTCGACGAACCCATGGCCGGCATGAATGCCGAGGAAAAACAGGAAATGAGCCGCTTCATTGCCGACATCAACCGCGACCTGGGCACCACAGTGATTCTGATTGAGCATGACATCAAGGTGGTCATGGACCTCTGCGCCCACGTCGTGGTGCTCGACTACGGGCGCAAAGTCGGTGATGGCACGCCCGCTGAAGTGCAGGCCAATCCTGACGTAATCGCTGCCTACCTGGGGACCGTGCACTGATGAATTTCTTCTTGGAAACCCTGATCGGTGGCTTGCTCGCCGGCACCATGTACTCGCTGGTAGCGATCGGTTTTGTGCTGATCTACAAGGCCAGTGGCGTGTTCAACTTCGCCCAGGGCGCAATGCTGCTGTTTGCTGCGTTGACCTTTGTCAGCCTGCACGAGCAGGGCGTGCCCTTCGTGCTGGCGCTGGCCCTGACCCTGGTAGTGATGATCATCGGCGCGCTGCTGATCGAACGCCTGGTGCTGCGGCCATTGGTCAACCGCTCGCAGATCACCCTGTTCATGGCCACCCTCGGCCTGTCCTTCATCGTCGAAGGGCTGGCGCAAGGGCTGATGGGCGCCCAGGTACGGGCGCTGGACCTGGGCATCGAGGATATCCCGTTGTTCGTGGGCGAGGTCATGATCAGCCAGTTCGACCTGGTTGCTGCCGCGGTTGCCGCAGTACTGGTCGCGCTGCTGGCGTTGCTGTTCAACCGCACGCGAATCGGTATAGCCCTGCGTGCGGTGGCGGACGATACCCGCGCGGCCTTGTCCATTGGCATCAACCTCAACCTCAACCGCATCTGGCAGATTGTCTGGGCCGTGGCCGGGATGGTCGGGCTGGTGGCCGGCTTGTTGTGGGGGGCGCGTCAGGGTGTGCAGTTCTCGCTGTCTCTGGTGGTGCTCAAGGCCTTGCCGGTACTGATCATCGGCGGTTTCACCTCGATTGGCGGAGCCATCGTCGGCGGGCTGATTGTCGGTGCTGCCGAGAACCTCGCCGAGGCCTATATCGGCCCGCTGATTGGCGGTGGCATCACCCCTTGGTTCGCCTACTTCCTCGCCCTGGTATTCCTCTATATCCGCCCGGCCGGCCTGTTTGGCGACCGTGCCATCGAACGAGTGTGATCATATGACCACGACTACTGCGCGCCTCACCGCCAGCTTTGATGATGCGCCCCTGACCCTGGTACGTCGGCGCTGGCCCCTGGGCCTGGCGCTCCTGCTGCTGGTGGCCTTCGTGGCCTTGCCGCTGCTGGGCGATGACTACTGGCTCAATGCAATCCTGATCCCGTTCCTGGTGCTGTCGCTGGCCGGCCTGGGCTTGAACCTGCTGACCGGCTACACCGGCCAGACGTCGGTCGGCGCTGCGGGTTTCATGGCGGTCGGCGCCTTTGCCACCTATGGCCTGTTGCTGCGAGTGCCGGGTATCCCGCTGCCGTTGGCGTTGGTGGGCGGCGGGTTGATTGCCGCGTTCCTCGGCATGCTGTTCGGTATCCCCAGCGCAAGAATCAAGGGCTTCTACCTGATGGTCACCACACTTGCCGCACAGTTTTTCATTGAGTGGGTGTTTGCCAAGTTTCCCTGGTTCTACAACTATGCGTCGTCCGGCACCATCAGTGCGCCGCGCCTGGAACTGTTCGGCTACAGCCTGGCCTCACCGGTCGGCCGCTACCTGCTGACCTTGAGCTGTGTGGTGCTACTGACCTGGGTTGCGGTAAACCTGGTGCGCAGCCAGATCGGCCGCAACTGGATGGCGATCCGGGACATGGACACGGCCGCGGCAGTGATCGGCATCCCGGTGGACCGCTACAAGCGTCTGGCGTTTGCGGTCAGTTCGTTCTACCTGGGCATTGCCGGTGCGCTCTGGGCGTTCGCCTACCTGGGGACGGCCAGCGCCGGCAGCTTTGATATCAACCGCTCGTTCCAGATCCTGTTCATCATCATTATCGGCGGCATGGGCAGCATTGCTGGCAACTTCGTCGGTGCCGCGTTCATCAGCCTGATGCCGATCTTTCTCAACCACGCCGGGCAGTGGTTGTTCAGCGGCAATGTCGATGCCGGTCAGTTGCAGAACCTGCAGAAAATCATCTTTGGCACGCTGATCATCGTGTTCCTGATCAAGGAACCGGAAGGGCTGGTACGCCTGTTCGGCAACCTGCGCGACCGGCTCCGGACCTGGCCACTGCGTTTCTAGCGCGATCAAGATTTCCATGCACCTTGACCCGACCACGGGAGGGGACGAACCACACTCCATCTCAAAGAAGTGAACGACATGCGTAACCCCCTCCAGCGTACCCTCATCAGCGCCTTGTTTGCGCTTGGCTTCCAGTCCCTGCTGCCCGCGGTGGCGCAGGCCGCCAGCAATGAACAGTTTGTGCCCATGGCCACCTACCGGGTCGGCGCCTATGCCTCCAGTGGCATCCCGTGGTGGGCTGGCGAGATTGACTATTTTCGCTACATCAACGAAGTCGAGGGCGGCATCAATGGCGTCAAGCTGGTCTGGCAGGAGTGCGAGACCGAGTGGAGCGTTGATCGCATCGTCGAGTGCTACGAGCGCTACAAGGGTGGCTTGAACGGCGCACCGACCGCGTTTTTCTTCACCCACAGTACGCCGGGCTCGTATGCGTTGATGGAGAAGGGGGCGGCTGACCGGATCCCGCTGATCGATGGTGCGGGCGGGCGTACCGAGTCCACCGACGGCAGCGTGTTCCCCTACGCGTTCCCGCTGTTGCTCAATTACTACGGCCAGGCGTCGGTGGGTATCAACTACATCGCCCAGCGCGAAGGCGGGTTCGACAAACTCAAGGGCAAGAAGATCGTGACCGTGTACCACGACTCTGCCTATGGCCGCGAAACCCAGGCGCCGATGGCGTTGCTGGCGCAGAAGTACGGCTTTGAAAACATCCAGATCCCGGTGGCCGATCCGGGTAACGAACAGTCCGCGCAGTGGCGCCAGGTGCGCCAGATCAAGCCGGACTGGGTGTTTCTGCGTACCTGGGGCGTATCCACGCCGGTCGGTATCAAGACCGCAGCACGCTTTGGCATTGCGGTCGATCGCATCATCGGTGACGTCTGGGCCGGTTCCGAGGCTGACGTGATTCCGGCCGGCACCGCGGCCAAGGGCTACCAGGCGCTGGCACCGTTCCCCGGTGGCGCGGAGTTCGAGATTCACAAACGCCTCAAGCAGTACATCCTCGACACCGGCAAGAGCGATCTCAAGGACCCCGCCTACTTCGGCAAGGTGTACTACAACGTCGGCTTGATCAACGCGGCCATCGCGGTAGAGGCGATACGCGCCGGGCAGAAAAAATTCGGCAACCGCCCACTCAATGGTGAAGAGGGGCGCTGGGGCCTGGAGCACCTGAACCTCGACGATGCACGCCTCAAGGAGATCGGGTTTCTGGGCCTCATGCAGCCGCTCAAACTGTCGTGTGATGACCATGAGGGCGGCGGTGCAGCCAAGGTACAGCAGTGGGACGGCAAGCAGTGGAACCTGATCACCGACTGGGTTCAGGCCGACCGTACGACCTTGCGCCCGCTGATCGATGCCAAGTCTGCCGAGTACGCCAAAGAAAAAGGTGTTCAAGCACGCGATTGCGCGGCTGAGCAGTAAGTGATGCCTGCCCTGCGTACCGCGATCCTGAACGGTGCGCCCTGAGCTTAGTAGAAGGTGCGTATAGATGAATACAGTAACCCGTCCTGCTGTCGAGCGTGCCGAGCTGCTCGCGGTCGAGGACATCGAAGTGGTCTATGACGGCGCCATCCTCGCGGTTGTCGGCGTTTCCCTGCGGATCGAGGAGGGCGGTATTGTCGCCCTGCTGGGGGCCAACGGTGCAGGTAAAAGCACCACGCTCAAGGCTATTTCCGGCCTGGTCCAGGCCGATCGCGCGCGGGTTACCCGCGGCCAGATCCGCTTTCGCGGGCAGGACACCGCAGGCGTCGCGGCCAATGTGCTGGCACGCCAGGGCATTGTCCATGTGCTGGAGGGGCGTCATGTGTTTGCCCATCTCACCATCGAGGAAAACCTGCGCAGTGGCGGCTTTTTGCGCAACCCCTCCAGGCGTGAGCTGGAGCAGGACCTGGAGCGGATCTACACCTGGTTTCCGCGGTTGAAGACCAAGCGCAAGACCCAGGCGGGGCTGACCTCGGGCG
This sequence comes from Pseudomonas defluvii, assembly GCF_001695625.1. Classification (GTDB taxonomy): domain Bacteria; phylum Pseudomonadota; class Gammaproteobacteria; order Pseudomonadales; family Pseudomonadaceae; genus Aquipseudomonas; species Aquipseudomonas defluvii. Next base: position 8,814 of record NZ_MBPN01000003.1, read on the forward strand.
GCGAACAGCAGATGCTGGCCATTGGGCGTGCGCTGATGACCCGGCCCTCCCTGGTGTTGCTTGATGAACCGTCCATGGGCCTGGCACCGATCATCGTCGAGGAAATTTTCGACATCGTTGCCCAGCTCAATGCTCAGGAAGGCGTGAGCTTTCTGGTGGCCGAGCAGAACATCAATGTTGCGCTGCGTCACGCCAGTTATGCCTACATTCTGGAGAACGGCCGGGTGGTGGGTGAGGGCGCCGCCAGTGAGTTGGCCGACCGCGAAGACATCCAGCATTTCTACCTCGGTGGCAAGGCCGACTGAGGCACGTCAGGCACTCGTTTTCCTCCTCTCCCGATGGGTGCCTGTGCGCCCATCGGTGCGGTTTCCTACCGTACCCCCGCACCTGATCTCTACTTTTCCAGCCTACATACAACATGACTGTCCGCCTGCGAATTCGCCTGCGGTGGATGGCGTTCGGCTGTGCCTGACGGCATTCGGGTGTCAACCTTCGAATGTGCTGTGTGGCACGCAACACTGATCGGTCAGTTTGCCCGTTGGTAAAATTCCTGTTTCTCAGGTTTGTATTTTAAGTTGTTGATATATAACGATTAATTAATTGGCATGGTTGTTGAAATAGTTGAGTGAACAGCGCCTGCACGGGCGTTACATACGCAACTACTAGGACCTTGCCATGCGTTTTGGAAACAACCATCGAACAGCCCTTTCATTGACCCTTGCCCTGGCCAGCCCGGCCTTTGCCGCCAGCGAAGAAAGCGAAGGCTTCCTTGAGGGCACGCAGGTACATGTGCTCAACCGCAACTACTTCTTCAGCCAGGACTACCGCAACGGCGATTTCGCCCGCAACCCCAATACCGGTGAACGGCAGAGCCAGCACCGCGAATGGGGGCATGGCGTGATTGCCGATGTGCAATCCGGTTTCACTCAGGGGACGGTCGGCTTTGGCCTGGATGTGCAGGGCGTATTGGGCCTCAAGCTCGATGGTGGTAATGGTGTGGTTGGCAACGGTGTGGGGGTGCCTGGTATCGTTTCGCGCTCCGGTGCCAACTTCGATGGCGAACCCAAGGATGATTACAGCAAGGTCGGTGCGGCGCTGAAGGTGCGGGCCTTCGACACCGAAGTGCGCTACGGCGATGTGCGCCCAACTAGCCCGGTACTCTATGCCAGCGATATCCGCCTGTTGCCCCAGACCTTGCGCGGCCTGGTGTTTCGTAACACCTCCGTGGAGGGCCTGACCTTGCAGGGCGGCAAGCTTGAGTCGAGCAGCGATCGCAACGCCAGCAACCACCGTGGCGACCTCGGCACGGTATACGCGGGGCGCTTCAAGGGCGCCAACGATGTGATCTATCTGGGCGGTGACTATGTGTTCAACGACCAACTGAGCTTCAAGTTGCACACCAGCCGACTTGACGACATCTGGAACCAGTCCTTTGCCCGCTTCGATTTTGTGCAGCCGATCAACGAGGCCCTGAGCGTCAACACCGGCCTGAACTACTACCGCACCCGCGACAGCGGCAAGGCGTTGGCCGGCAAGATCGACAACGACTCCTGGAGCGCGCATGCCGGGCTGGGTTATGGCGCTCATGCCTTCAAGTTGAGCTACACGCGGATCGACGGTGACACGCCGTTCGACTATGTCTGGAACACCTACGATCTTGAACTGGATGCCGCATCCCAGATATCGGACTTCAACAACCCCAACGAGCGTGCCTGGGAGGCGCGTTATGACTACAACTTCGTTGGCCTCGGTGTGCCCGGCCTCACCCTGACCACGCGTTACGTGCGCGGTACCGACATCGATGGCAGCCGCGCCGGGGGGGCCTACAGCTACTACAGCGGCATCAAGGATGGCAGCCACTGGGAGCGCAACGTCTGGATCAAGTATGTGGTGCAGAGCGGGCCAGCCAAGGACCTCTCATTCAACCTGATGCAGGCCACGCACCGTGTCGGCGGCGATCACGTGGCCGAGTCCAACGTTGACGAAGTGCGTTTCATCGTCGAGTACCCGCTGGATTTCCGCTTGTAAGCCTGTGCTGTAGCCCTCTCTTACCTGTACCGCATGGAGTAGTCACGCATGACCGATAGACTGCATACCCGCCTGCCCGAGCAGGCCGTTTCAGCGCCTCGGCGTCCGGCACATATTATTCGTAGTGATGCCGAAGCCATTGAGGTGGCCCAGCGCCTGGCCCAGGATTTTGCCCAAGAAGCCGTTGCGCGTGATCGCGAGCGACGTCTGCCCTGGGCGGAACTGGACCGCTTTTCCGAGAGTGGCCTGTGGGCCATTACCGTTCCCAAGGTCCATGGTGGTGCTGGCGTGTCTTACGCCACGCTGACCGAGGTCGTGGCAACTGTTTCAGCGGCGGACTCCTCGTTGGGGCAGTTGCCGCAGAATCACTACGGTGTCATCAACAACCTGCTGTTGACCGGGAGCGAGGCACAGCAACATCACTATTTTGCCAAGGTGCTTGCCGGCTATCGGTTCGGCAATGCCTTCTCCGAAGCCAAGAGCAAAACCGTCACTGCGTTCGAAACACGCATTCATTTTGAGGGCGACACCGCGGTGCTGGAGGGCGAGAAGTTCTACTGCACCGGCGCGCTGTTCGCTCACATTGTCCCGACGGCGGCTGTGGATGAGCAGAACCGGCCGTTCATTGCGTTTGTGCCACGGGACGCGCAAGGGCTGAGCATTGTCGATAACTGGGATGGCTTTGGGCAGCGCACCACCGCCAGTGGCAAGGCATTGATCGACCGCGTACGCGTGCCGCTCGGCGCCGTGATTCCGGCCTGGAAAGCCTATGACCGACCCACCGCCGATGGGCCGGTTTCGCAGATCATTCAGGCTGCGGTGGACACCGGCATTGCCCGAGGCGCGTTTGCCGAAACCCTGCGCGTGGCGCGAGAGGCGCGCCCGTGGGTCGACAGTGGTTTGCAGCACGGATGGCAAGACCCGCTGAGCCAGGCTGCGATTGGCGACCTGGCCTGGCGCCTGCACGCTGCCGAAGCGATCCTCCAGGCGTCCGCCCAAGCCGTGGACCTTGCGCTTGCGGAGCCTACCGAAGCAAGCGTCGCCCACGCCTCGGTGGTTGTCGGCCAGGCCAAAGTCCTGTCTACCGAGATCGCCCTGTTGGCGTCGACCCGGTTGCTGGAGCTGGGAGGCACGCGCAGTGTGTCTGCCAGCCAGGGGCTGGACCGTTTCTGGCGTAACGCGCGCACGCATACGCTGCACGATCCGGTGCGCTGGAAATACCACCTGATCGGCAACCAGCGCCTGAACGGCGTCAATCCACAACGTCATTCCTGGAACTGAGGACCTGCTTATGTCTCACGCTCATACACTGGCCGACCTGGGGTTCGCGCAAAATGTTCAACGTGCGTTGGTCGAACACTTGCAAGGCAGCCCGTTGACGGACGATACCCTGACCATCGCAAGTATTGGTGACCTGGCGGTGCGTATTGCTGCCGCTGATGCGTTGCTGGCGCAGGCCGGGCGCTCGTCGGTCGAGGCCGCCTCCGCACGCTTGGCTGCCGCAGAAGCGGCACAACGGGCGAGTGAACTGCAGGTCGAACTGACCGGAAGGCAAACGCCGCGCCCGTCGATTGAGGGCGATGCCGTACCGTTGTCGCAACTGCGCCGTCGCTTGGGCGACCACTACCTCAATGGTGTGGCACTGACCTGAGCAAAACACACCTGCGAACCTATCCATTCCTTGCAGCGGCACCACTGGCTGGTTTCGCCTGAGCAGGCTTGCCTGCGATGGTATCGACGGGGTGTCAGTGCCTTCGCGGCGCCTGCATCGCGGGCAAGCCCGGCTCCTACAGGTGGGAGCAGGCTTGCCTGCGATGGTATCGGCGCGGTGTCAGCGAATCCACGGCGCCTGTATCGTTGGTCAGGACGGGTCCTTGAATACGCGGCGACCCAGGTAGCTGAACGACAGCACCAGCAGAATCAGTGCGCCGGTGGCCACCTGCTGCCAGTAGAAGTTCCAGCCGATCAGCAGCAGGCCATTGGCGGTGATGTTCAGGAAGAGTACGCCCAGTAGCGTACCTGGTACGTTGGCCCGCCCATGGCGGTTGAGGGTGGTGCCGATAAACACGGCGCCGATTGCATTGATCAGAAAGGCGTTACCCGACATCGGTACATAGGCATTCACTGTGCTGCTCAGCAGTATGCCCGCGACTGAGCAGGCCAGGGCGCACGCGATGAACACCCGGGCGGTGATGCGCTGCACCGGCACACCGCTGTAGCGCGCGACCTCCGGTTGTTCGCCGATGGCCAGCACCTGACGGCCGAAGCGGCCTTTGGCGAGCGCTACACCGTAACCCGCCGCCAGAACCGCAACGATCAGTAGCGGCAACGGAATGCCGAGCACGACGATGCTGGCCAGGGCAGGGCGTGCCTGTGCAGCCAGGTAGATCGGCTGGCCACCGTCGGAGAGCAACTGCTGCACGCTGGTGCCGATAAAGAGCGTACCGAGTGTCGCCAGGAATGGCGAAATACGCAGCCCGCTGATCAACACTGCGTTGAACACGCCGGTCAGGCCGCCCACCAGTATCGCGGACACGATTGCCGGCAGCAGCCCAAAGCCGGCATTGAGCGATACGACGAACGTCAATGCAGCCAGATCCAACGCTACGCTCACCGAAAGGTCGATACCGCCAGCGCTGATTGCCAGCGTCATGCCGATGGCGACAATGGCCAGGAGGGCGAAGTTGTTGAGCAATACACTGCTGAGGTTGCCCACACTGAGAAAACCGGGTGCCTTGACCGCGAAAAATACCAGCAGCACCAGGAACAAGACGGGCAAGACCAGGCGCAGCCATTGACGACTGATTGATACCGAGACGGTGCGGGGTAGCACTGTGGTTGATTGGCTCATGTCACGACCTCCCACGCAGCAGGCTTGAACTGGCGACGACCAGTAGAATCAATACACCCTGTACACCGTTGACCCAGAAGCTGGAGATGTTCAGCAGTTGGAAACCATTGACCAGAAAACCCACCAGCAACGTGGCCAGCAATGTACCGCTGATGCTCGGGCGCAGGCGGCGGGAGAACACGCTGCCTAGAAAGGCGATGGCTACAACCGACAGCAGCATCTCCCCAGAGCCGGTAGTGCTTCCACTGAACCAGGCGGCCGAACAAAACGACGCCAGGCTCCCGCACAGACCACTGAGCAGGTAGCTGGAGAACTGATAGGCCGCCACAGGCAGGCCTGCTGCGGTCGCTGCTTCCGGGTACTCGCCAACGGCATACAGGCGCAGGCCGTAACGACTGAACTGGATCAGCAGCGTCAACAGCAGCGCGGCCATAAGGAACACCCAGGCCAATGCCGGCTGCCCCAGCCAATGACCAAAACTGAGCAGCTCCAGTAGCGCTGACTCGGTTGGCAGCACGGTATTTTCAGTCAACACCAGCTCCAGGCCGGCAATCAGGTTCATGCTGGCCAGCGTCGCCAGCAGTGGCGGCAGGCGCAGGCCGACCACCACCAGGCCGTTAAGCGCACCGATGGCCAGGCCGCATGCCAAGGTCAGGGCGATGCTGCTGGCCGCACTGACGCCCGCGTTGTTCAGCGTGGCATAGACGGCGGCCGACAGCCCGAGATTGGCCGCCAGCGACAGGTCAAGGCCGCCAGATACCACGTTGGAGCCGCCACCGATGATCACGATGGTCAGCCCGAAAGCGAGTAGGCCAAGGATTGCAGACTGCGCGAAGACATTCGAGAGGTTGGTGGGTGAAAGGAAGTTTTGCGCTGTACTGGCAAACACCAGCAAGATCGCCAGGAACGCCAGCGAGGCGCCATGGCGCAGCAGTTTCAATTGCCAGCGGTTCGAGAGTCGTGGGACCGACACGCTGGCCAGGGAGAGATCAGTGGACATAGTCGGGTTCCTGTTGATGATGAGTGCCGGACGCAAGCGCCAGTAGCGTGTCGCTGTCGAGCTCGGCGGCCTTGCGTTGCGCAACGATGGCCCCTCGGTGCATGACATAGACGCGGTCGCACAGGCCCAGCAGCTCGGGCAGATCGGACGAAAGCAGCAAGACACCGGCGCCTTGCTCCACCAGCTTTCCGATCAGACGGTAGATCTCCACTTTGGCGCCGATGTCGATACCGACGCTGGGCTCGTCCAGCAGGTAGAGGGTCGACTGCCGGCTCAGCCATTTGGCCAGCGCCACCTTCTGCTGATTGCCACCGCTGAGCTGGCGCACCCTGGCCTGCGCCCCGGAGGTCTTGATCAGCAGATGCTCGATCAGGGCTTGGGTTTCCTGCTGCTCGCGGCGTTCCGAGAGCAGCCCAAACCGGGTGAAGCGTGAAAGGCTGGCGAGGGTGCTGTTCTCCTGAACGGACAGGTCCAGCGCCACCCCTTGCCGGCGGCGTTCCTCCGGCAACAGGGCAATGCCTTCGCGCACGGCCTGATGCGTACTGTTCAACTCGACAAGTTGCCCGTTCAGGCGAATCTCGCCCTGTTGCGCCGGGTCCAGGCCGAACAGGCTTTTCAGCAGCTCCTTGGCGCCGGAGCCCACCAGCCCGGTGAGGCCGACGATCTCGCCACGGCGCACCAGCAGGTCGATATCGCGATAGGCATGCCGCTTCTGCAGGCCGCTCACCTGCAGTAGCGGCTCGCCCAATGCGACCGGCTGCTTGGGGTACATTTCGGCAACTTCGCGGTTGACCATCAGGCGCGTAATTTCTGCCAGCGATGTGCTGCGCGGATCGACCTCGGCGACATCACGCCCATTGCGCAACACGGTCACCCGGTCACACAGGTGTTCGATCTCTTGCAGGTAGTGAGAGATGTAGATGATCGCCAAGCCCTGATCTCGCAATCGCTTGACGATGCGCAGCAATTGCTCAACCTCGCGTTGCACCAGCGCTACGCTGGGCTCATCGAATACCAGCACCTTGGGTTTGGCGATCAGCGCGCGGGTAATCTGCACCACCTGTTGCTCGGCACTGCTCAGCTCACCAATCAATGCATCCGGCGGCAATTTCAGGTCGAAATACGCGTCAAGCAGGCGTTCGGCTTCCCGCTGTTGCGCACGGCGATCGACGAAAGGGCCGCGGTGTATTTCCTGGCCGAAGAACAGCGCCTCGCTCACCGTGAAACTGGCGGGCAGCAGTCGCTCCTGGTGAATGAACTGAATGCCGAGACGTGCCACCTGGCGCGGCGTGAAGTGTGTGTATTGCTGACCGTCCACCCACAGGCTGCCGGCATCTGGGCGATGAATGCCTGCAAGCACCTTGATCAGGGTCGACTTTCCAGCACCGTTCTCACCGACCAGGCCATGCACGCTGCCACGCTGGACGCGCAGGCTGGCATCGTCCAGCGCGCGCGTGACGCCGAACTGCTTGGTCAGGTTGCGAAGCTCCAGGGCAGGGATGTTGTTCAAGCATCACCCCTGAGGCGGCGAACGTCATCGACGTTGCCCGCTCTGGTCAACCGTGTACCGTTGACGCTGTAGGCCTTGATCGCGGTGCGCCCGGCGTTCAGGGCGCGTCGGCCGATATCGAAGTCACTTTTCTGGCTCATTGGTCACCTCGCAGTTGTTGCATTTCATCCAGGTTGTTTGCCGTGGTCAGCAGGGTGGAAACGTGGGTTTCCTTGGGCAGGTCTTTTTGCCCGGCCAGGTAACGCGCGACATTCTGTACTGCGGTTTTTCCGATCAAGACGGGTTGCTGGGCCACGACGGCGCCGATCGGCGAATCGTCTCGCTGTATCAGGTCGAGCACTTCCGGTGTGCCATCGACACCGTAGGTCTTGATCTCGGTGCGCCCGGCGTCAATCAGCGCCTGGCTGGCGCCCAGTTGCGGGATGTCCCAGGCCGACCAGATGGCCGCGATCTCACCTTTTGGGTACTTGTTGAGCAACGCCGCGACCTGCGAGCGGGCGTCTTGCACGGTGTTGGGGATGACGTCACGCAGCTCGGGCAGAATGACCTTCAGATCAGGATGGTCGGCCAGCGCCTTGATCAGTTCGTCATAGCGAATGCGGCACACGGGTACGCCATAGAAACCGTTGAACACCAGGATGTTGCCCTTGCCACCGGTATCCTTGACCAGTTGCTCCGCCAACAAACGGCCCGCTGCGTAGTTGTCCGAGGTGGTGTTGTTGATGCTGTACTGCGAGGGCGCGTCGATGGTGAACAGTGGAATGCCGGCCGCCTTGATGCGCTTGAGCCAGGGGTCGATCACGCTGAGCGTACCCAGCGTCTGGATAACGGCATCAGGTTTTTGGGTGACCACGGTTTGCAGTTGCGTGACCAGGTTTTTGTCGTTTCGGCCGGCATCCAGCGTAATGGGAGTACCGCCCAGGCGTTTTACCTCGTCGACCTGAGCCTGGAACGCCTTCACGTCGAAGTAATGGCTGGTGCCGGTCATGCTGATGGCGATGCGCTTGCCTGCCAATGACGGCACGTCGTCACTGGCGTAGGTGTTGGCGCCAAACAACAACGCGGTGCAGAACAGCATGTGCAGAAGTTTCATCGTATTCCTCTTCAAGGCATGTACGGCTCGACCGGCTACTTAACGGTCAGTAGCGGGCGACACATTTCTAGGGTGAGAGGAACAAGGCGAGAACCATGCCATGTTTAAAAGTTCTTTTAAAACAATGGCTTGGCTGTATTGAGCGGTAAGGTTGGAAGCACTGCACCGAACAAAGTGCTGAATGGCTGTTCGGGACCGAACAGCACGTAGGCGGTGATGCGCGGGTGACGGGGTTTAGCGCAGAACCGAACGGCCTGGGGGTGGCCGTTCAGTTGCAGTGCCGCGCGTTTGCGCTGCTGCGGTGTGCGAGGGCGTCAGTCGGGTTGCTGCATGCTGCCTGTCTTGTTCAAGCGTACATGCCAGCTCAACGCCTGGCTGAGGTCGTGGGGGGTATGTCCGCCCAGCAGGCAGGCGGCGCTGAAGTAGTCATCGAGGGCCGCGCGGTAGTCTGGGTGTACGCATTGATCAATAATCACCCGGGCCCGCTCTCTAGGCGCGAGGCCCCTCAAGTCAGCCAAGCCGTGCTCAGTGACCAGAATATCCACGTCGTGCTCTGTGTGGTCGACGTGGCTGACCATGGGCACTACGCGCGAAATGTTCCCGTCCTTGGCAATCGACTTGGTCACGAATATCGACAGGCGAGCGTTGCGGGCAAAGTCCCCGGAGCCGCCGATGCCGTTCATCATTTGGGTGCCGCAGACGTGAGTGGAGTTCACGTTGCCGTAGAGATCAAACTCCAGCGCGGTGTTGATTGCAATGAGCCCCAGGCGTCGAATGACTTCCGGGTGATTGGAGATTTCCTGAGGGCGCAGTACCAGGCGGTCAGCGTACTTTTCCAGGTTGCCGAAGACTCGCTCGCCACAAGGACCGGAAAGGGTGATGGAGCATCCCGAGGCAAATTTCAGCTTGCCGGCGTCAAGCAGGTCAAACGTGGAGTCCTGCAGGACTTCGGAGTATTGCACCAAGTCGTTGAAGGGCGCGTTGATCAGGCCACACATCACCGCATTGGCAATGGAACCCACGCCCACTTGCAGCGGCGCCAGGTTTCTTGGCAGACGGCCCATTTCCACCTCCTGCTCGAAGAACCGCACCAAGTGGTCGGCGATGGCCTGCGTGTCATTGTCAGGCGGCAACATGGTCACGGTCGCCTCGGGCGAGTTGCAGATGACGATGGCGGCGATGCGTGACGGATCGATGTCGATTGCCTGGCTACCGATGCGCTCGTTTGAGTGGCGAATGGGGATCGGGCCACGGTGAGGGCGATCTTGAGGCAGGTAGATGTCATGCAACCCTTCGAAATGCGGATTGCTCGCCAGGTTGAGTTCGACGATTACCTGCTTGGCCGCCAGGGCCAGGCTTGCCGAGTTGCCCACCGAGGACGTAGGTACGATATGCCCTTGCTCGGTGATGGACACCGCTTCGACGACCGCAATATCCGGGGTGGGCAGGAAACCATCGCGCACCTGCTCGACCACTTCCGAGAGGTGTTGGTCGATGAACATGACGCGCCCTTCGTTGATGGCTTTGCGCAGTACGGCATCGCCTTGAAAGGGCATCCGCCGTGCCAGCAGGCCGGCTTCGGCCATTTTTCCATCCAGCCCTCCGCCAAGGCTGGCGCCGGTAATCAGGTTGATTTTCAGTGGCATGCTCTTGGCCTGCTCGATCAATGCCAAGGGGACCGCTTTGGCGTCTCCCGCACCGCCAAAGCCACTCATGCCGATAGTCATGCCGTCTTTGATGAGCCGTGCTGCCTGCGTCGCACTCATGATTTTGTCGTGCAGGGAAGCCAGTCGAATACGCGAAGCGTGCATGGGGAAAACCTCAAATAGGGGAGAAATGGACGGGCTACCGGGCATCAAACGCCCAGTGGGTACGCGCGTCATTACTCAGCTGGGCCGTTGCGAAGCGCTGCTCGCCTGATTGTTCTTGGGGGTGGGCAGAAGGGGAGGCCGACACGATCAAGGCGGGTATCGCTATGTTTTGGGGCAAACGTGTGTTGCAAACGTGCGGTGACCGTTAAAGGCCACCGCAGTGGTTCGCAGTGCCAGTCGTTACTGGGGGCTAGTCAATGAACGCGCAGTCAAAATTGTTCGTCGTCCAGGGCCATGATGCTTCTGCTGCCGCTGCCAATGGCGGTCAGCAGGGCATGCACGCGCGGCAGCAGCTGTTCGGCATAGAAGTCGGCAGTGACCTGCTTGGCTTTCAGGAACTGAGGATCGCCGCTGCCGGCGTCGAGCAGGGCTTGTGCGCTCAAGGCCGAGCGAGCCATCAGCCAACCGCCGCAGAGGTAGCCGAACAGCATCATGAAGTTCACGCTGATGCTACCTGCCAGGTGCGCGTCGTTTTTCGCATTGTCGAGGAGAATGCGCAGGGCCAGCCGGCCAGCGCCCAAGGCACCTTCCAGTGCTGCAGCCTGATTGGCGAGGTGCGTCGAGCGTTGCAGCACAGCGACGGTTTCGCCGATATCGTCCAGCAAACGGCTGATCAACTGGCCTTCGTTGAGCAGTGTCTTGCGCCCGACCAGGTCAAGTGCCTGGATGCCGGTGGTGCCTTCATAGATGGTCAGGATACGGGCGTCACGATAATGCTGGGCGGCGCCGGTTTCTTCGATGAAGCCCATGCCACCGTGAATCTGCACGCCGAGGGAGGTCACTTCTTGCGCCATCTCGGTCAGCCACCCCTTGACGATGGGAGTGAGCAGGTCGACGCGACCTTGATGCAGCTTTGCCGCGTCTGCGTCAGGTGCGTAGGTGGTCCGGTCCACTTCGGCGGCAGCCACCAGTGCCAGGGCTCGCATTGCCTCGATGGACGCCTTCATCTGAAGCAGCATGCGCCGTACATCCGGGAAGTGGATGATCGAGAAGCGGCTACCGTCCTTGCGCGTGCCTTGCAGGCGGTCCTTGGCGTACTGCAAGGCGTGTTGGTAGGCGCGTTCGGAGATGGCCAGGCCTTGCAGGCCAACGCTTTGTCGAGCGTGGTTCATCATGGTGAACATGCACGCCAGCCCTTGGTGTGGTTCGCCCACCAGGTAACCGATGGCGCCACCGTTATCGCCAAAGCTCATGACACAGGTCGGGCTGCCGTGGATGCCCAGCTTGTGCTCCAGCGCGATGCAGCGGGCATCGTTGAGTACGCCTGGCTTGCCTTGGGCATCAAGCAGGAATTTAGGCACGACGAACAGCGAAATGCCTTTTACGCCGGCCGGTGCATCTGGCAGCCGGGCCAGTACCAGATGGACGATGTTCTCCGTCATCTGGTGGTCGCCCCAAGTGATGAAGATTTTCTGCCCGCTGATCAGGTAATGGTCGCCCTGAGGGATAGCACGGCTCTTGATCGCGGCCAGGTCTGAACCGGCATCCGGCTCGGTGAGGTTCATGGTGCCGGTCCATTCGCCACTGACCAACGGGGCAAGGTAGGCATCACGCAAGGCGGGCGAGCCGTGGTGGGCGATGGCCTCGATTGCACCTTGCGTCAGCATCGGGCAGAGGGCGAAGGCCATGTTGGCCGAATGCCAGATTTCATTGACGGCAGTGCCGATCACATTTGGCAGGTTTTGGCCGCCCCAGATTTCCGCTGCAGTCAACGAAGGCCAGCCGCCGGCCTGGAACTGCTGATAAGCATCGGCGAAACCGGGAGTTTCCTGAACGCCGTGCTCGCCCAGACGTGCGCCCTGGGTGTCGCCAATCCTGTTGAGCGGTGCCAATACGCCAGAGCCCAGACGACCGGCTTCGGCCAGAATCGCGGACACCAGTTCATCGTTGATGTCATCCCGATGTGCCGATGCACACAAGGCTTCAAATTCGACCAGTTGCTGCAGGACGAACTCGCTGTCGCGATAGGGGTGGGTGTAATCACTCATTAAGACATCCTCTTTAAAACGATGCGTCAGGCCGACCGTGCTGTTCACGCTGCAGGGGCCAAACGTCAGGCTCGTGTCATGGGTATTGGGTATTGGGTATTGGAAGCGTCAGGCCTTGCGTTGAGCTGCGCCCGATAATCGACCAAATTGGCCAGATTCGATGGGGCGCTCGCCCCAACTGTCATGGGCTTGCTGGCATTGGCCACAGCCGGCGCCCGGTGCATGAAGCCGCACTAATGGGGGCAGTGTGAGCCGGTAATTATGTAGGGCAGAGGGCGCATATCGGCCGCGCTTCAGGCCGTTGGCGTGCACGCTGGGCGCAACGGATGTCGCCTGGCGCGGGTACATCAATGCGTTTAGCCTGCAGTTCTTGCGCGGACGAGTAGCTGTCCCTGGCGTTGTAACCGCGTTTACTGCTTGCACGTGCACGGACGGGTTCCTTGGGAATTGTCGGAAATGGCAGCGTTTTACCCGCATCAGTCAGGCCTCTGCTGGCGGTCGCTACCTTCCATTGGAAGGGCCCCTGGCGACAATAACGAAACCAGTCGAAAAATAGACATTAACGGACAGCGGTATAGCGGTAGACTTCGCCGATGTGATGCAGGGATATGTCTTCGATGGGTATAGAGCGCTATTCCATTTCCATTCATTTCGCCCGAATGCTCATGAACGCCGGGCGCCGCCTTCAGCTTGACGAGGCGGTGCTGCTCAATGAGGCGGGCCTTAATCGACGCATGTTGGAAAATGCCCATCTGCGGATCACGCCTGATCAATTCAGTCGCTTGATGCGAGCGGTCTGGCGTTTGGCCGATGACGAGTTTCTGGGCATGGGCGCGCAGCGGTGTCGGCAGGGCGTGTTCGCCATCATGGCCAAGCAGGTCGTTCATTCACGTAACCTGCACTCGGTGTATTACAAGCTGAGCCACTTCTACAATGTGGTGAATGACTCCTTGCACCTCGCGCTTGATGTCGTCGGTGATGAAGCGGTTTTTTCGATGAGGCTCAAGGATCCGGCTCAAGACCCGGACTACCTGCTCAGAGGTTTTCTACTGCTGTTGTGGCATCGTTTTCCAAGCTGGTTGATTGGCCAGCGGATTTCGCTGAAGCATGTTGCGTTTGACCATCCGGCCCCCAAACACCTGACAGAGTACCGCTTGATGTTTCCCTGTCCGGCGAAGTTCGACCAGCCGGTGACCTGCCTGGTGTTCGATGCGGCGGCACTCAAGGCGCCGCTGGTGCAAACACCCGAGGCCCTCAGGGTTCATTTGAAGCGAGCGCCATTCGACTGGTTCACTCGGCCGGCCTATTACCCCGTCTATACACGGCGGGTGCTGGATTACCTGGAGCGCTCGGAAAATCTGGCTGAAGCCACCATTCAGCATGCGGCACTCGCGTTACACCTCACCGACAGAACACTGAGGCGAAAGCTCGCGGCTGAGGGAAGCCAGTTTCAACGGCTCAAGGATGGTGTGCGTCGGGACATGGCGATCCATTACTTGAGCCAGACGTCGATGTCGATCAGTCTTGTTTCCCAAGCGCTGGGTTTTTCTGAGCCTTCCGCATTCACTCGGGCGTTCCGGCAATGGACAGGGGAGCTGCCGAAGACCTACAGGGATGTCGCTCGTGATAGAAAATAGTCGGCAATGGTTTTCTGGCCAGTCTGTTCGACCCAAGTCGCGCTTCAGCCTTCTTGCGGTTCGATGGTAAAGTCGCCGCCATGAAACTCGCCCGCTCAGACCGCCCACTCATTGCCTGGATGCTGTACTTCAGCGTTCTGTTCAATGTGTTTGCCTGCGGTTTGGGGCACGGGCAGGTGATGGGGCTGGAACTCAATGGCTTGGATGGACAGTTCTGTGCCTCCCTCGGCGGCAAGGCCCCCAGCCCGAGCACCGACCTCAGTAACCCTTCGGCCAGCGGCTGGGGCGCCAGTTTTTCGTGTCCGATTTGCTCTGCGCTAAGCCTTGGCATCGCCATGCTGTTCTGCCTCGGCTGGTTGCTACGGCTGGGGCAAACACAACGTCCCGGCCGTGAGCAACGCTGCAAGGCGCCCCCGCGTTATTCCTGGCCCTCGGCCAATCCTCGCGCATCCCCTCTGATTTAACGCTCGCAGGCGGACGGCCTTATTGGCCGGTGACCGCTGCAGGCCTTCGTCCGCTGTTCGCCTTGCTGTCGCCCATGCGCCACAGCGTGGGGGCGGGTGTTTGATTGTCATCATCCTTAGGGTGTTGCATGCAGGGTGGAATGAGTAACGCCAGTCAGCAGAACGTCTGGGTCGCGGCGTTTCTGGCGATTGTGCTGAAGGCCATGGCGCTGCCGATGGCCGGTGCTTTTGGCGCGTTGAGCATTGAGCAGTTGCTGACGGGCAGCTTTTGCTCGGCGGGCAGCGTGCAGCAGGCCACGCTTGTGCTCGACAAACAGCAGCCATCCTCTGCGGGCAAGGCTGACCACGTCCATTGTTGCTGTTCTCAGACGCTTGAAGCGTTATTCATTCCGCCAGCGTCGATGGCGCTGATCGGTGTTATCGCGACGTCACCGCGGCCGTTCACGCAGTCATTGTTCTGGTTATCGCCCCGTGCCCGCTGGCCGTCGATCAACCCCCGAGCGTCTCCTGCTCGTCACGCATGACCGGCATTTTCTGCACACCCGAATCGGGTGTGCCCATGGTTAATGGTGACAGGGTAAGGAGCGCAACATGGCGCGTGGTATTGAAGGTTTGAATCGCCCATTGGGGAGGCTCATATGCGAGCGCTAGCGGTTCCGTCAGGCGCCTCGCGATTGGTCAGCAAGGCTTCCCGACTGGGGAAAAAAGGGGATTTTCTGCTGCCGTTTCCCGACTACCCCAGCAACGCACGCAGCTTCGTGCACCTGGATGCCCGTTTGCTGCCGTACTGGCACACGTTGTTCGATGTGTGCCCGGCGCTGCTTAAGCTCGACCCTCCGGATGGTCTGAATATCTTTCGTGGTTTCATGACCTGGGCGTACCGCAATCATCCGCCACTGAACTGGACGTATTACCTGAGCGTATGTCGTTGGCTGCTTGGCTCCAGCTACCGGGCACGGATCAACGATGCGCACATCGAGTCGTTCATGAGTGCTGCGGCGGCGCGTTGGATCACTACCGATGACAGTCTGGCGCGCGGGTTGGTCTTGGCCTGGCAAGGTTCACCGCAGATGCTCTTCGATTGGAAGGTGGCGCCTCGTCCGATGCTCGCGCCCGATGTGGAGCAGGAAGAACTCCCTCCAGTGCCGTGGGACTTTGCCTGGTGCCCACTGACAGGCAAGGGCGGCACGGGGTTTCGCAGGTGGTTGCCGGTACCCTGAGTAGCGCTTGCCGGGCGCGTCGGTGGCAAGCCAGCCTGTCGGCTTTGTGCGACAGGCTGCCGCATCCCTGGCAGCCGCCCATAAAGCGGCCCGCCGGGGAGGCCCTGGCATGGCTTGGCCGTGGCGGGATGTCGCAGGTCAGCGCCAAGGCAGCCTCATGCTAGAGTCCTGGACGACGCGTTGATTGCTCTTGGCAGGGTACGCCGCGGCACTGAATGTCAGGGGGCTGTAATGACCCTGGCATTTTTTATGTTCCAGGAGCCACACCTGATGCGTTCGTTAACGTTGAGTGTTGTTTTCGTCGTGCTGGCGTGGCTGGCAGGTTGCGCGGGCAATAAGCCGGAAACTGCAGATGTACAACCCGTGACCATTGGTTTTTCACTGATGGCTGCTGGGCGGCCAGTGCACTGCGGGGCGATGTTCGGGCCTTTGGGGCGCGATCAAAAACGCGTGTGGTTACATGATGCACGCTTCTATGTCCAAGACGTTGCATTGATCGATGAAACCGGGCGGCAAGTACCGCTGCGATTAAGCCTCAATGAGTGGCAAAACGCTCAGGTTGCCTTGCTCGACTTTGAGGACGGTACCGGCCATTGCAGTGGCGGTACGCCCGGCACCAACACCACGGTTGTGGGCACGGTACCTGCCGGGCACTACACCGGGCTGGCCTTTACAGTGGGCGTGCCAGAGGCCCTCAATCACACCAGCACTGAACTGCAAGGCCCGCCGCTGGACCTGGCGGCCATGGGCTGGAGTTGGCAGGTCGGGCGCAAGTTCGCCAAGATCGAGGTCGATCCCGAAGGAGGGGTGACCAGGGCCGATGGTTCGAAAGCCGCCACCTGGTATCTACACCTGGGCTCGACCGGTTGCACGGGCAACCCGGTTACCGGGGAGAGCGTGTCTTGCCCGCGTGGCAACCGTGTTTTATTACGCATGAAGGGCTTTGAGCCGAGTAAACAGGTGGTCACACTGGACCTGGCCACCCTGTTTCAAGGCAGCCAGCTGTCCAGTGATGAGGGTGGGGCCGTGGGTTGCATGAGCGGCCCCGACGATCCTGAATGCGTGGCGTTACTTGAACACCTGGGTGTGTCGCGGGAGTCAGGAGCACTATCTGCCTTCAGGGCACAGCCCAAGCCATGAGTGCGCGCCGGCTGGCGATGTGTCTGGGCGTACTTGTCGGCATCGGCGCAGCGCTGCCGGTGATGGCGCAAACCTGGTCATGGAACCTGCCTTCCCATGTGCCGGAGCCTCGGGTACCTGCAGATAATCCGATGTCGACGGCCAAAGTCGAGTTGGGGCGGTGGTTGTTCTTCGACACCCGGTTGTCTGCCGACGGCAGCCGTTCATGCGCCTCTTGCCACCATCCCGATCGAGCCTTTACCGATGGCCGGGCGCGCTCGGAGGGCATGGCCGGGCAGTTGACCCACCGAAATGCGCCCAGCCTGGCCAACAGTGCCTGGAATGCCACCTACAACTGGGCTGCGCCTGCGATCGTGTCGCTGGAGCGACAGATGGAAATACCGCTGTTTGGCGATGATCCGATCGAGATGGGTGTCAATGACAACAATCGTGCACAGATCCTTCAGCGCCTGCGTGACGATCCGCTGTACCTGCCCCTGTTCCGGCAGGCCTTTCCAGAGCAGGCAGCACCGCTGAGCATGGCCTCGATCATCAAGGCGATTTCAGCGTTCCAGCGCAGCATTGTCTCGGCGGACAGCCGCTATGACCGTTATCTGCAGGGTAAGCAGGCCCTGAGCGCCGCAGAGCAACGTGGCATGACGCTGTTTTTCGGTGAGCGAGCGGAATGCCATCACTGTCATGGCAGCTTCAATTTCAACGATCAGGTGGTACATGCCAGGAGCCGTGTGGTGGAAACGCCGTTTCACAACACCGGGCTCTACAACATCGACACCGCCGGTGGTTTCCCTTTTCCCAACCGCGGTCTGTACGAAAGCACCGGCAAGCCCGAGGACATGGGCGCCTTTCGTGCGCCTGGCTTGCGCAACGTAGCCGTCACCGGGCCTTACATGCACGATGGCAGCATCGCTAGCCTGGAGGAGGTGATCGACTTTTATTCTGCGGGCGGTAGGGTGATTCGTTTTGGCCCCAATCAGGGAGATGGACGGCTCAATCCGCACAAGAGCGGCCTGATAGCCAGGCTCGACCTCAGCGATGAGGAAAAGGGGGATCTACTCGCGTTTCTGCAGGCCCTGACGGATGAAACGCTGCTCAAAGACCCGCGCTTTTCCGACCCCTGGAAGCACAAGCACTGAGCCGTCATTGCCTGCGCAGGTTGCACTCAGCAGGACGTCCGGCCCGCGACAGTACGACGCAGCTCGTTTACGCACGGCTGCCGTGAGCGGTCAATAAACGTGAGGGCAGCAAGCCGTCCGCGCGTGCTGGCCAACACGGCCAAGCCGTGCGGCGGGCTGTCGCAGTTTTAGCAGCAAGCCCTGAGGCACTAGAGTCGCGCCGTCCGTTGACAGGGTAGTCGCTGGCGCCATCCAGAGCGCTTTATCAGGGCTTTGTGGAGCATGTCGGACGGCTGCCGCCAGATTATCGAGCGAGCACCTTCATGGTTTTAAAACAACGTCCTGGCCCTGCGCCACTGGGCTGGTCCCTGGTATTGATCAGCGTGTTCAGCAACGCTGCCGAGCAACCACTGGCCTTGCCGGAAACCACCGTCGTCGGCCAACGTGAGCCCGGCTATAAAGCCGAAACCGTCAGTGGATTCAATAAAACCCCGCTCAGCCCACGAGAGGTTCCTCAGTCGGTCAGTGTGGTGACGCGTCAGCAGATGGACGACCAGGGCATGGTCAGTGTCCCCGACGCCATGCAGCAAGTGACCGGCGTCACCCTCATCGCCAATGACACCTTGAGCTACCAGTATTTGTCCCGTGGTTATGCGTTGGGCGTGATGTACGACGGTGTGCCTTCCTACAACGGTATGACCCCTTCCAACCAGTTCGACCTGCCGCTGTACGAGCGCATCGAAGTGCTCCGGGGGCCTTCCGGCCTGCTGCAGGGCGCGGGTGAGCCTGGCGGTGTGGTCAATCTGGTCAAGAAACGGCCCCTGGATCATTTCGCCGCCAACTGGGCGCTCTCTGCCGGCTCCTGGGATACCTACCGCCGTGAGGGCGATATCAGCGGGCCGCTGAATGACAGCGGCAGCTTGCGCGGTCGCCTGGTGCTGTCGAGCGAGGATCGCCAGTACTTCTACGATCGAACCAGCAGTGACAAATGGTTGGGGATGGCCGCCCTTGCTTACGACCTGAATCCGCAGACCACACTGGACGTTTCCTACAGCACCCAAGAGCAGCAGGTGCAGGCGCCCTGGTCCGGGTTACCGGCATATGACCTGGTGGACGCCAAGGGGCACTACAGGTTGTTGGATGTGTCACGCTCAACCTTCCATGCCCCTGACTGGGGACGGCTGAGTTACGACACCCATGAGTGGTCGGCCAGCCTTGAACATCGTTTCGACAACGAATGGGTACTCAAGGGCGCGTTCAACCGGCGGGAACAGTACCAGAACTACAAGTACGCCTATGCCTCATCGGGCCTGGCGCCGCTGACCGATACCCTCCGCTACAGCAGCATGCAAGGTGCCTACAACTACACCCGCGAAGGCATGGACGTGTTCTTGAGCGGGCCGTTCGCGTTGCTGGGGCGTACCCACAACCTGCTGCTGGGGGCCAACGCTGAGGTGTACAACAGCCGTGGCCGCTCGGGGCGTGGTGTGGGGGGGAGCACAACCTTTGACGGGCTTGACGACCTGCCCGAACCGACGATTGCGTACACCTCGGGCAGAGAGAGTGAAACCGAACAGTACGGTCTCTATTCCCGGCTGAACATTAGCCTTGCCGATCCGTTGACGCTGGTGCTGGGGGCTCGCACCACGACCTTCCGCAGCCGTACCCGCGACGTTGCGCCATCCAATGCCACGGACTGGCGAGACGGAGCTGAAGCCGATCAGCAGGTCAGCCCTTACGGTGGCGTGCTGTACGAGTTGAACCCGAACATCACCCTGTACGCCAGCTATACCGACATTTTCGTACCGCAGACCCAACTGAAGGCGGATGGCAGTGTGCTCAAGCCGCGTGAAGGGCGCCAGTATGAAGTCGGCAGCAAAACCGAATGGCTGGAAGGGCGCCTGGGGCTGTCGTTGGCCTGGTTCAATTTGCGCGACGAGAACCGTGCCTACGCCGATCCGGCTTATCCAAACGACAACTACTACCTGAACGCCGGCGAAGTAGAGAGCGAGGGCTGGGAGCTGGAAGTCACTGGCAAGCCCGCCGCTGGGCTCGACCTGTCGGCAGGTTACACCCGCCTGGAGACGCGCTACCTGCAAGCCCGTGAGAACCAGGGGCGAACCTACTCGATCCAGACGCCCAAGGACCAGCTCAAGCTGTGGAGCAACTACCGCTTTGACGAGCAGAGCGCCCTGGCGGGGTTCAGTGTCGGCCTTGGAGTACTGGCCAATGGTGCCACACAGAGTTCCCGGGGCTGGCGCGACGAACTGGTGAACAGTGGTTATGCCGTGGTCAACGGCCGTATCGGCTACCAACTGGACAAGCAGCACAGCGTCGATCTGCACATCAACAACCTGCTGGACCGCACCTACTACGCCTCAGTCGGTACCCCCAATATCTACAACTTCTATGGTGAGCCGCGCAGTTTTACGCTGACCTTTAGAGGGGCGTACTGAGTGTGTGATGCAGGTTGATCTCGACAGGTGTAAAGGCCTGGGCGCAGAACCTGCCGTGGCCTGAAAAGCGGGCAGGGCGAGCGCCACTGCCCGTTTTACCGTTAGCGCGTTTCCGGCCTTGAACGGTCGGCCTCCATACCACCGAGCAACGCCTGCGCCAGCCCTTGAGCCATATCAACGGCCGTGCGGGTGGACCAGAGCAGATGCCGGGTTTCGCTGTCGACCACCAGACAGGCTTGTTCATTGGTGGCGTAGGCGGAACGTAGCAGGATGGTGAGGTGGATCAGCACGTCTTCGACGTTAAGCCCGGCGCGAACACTTAACAGCGGATCGTGGCTGTCTTCGCAGGAACCGAAGGTGGCGCAGGCGGTGGTTTTCAGGATGTTGGTGGGTGGGGGATCGGGGACTATCTTGGTCATGGTGACGCTCCTTGATCAGTGGAGCTACTACCCATCGCTGCTAAACGATAAGGGTGGCAGCTGTACGCGGGTTAGCAGACCAGGGATCAAGGAACCCGGCGCGCACGAAGGCGCCCCGCGCACAACCGCCATAACACAAGACAACAGTCACGAATCAAATCGTCTGCTGAACGAGTAATGGGCGCTGTATGCACCTTGATCATTGGGCGGGCTGCTAAACCCGGTCGCTGGATTGGCAGCAACGCAGGGGGGTTAACGGGGTTGATGTGTGGATTCAAGCGCAGATGTGCGTGAGCTGACGCGAACGTCCTTGGTAGCCGATAAGGGTGGCAGTTGTACGCGGATTGGTAGACCGGGACTCAAGGACCCCAGCGCACCCGAAGGCGCCCCGCGCACAACCGCCATGACACGAAGTAACAGGCACGAATTAAAGCACCTGCTGAACGAGGGTTGGGCTGCTGAAATCGGCCGCTGTATGATGCGATACAAGCACCGCGAATTTACTGAGACCACGCCGATACCATCGCGGGCAAGCCCGCTCCCACAAGATGGACTGCAGTCCGGTGGGTGATTCATACAAGCAGGCTTGCCTGCGATACAAACACCGCGAAGGTACTGGCACCACACCGATGCCATCACGGGCGAAGCCCGCCCACAGGATAGTGTTGGCCTCAGCCGTTGCACATTCACTGTGGGAGCGGGTTTACCCGCGAACACGGGCGCAGCCCGTGCCATGTTACTGGGGTAATTGAGTGCCCTCGATGGTGAAAGCGCTCATCCACCATCGACAGTTCACAAGCAATAGCCGTTGTTCAGCCTGAAGCCAAAAAATGGCTACCTCCCTTGCGGACCAAGCAGTGATGACCGTCACTCAGGCAACCTTGGCCTGAACGGTAAACAGGCTCGCCCCCAGCGCCACGAACGAGGCGCCGAACAGCCGGTTCATCAACCGCGCACGGTTCGGCGAGGCGAGCTTGCGCCGCAGCACCTGGGCCAGGGCCACATAGAAGGCATGGGAGGCGATCGAGCAGGCCGCGAAGGTCAGCACGAGAATGCTCAACTGTGCGTTCGAGTCACTTCCCGAGCGGATGAATTGCGGCAGGAACGCTGCGAAGAACAGGATCGCCTTGGGGTTGGTCAGCGCCACGGTCACGCCGTTTAGCATCAGTCTGTTGTTGCTGGAGGCGCGCCTGGCCGGCCGTCACAACGCCTTACAGGAACGCCATCTGCGCCTCCGATCGCGTGCAGTACAGCATAGGGAATTTGCTACTTCATCGAAGATTGCCTGACGTGGTTGGCTCAATTGGGCAGGTAACCCTCGACGTAGCGCACTGTCTTTTCCAACGTTCGCGCCAGGTCGGGATGTGTTAACTGATACTTCCTTTCCAGTTGCTTGCTATGGCTCATGTCGAAGCGCTGCGTCTGAATAAAGTTCAGTGACTCGGCGCTGATCGCGAGTCGGGCTGCCAGTCCGGGAATCGTCAAAAGCCACCTGAGCACCCCTATCGCTACATGGCGGCGGGGTGCCTTGACCTTCAGCGTTATTGCGACCTGCTGAAGCATCCCCTGCAAGTTCGGTGTGCGCTCATCGAGCGCCAGAACCTGCCGGTTGGCCATCGAAGGGTCGAACGCCACGCGGGTTATCATCGTCACCAGGTAATCGACGCTGACCAATGGCAACCAGTGCCCGGCGGAACCGGGGACAGCTTTGAACCGGCCTTGTGCCAGATTTCGAACGAGTTCGGCCAGCGGTTGCCCTTCCAGGATGTGCCCACTCTCGCTGTGGCCACACACCGTAGCAGGATGAACGATCGTGTAATCCGCGCCCGCTTCCTGCATGTAACGAATGACTGCGAAATGGGACTCGAGCTTGCTGCCTTCGTAGCCACCTACACGGCTGTAGACTGCGGGCCAATGTGTGTTTTCAGGGTGCTCATTATCAACCCCGATACTGGCAAGGTGGGTAAGGTTCTGCAGCATAAAGCCGCCCACCATCAGCAATCGGATACGCTGGCTCGCCGCAAGCCTGGCGACGTTCAGCGCCCCTTGCACATTGACTGTGCGGGCGCGTTCCATTGTAAGCCCCCAGGTAAATTGCGCCGCGAGGTGGAAAACC
Source organism: Pseudomonas defluvii (assembly GCF_001695625.1). Classification (GTDB taxonomy): domain Bacteria; phylum Pseudomonadota; class Gammaproteobacteria; order Pseudomonadales; family Pseudomonadaceae; genus Aquipseudomonas; species Aquipseudomonas defluvii. The sequence continues at coordinate 31,719 of NZ_MBPN01000003.1, forward strand.
ACAGCGGCCGAAGACACGCGCTGCCTGTCTGCCTCGCTGAGCCCAAGCCCCTCTCTGCTGATATCGCCCTCAACGGCATGGATATACGCAGGGTTACCGCCCAGTCGGCCTACCTGCTCTCTGAGGCGCTCAATGTTTTCAGGGCTGCGCATAAGCACCCAAGTCTTGTGCCCTGTGGCAGTAAGACGCGCCAGTAAATGTTGACCCACAAACCCACTGCCGCCTGTGACGAAGCATTCAACGCTCATGCCTGACTCCTTGTTTGGATGATTGGCGCAGGCTAAGGTGTAGAGCCTGCTCTACAGTCAAGGAGTTTTTAATGTGAACATTGGGGAGTTGGAGCGCCGCAGTGGCGTCGGGCGCCATGCATTGCGCTATTACGAACAGCTCGGGCTGATCGTGGCCCATCGACAGGCCAACAACTACCGCAGCTACAGCGATCAGACCGTTGTTGATTTGGCATTCATTCAGAGTGCCCAGAGCGGAGGGTTTTCACTCGCTGAGATCGGCGACATCCTCGCGGCCAAGCGGGGCAATACGATCGATTGCGCTCAAGGCGCGGCCTTGGTCGCCAGCAAGATGGCCGAAATTCAAGCGAAGATCACCACCCTGCAAGCCGCGTATGTTTTTTTGGACGCGGAGCGTGCGAAGCTTGAAGCCAGTGCCATTGCCAACGGACAGACTATTCCTCACCTGTCTGTCCCTGAGCATGCCTCGACGCCATAGCCTCCGGGCGAGGCCATTCAGCATGGCCCCAGCACCCTGGAGCTTGCCTTGCAAATATGCATGGCGAACCCTGAGTCGCTTGAAGGTCCCGCGATCTCGCTAAAGATCGACATCTACGGCGATCTCTTCCGCATCCCGTCGAGCCGACGTTTACGGTCTCAAGCTGCTATCGGCGGCCTCGCTACTCGACAATCGCCGGATGAGCCTGCACTGGACTGCCCAGCATGTCGCGATAGGACGGAGGCTGTTGGCCATCCAGGTCGACAATGCCGTACTTCACCGCAACTTCTGCCCCGATGAGGACCTGTCCGGAGTGCGTCATTCGGTCAGGGTCGCAATACAGCGCGTGAATGACCTTGCCAGTAAACTCCGGGCTTTCCATGACGAACGAAAATTCCTCGTAGCGATCCGGGTGCTCTTGCAATGCGCGTGTCGTGCGCTCCGTGCGCAGCGGACCCATCCAGATGGACACCACCGCGACATCGTAGGGGCGAAAGTCCACGGCCATGTCTTTGGCGAATTTGTCGACACCGGCCTTCTGCGCGCCATAGGCTGCGCCGTGCATGTAGCAGTTCGAGCCAAATGACGAGGTGAACACGATCAGTCCGCCACGATGCTTGGCCATCAGCGGAGCCGCATACCAGCTCACCACATAGGCGGAGCGTAAACCGACGTCGAGGATCTTGACCAGATCGAGCGGCTTCTCCCAGAACGGTCCGGGGTTTATCAGTTGATCGTGTAGAAACGTCGCGTTATTGACAAGGATGTCGAGCCGCCCGCTCTCGCGCTCGACCTGCTCGAAGAGGCTGCGCACCTGCTCATCATCGGCGTGATCGCACGCGACGGCGATGCCCTTGCCGCCTAACGCATCGATTTGGCGCGCCGTCTCGTGGATCGAGCCTGGCAACGGCGCATCGCCCTCGTTCTGCGAGCGGCCGGTCACGTATACCGTCGCGCCCGCCGCGCCGAGTGCCAGAGCAATGCCTTTGCCAGCACCACGCGACGCGCCTGTTACAACCGCGACCAATTGGCTGTGATCGTTACTCATCTGCAGGTGCTCCCATTTCTGTGGCACTCGCCTGAACACCGGCGAAGCGCACACCGGGCTCGGTCTGCTCATAGCTGGCGATCAGCGTGGATGTCACCACGCAGCGCGTGGCGCTGATCTTCCAATGACCGTTGATCTTGCGGTACTCGTCGTCATAGTGCGCGCCAAGCTGGGTGATAGCCCGCGATTGCGTGTCGATCATCTGGTAATGCAAACCCCAGGTGCCACGGGCGTGCTCGTCATCAAGCACATCGATCTGCGGGTTGACGCCATGGTGCATCTCGACGACATGCGGATGGCAGCCGAGCTGTTGGAAAATCGCCACGAGTTGGTCGCGGTCTTCGAACACACCGATCCGGCCGTAGTCGATAAGCACCGGGCCCGGCGCAAAGCAGTCGCGCATGCCCTGCGGATCCTTCAGATCGCAACACGCCAGATAGGTTCACGTGCCGGCATGATGATGCGCACTGACAATGGTTTTTCAGGCTTGCCGCGCAGGAGCTGCGCCTGGGCCGACACGCTTTGTAGCCAGATGACTGCACCAGAAATTCGCTGATCAGCGAGGTAATCTGCTGGTGGATTAACCCGCGTAGGCGACCACTGTCACCCTCCACGCCGATGATGCCATCGCCTGGCACTTCTTTTTCGAGCAATGCCTGCGCGCCGGGCTTGCACTGCGACAGGAAACTGAAATGGCATGCGTCGCTGATTCGAGGTAATGGTTTGACGCCGGGGCAGGGGCTATACAACCCAAAGCAGTTATTCGCGAGCGGCAGAAGCCGACCCATGGCTGCCGGTGGCGACGGGCAGAAATCGGCCAAAAGCAGCCATTCAAGGGCGTCTAAGAAAGCTGAGGAAATCCCCCATTGCGTGGCAATCCCCTCAATGATTCCTGCATGGAGCCGACCCCCTTGTCTAGTACCCAGTCTGAAAGCTAATGTGCAATCCGGCCAACACGCTGGCAAAAGGCCTTGCCGGGTTGGAGCATAACTTCAGTGTCGGCGAAGAAAGCGCATCGTAGATGCTGTCAGCGCGCCTTCAATAGAATTTTATCCACCAATTGGTGTCTATTTATAGTTAGGCCGCCCCATGATTACCGCTAACATCTACAATCGAGTTTTCTTCATCAAAGCGGCAGATTATGGAACCGCATTTGCCATTGACCACGGTGGCAAGCAGTACCTTGTAACCGCCAAACACCTGATTAACGCGGAGAAACAAGAAACAATAAAATTCTTTTTTGATCGTAGATGGGTTGATATGCCAGTAGAGCTAATTGGATTGTGTAGAGGTGAGACGGACATAGCAGTTTTTAGAGCTAACCAAATTCTTTGCACGGGGGATTTACCTCTAGAGCCAAGCTCAGATGGCGTTGTGATCAGCCAAGACGTATTTTTTGTAGGCTATCCCTACAAAATGTGGACAGACGCAGGTAAAGCCATGAACGGACGGCCATGTCCTTTCGTTAAAAAAGGAATTCTCTCCTCGTCTTTTGTTGGAGATGACGGAATTCCTCGGTTATATGTTGATGCACTAAACAACCCAGGCTTCTCTGGTGGCCCAATTGTCTTTCAACCCCCAGGAAAAACCGAATACAAAATTGCTGGCGTCGTCTCAAAGTTCAGAATCGAATTTGAGAGGGTGATTGACCAAAGTGGAGATCACATAGAAATGACCGTGGCATATAACACTGGATTTCTTATGGGTTATGACATTTCTAAAGCAATTGAGGTCATTGAGCGCAATCCAAACGGATTTCCTATACCGTAGCAGGCCTAACAAGTGGTTCAAATCGCTCGCTTCGCTCACTGGGACGGGCTAAAGCCTGCCCCTTAACCAAACTTTAAATTCTTAACGAAATCATGAACTCCGGAATAGAATTAGAAAAGCATGTCCGGCAGGTTTATTCCTTTCTTCTCAACATGAAAGATGAAGGCATTGTAGTTGGTCAAGATGTTCGAATTTTTGATAAGCTTGGTCGCTCTCACCAAGTAGATGTTTACTATCAATTTGAGAAAGCAGGAATTATTCATAAGGTCGCAATTGAATGCAAAGATCACGGGCGACCAGTTGATAATGGGCATGTGGCCAAATTTTTTGGAAAACCTGCTAACGCTGGAAACATCCAGAAAGTGATGGTCTCTAGGCTTGGGTATCAGAAGCTTGCTTACGAAATTGCCGAAGACAACGATGTTATGCTTCTCACGGTTGACGACCTACCGAGATTTAACGAGTTGCTCGCAGAAAGGCTTAAAGCTGTAGCGCTACCCGATGAAAATACAGTCGGGGAGCCGTTCTGGACCATCATGGAAAAAAGAGATGGTCGAGTTGCTGGTAGTTTCTTTGCTTATCCGCACCCAACAACTAATCGGCCGGAAATGCTGCTTTTTTTCTCAAAATACCATGCCGAACGGGCTTTTAAAGAAGCGCAACTTAGCGCTAATCAATGGTGCGTTAGAGGTATGCCTCAATATGTTTTCCGGGCTTTCCTATTGCAATTAGAGCTCTTCGAAATGAGAGGTTGCGGTGCGGCTGTGTTATTTGCGCCTCCAGGCGCACTTAAAGACAAGCCATTTATAACCCTCCCAGCTTCCAGAGAAGATCTAATCGCGGAGTACTACAAGGGTGAACTACCCAGTATCAAAAGTCGCATTTAACAAAGCGCTGCTGTCGGACAAATTTTCCGCTGAGCTCCAAATTTGCCGAAGAGCGTGGCATTAGTAACCGCTTTTGGCCGATTGCTACCCTTCGCGAGACGCAGGTATGGGTCGATTGCAGCCATTCACGACAGGCCACTATCGACCCCAAGCTGCCGTTAAAGGCTAGTGGTTAACAGGCTTTGACCAATGAGTTTCGCGCTCAGCTGATCACTGTCGAAGACTCCAGAGGAGTACGAACCGGCCGAAACCTGTTCAGCACATTCGCTCTATCCAGGCAAACGAGGCAGCCCCCACCCTCCTTGGCCATCCAATGACATTATCGATAACAAATAATTATCGATTTGCCTAAGGCTCACAGCGCCCTCATGGAGGTTCTCGATCAATTCGCGTAGATCGAGAACGCGAGTGCACCAATCGCCATAGCGATCAACTTTTCCAAAAACTCGCCAACCTCTGTAGGTTTGCCCCAATTCATCCATAACCCACGACCAGCCTTCACGAACATACGAATCTACGATGGGAAAAAACTCCGGACGATGGAAATGGAGATATTTCGAAGCGAGACTGCTGTTTTCCCGGTTGTTAGCCTTGGAAAGTGCGCGACAACACTCTAGGTGAATTGCAACGACTTCTGGCAAACGATCCCTCGTAAGCCTGTCGCTCATTCCAATTGATGCCAGCATAGCAGCGCATCTCGACTCCGCAATATACTCGGAGGCTTCGATAATAACTTCAAGGGCCTGCCGTTCGTCCTTGATGTGCCCTCGGGTTTTCCTACGCTCTACCGAGGCAGAATAAGTACGACCTATGAGCATGAGCTTGCCAATTATCTGCGCTTTGTCGCTATTGCTGGGCTGGGCGGCAACCGCTTCGTAAAGCATTGAGTTCAATACGTCAAAGGGCGGACATCCCTGTGAATTTCCTAGCCACTGTGGCTGTGGTGGAAAGAGGGCTTGATAAGTCGACTTTTTATCTTTCATAAAAATGCTAACTGACTAGAGTTTGATTATTACCAATAACGTATGACAGATACGTTATCTAAGCGAGCGTTTTCACTAAAAAATTCGAAAACTAAGTAATTGCAAATTCTCCTTCCAAATTACCGTTAACTAAACCGCGCATTGTCTCCCATCATAAACGGGATGCTACCTGAACATCCAATAGCAGTTAAAAATCTCGATGACAGCGCCACCGCAGTGTGCTGACGAAAATATTGCCACTATCAATCTCTCTGCCAGAAGATGCCAAAGTCGCCCAATTAGCTGCCCTTTACCCCGGGCAGCTAGCGGCCAAAAAGAGTAATGCGAAAAAGCCATCTGGCATCGCCAGAATGTTTAATCGGCAATATTCAATACACTACCCTACGCATCGCGCTATTGGTCTTATCGACGATTCGATTGCGCATTACTTCGGTAAAGGAAGTCAGCTCCGGATAGATGAAATCTTTCGTGACTCCGTACAGATTAAGCTCCCGCTGTATCTCGATGCCCAAGGCCCCAGGAATATCGATTCTCAAAACCCCCATACTGCCATCCTTCTCGGCGAGACTGACTGGGTCAGCGGACACGATGGTGTTCTGGCACGTAAAGTCCATAGCCCTGAAAACAGGCTGCGTAATATCTTTGGAGAACAGAAACACACCTTGTTGATTCTTGATTCGAGGATTCAGCGGCAACGGCTCAATAATATAGTTAGTTGAGCTATGAATGGTGACCGCACTTAGTGGGGCAACCGAGTTTACGACCTCTTTATCTAGAAAATTTCTCATTTTATGAGCTGGCTTTCCTTGCAGCGTTCCAGCAATCTGCATGAAGTTGAGTGCAATTAAATCTGGATTTATTTTTACGGGAGGGATAAGAAATTCAGGCGAAGTAGATTTGTCAACGATGCCGTGGATGGCATCCAAGAGCTGATAATCAATGGCAGAGTTAAACCGATCGTCCACCAGCTTCCTAATCTCTTGCAGCCTAACCTGCTCGTCTCGAACCGAGGCAGTGAACGTGTCACTATTGGCTATCGAAATGGTTATGTTGTCGGGCGTATTGTAGTACATGAAGACCGAACAGTCGCGATCTTCTTTTGCCCTTTCCGTTGCAAAATAGAGCGCAACGAGCGGGTTTTTACTCCAGTCAACCAGACGGGTCTCGAGACCATAGTGCTGAGCAACCATCATCAGATCAAGATCGTTTAACTTGTAACTCTTTAGAGAATGCACCTCCTCGTAAGTCGGCATATTTTTCTTAAACTCATTGAACAACGCCCTGGCTAGCTGGTAGGGGTAGGTAGTGTCGAAGGATGTATAATCATTTTTTTCAAGCAGACGGTAGAATGAGGCATTCACGTCATGCTTGCTGGAGCCTTGTCCTCGAAAAAATGCGGGCTCATTTTTCGGATAGAAATGCTTAACAATTCGCAAGAACGCGCCAACACTATTAATGGTCTCGAAATCGCTCATTCTAGTCCCTTAGCTGGTTTGTGATCATGGTCGGACAACTCATAGATCTGCTATTTAGTCAAAGCCTCAGCAAATGGCGCTAGCCAGTTCCTGAGTCGGTGCCATTTTTGCTTATTGGTCACCGCTTACAACCGTTGATGAAAGGCGGCTATGGGTCGTTAGCGGCCGGTCGCGACTGACAGCTTTCGACCCATAGCTGCCGTTCTGGAGGGCAGCTAACGGCCATAGATGCCTAAGAGTTCAGGAGCGACTCTATCAGTTGCACGCGACCAGATCATTCTCGGCCAGCAGTTGCAGCATCCGCTCGCGGGAGCCTGGAGCGCCCAGCATGACCATCAGCAGGCATTGGCCAGCGCTTCAAGATTGGCCAGCCGGACTGATGATTTTGCTCGTAGCGCTGCTTGGGCAACTCATGCCAAGCAATTCGAATACGAATTCAAGTGGCGGGAAGAAGATACAGCCCTCGCGATATGGTACTGGGGTCTCGCACTGGCTATTGATCAGGTCGAGCAGGTTTTCGTTGGTGTGAGCATCCATGTTAGGAAAACTCCTGACGGTTCTGACCTCGTTGGCAGCACCCTGAACACTTCTTTTTTCAAGCACATCACTATCAGGTGGAACCAATAGTGTCACTTTGATAGCTTCCGTATCAGCAGTTCGCCCCCAAACAGAAAAGCTTTTTCGAGAAGGAATCATGGGCCCACTTTACGAACAACAGTCGCTCTCTCCATTGGCAAACCTTATCGTTGATCGCGCGATCGAGAACACCAATCGAAAACTGATCGCCGGCTTTCGCAACAAGAAGAACTCCCGCCCGAACGCTAAGACCGCCGACCCGTTGCAGGCCGGCAAGGACACCCTTGCCGCCACATCGGCGCAGAGTGCGATGGATGTTGCCAATCGCGGGGTAGCGTGGAAGGAGATTCTGCTGAAAAGCTTGTCAGCGGGAATCGGTTCACTTTCTACCTTGCAGTTCGATGGAGAGATCGATCTCAGCGCTGCCGATACCTCCAGCACCAGCCAACTGCCCGAGAAGCCCGGCGTTTATGTGGTGTATGACGCGAGCGGCCAGCTGGCCTACATCGGCGATAGCACCAACATGCGACAGCGTTGGCAGGACGGACACCTGAACGACCATCGCAATGGCAACAAACAGGGCGAACCGTACAAGCTTTCCGAGCAACTCGAAGCAGGATGCAAGGTGAAATTCGTGACCATGGACTCGGCCGAAACAGCTGCTGCCTTGGAAGCACACCTTATCAAGACCGAAAACCCGCCCATCAACAAGCGCCAGGAACTGCATCAGGAGCAAGGCACCCGCAGCAACATCGAAGCTAAGAAGCTCAAAGACACCCTGGGCAATGCCGCTGACGTCGCTCTGGGTGCTGGCAAAGAGGCGCTGAAAAACTCAGGCTGGCAATTGCTGGAACAATTGACTTCAGCCGCAATCATGGCCGTTAAAGACGAACTGGTCGACGTATTCATGGGTGGCGCTGCTCGCCTGAAACAGCGCGTGGAGCGCTTCCTCAAAAAGATCTGGGCGGTGATCGAGAAAATCATCGAGGCGCCCCTGAAGCTGCTCAACGGCATCGTCGAATTCATCGTCAATGCCTTGTCCAAGGCGATTCGCCAAGTCTACAACCTCGCCCGCAACCTCTTCGACCTCGCTCACGGCGCCTGGCAACTGTACAAAGGCGCGCAGTCGATGAGCCGGGAAGAGTTGATCCAGAAGATCGTCGAGACCGTAGTCGTCAGCGGCACGCTGGTGCTCTGGGACGGCCTGGAACCGATGATCGAGTCGCAACTGATTCCTCTAACCGGGGTGGCAGCACCCTATATATCCTGCGTGCTGTCGGCCATCGGTTTCGGGCTGTGCAGTTATCACTTGCAGAACCTCGTGCCTGCTATCGTTGCCTACCTAGTGGATTTCAAAACCGGGTGGAGCGAGTCGCTGGAAGCCAAACAAGAGGCGGCGCTGCAGCTCATCAAGGTGCAGGAAAACGAATGGCTGATGGCCGAAGGGCTGATCGAATATGCGCATTCGGTAGATGCGCTGGCCAAGGACGCAACAGACCACCACGAACGGCTGGCTCGGCACACCAGCGTGCGTGCAATCGATTTTTCGGCACTCTTGCCAACTAACCGTATTTCGCAGGAGTCCTGACGTGTTCAATTTTCTGAGTGGCAGAGTTGTACTTACCGGGTCGCCGGCCGATGAAGTAGTCCTTCAACCGGTGCAACAGTTGCTGCCGGCGCCGCGCTCCGAAGAGAATCAGCTGAAAGACTTCCATGAAGGCCTGAAAAAGCTCAATGACGCGATACAGCGTGGTTCAAAGACCAGAGAGCAATTGAACGACTTTCAAAACCAAGGCAGTTGGGACTCTTTCTGGGGTGGTTTGTCGGGTAGGAACGACAAAGACCTGGCCAAATTGCTGACCGAACTTGGCGCGAGCCTTGAGGTGACGCAGAGCGTGGTGCAATTGGTCACCCAGGTGCACACAGTGAACAACAATGTACTGCGCGGTTTCAATGATGCTCTGGTACGCGAGATCGAACGCCTGCAAGCGGATACCCAGACCCTGGAAGGCAATCAGAACGGGGCACTGGTAGTGCTCTACGAGTTCAAGCATCAGATCGACGAACTGTTGGCGTTGGCAGATGGCTATGAGTACTGCAGGCATGCAGTGAACCAACTGGCCGCCGCGCAGAACAACCATGAGACGGAGTTACAGGCATTGGGCCTGGCCTTCTCGAACGGCACCCGGATGCAGGAGCAACTCAACGCAGTGTCCTCGCGCCAGTTAGCCCAGCTGGGGGATGCTCAGGAGGCCCAGCAGAAGCAGATCGAGCGAGTGACCAAGCTGTTCGGCAGTGAAATCCAAGCGAGGGAACGCCTGTCGACCTCGATGACGGCGTCATTGAAAGAAGTGAGCGACGCAAGCGAGGCGCTAGCCCAGCGTGTGGAATACGTCGAGTCGAAGATGAGCGAATTACTGGAAAACCAGCAACGAAGCCAGGCTCGAATCGAGCAGCTAGAAGCGCAGTTGCTGGCCAAAACCGGCTGGCTGCGGCAGCAGGCCGTGGCCCTTGTTGCGGTGGTGCTTTCAGGTGCGGCGCTCGCCTCAATATTTGCCTCATGAGGTAGCACGAGGGCAGTATCGATCTCGACAATTCTCACCATCTGAATCATCCCTAGTTCCGTAGACACCTTTAAGCGGCCGTTTTTGGTTGTTGGTGAACGACCGCTTTTTGGTTGGAAGCCGACCATTGCGAACGGCTGCTTGTGGCCCAGAGTGTGTAAAAACGCTTTCGTATCTTGAGTGCGTCAACCAGGCGTTCCCGGACGATGCGTTGCCCAAGCGTTTGCCGCGATAAGCATTACTGACGTTCCAAAGCGGTTATGGAGCGGTTTAGCGCCTTCTGGAGCAGAGAAAACCGAGGCTTTACGCCGCCATCACCTTCAGAAACCTGCTGTACCGATGATGTTCATAACCCGCTTCATGTTGTAGGCGAGCACATTCAGACTCATCTCCGCGCTTACCCCGACCAGTTTGCACGTCAGGAAATGCGTTGAGCCCATCCATTGTTTGAGCGTCCCGAAGGGATGTTCAACTGTCCTTTTTCGGATTCGCATCATGTCCGGTGCATGGTTCAACCGACGCTGCATTTCCTCCAGCACCGCTTCATGTTCCCAGCGCCTTACTCGACGATTTTTGCTCGGTGTGCACTGCGTTTTCAGTGCGCAGCACTGGCATTTCGAACTCCAGTAGCAGTGCATATTCATGCCTTTCTCAATACTGGAGAAGCGCCAGGGTAGCGACTCTCCCGCCGGACAGATGTATTCGTTTTTCGTTGCGTCATAAACGAAAGCATCTTTGTTGAATCGACCATCCGCTTTGGCGCTTGAAGTCATCGGCTTTGGCACGTAGGCAGTGATGTCCGCGTCGTGACAAGCAAGGATTTCTTCACTCTTGAAGGAACCTCGGTCAGCTACCACCGCCAACGTTTCTGACGCCATGGCTTCGCGAGCCTGCTTCGCCATCGAGCTGAGTTGATCGCGGTCGGAACCGTAGTTGGTAACCTCATGAGCAACGATCAAATGGTTCTGGGTATCGACCGCTGTCTGCACGTTGTAGCCGACGATTCCCGTGCCGCGCGTCATCATGGAGCGGGCGTCTGGATCGGTCAGTGAGACCTGTTTATCCGGCGATTCATTGAGCTGGATTTCGATCGCTTGAAGCTCTTTCATTTGCGTCTTCAGCTTGGCGATTTTCTCTTCCAACCGCACGGCGCTGGGCTCGGAGGCTGTTGGTTCTTGCCGATCGGCAGCATCGAGTGTCGTCAGGTAACGGTTGATGCTCGATTCAATTTCTTCCATTCGCCGCTTCAGTTTGGCACTGGTGAAATTGCGGTCGCGGTTGTTGACTGCTTTGAATTTACTGCCATCGATGGCGACCAGATTTTCTCCAAACAGTCCCAACTGCTGACAGAGCACAACAAACTGGCGACAAACGCCTCGAATGGCCTTGCTGTTGTCTTTTCGGAAGTTGGCGATGGTCTTGAAGTCCGGCATCAAACGCCCGGTCAACCACATCAGTTCGACGTTGCGTTGGGCTTCTCGCTCCAACCGTCGGCTCGACTGGATGCGGTTGAGATAACCGTAGATGTAGATCTTCAACAAGATCGCGGGGTGGCAAGCAGGCCGGCCAGTATCGGCGGGAATGGCACCGTCAAAACCCAGATTGACCAGGTCCAGTTCGTCGACGAAGACGTCGACTACGCGCACCGGATTGGTATCGCTGACGTAATCGTCGAGGCTTTCGGGAAGTAAGATGCCTTGGCCTCGATGTTCACCTTGGATAAAGCGCTTCATGGGCGATCCCTGCGATGAAATCCTCAGAAATCATAGCAAGGGTTCGCAGAGGCGTTTTTACACAATCTCGGCCGTGAACTGCCCTCCATGAAGGCAGCTATGGGTCGAAAGCGGCCACTATCAAGTAATGGATTTGGCCATTTCCGACGTTCCAGTCCAACCGATTTGCTCATAGACCGGTTTGCCCGTATTGGTGGCGTGCAGGACAGCGAAGGTGATTCCTCGGCGAGCAAACTCGGCGTCAGCAGCTTGCATCAAGGCTGAAGCTAGACCTCGGCGGCGGTAGGCCGGCTGGACGAACACGTTCAACACGTACCCACGCTTATCCAGTGTTGGGTGCGATGGATGGGGAGGCCAATCAATGCTCATCAGGCCAATGGCTGCGACCGGTTGGTCGCCATCCAAGAGTTTGAATCCGTAATACCGACCGTCACCGAGCCGCTCCTCCAGCCATGGGCGAAAGTGCTGAGTCATGACCCGTAGTTCTTCAGGGTTCCCACCCGCCTCAAGAAACATTTCCTGGCGATGTGAGCAGATCATTTCTACGTCAGAGGGCCCAACAGGCCGGCACTCCAGACCGGAAAATTCTACACATCCTTGTAATTCGGTCATCGTTTTTCCAGCGTCAGTAGCATCGATTCATAAGGAGGCATCCTATGGCACCTTCAGGCGTATCTGCAATGGCTCGGCAGTGAAGCGTGCGCACAGCAACTGATACGTGGACAATAAGCTTGCCCCAACTACAGACAAAGGAAACGCGCGCATGTTGAACACGGATGAACCGGTTATCGGGTTGGTCGATGCCTTTGGTTCGGGGGCGGGTTGTATCGGCAACGCTGAGCAATGGACGCTGGTGTTCTACCTGGCCGCCTGGAAAAGCCAGGACGGTACCCTGACACAGCAGCGGCAGCGGTGTGAGATGCCGGTAGAGAAGAGTGCAGTCGAACATTGGATGCGTCAGGTTCGTGCCTACAGTCAGCATACCCTCCATGTGCAGGGGGAGGCGGCGAGCGGTGCAGTCCTGGTGCGCAGTATTACGCCTTGTCAGGCCGCCGATGCCGAGCTGAAGCGTGTTGCGGACGATCTGCAAATTCCTGTGCGGTTGGATACCCCGGAATTTGGTGTGCTTGAGCGGGAAAAGTGCTCCGATCAGTTTGAGGGGACGGCGCTCTGGAACGGTTCAGAGATCAACCTGCTGTTGCGTTGCGCCGACCCCGAGAGCCCTCAGGCTGTGATCTCGCTGGCGGCGGACCTGTTTCAGGCACAGCAGCAGTGGCATCGTCGTATCAGCGATTTTGCGTTGAGCCAACTGTTGCCGCTGAAGAATGAACACTGGCTTGGTGAAGATGAAGCGCAATGTACTGCTGCGGACTTCCTGTCATGCATGAAGCTGCTCACCATCGAAATCGACGACGCCGGGGATTTCACCTTCTGGCATGAGGACGGTGAGCTGTTCTTCGGCCATGCCATCGAGGTGCGCGGCAATCTGGTCGATGGGCCGACGGACGCCGATATTCCTGGCTAGTGTGCCGCTGCGTTTCAGCCCCCGCTGGCGGTCAGGATGCTCGCCACCTGCCTCGGTTGGCAGTTGAGGTAGGCCGAGGATTTCAGCCAGCGTTGGTCGGGGTACCAGGAAAACATGAACTGGCCGCCCTTGAGTTTGTCGATAACCTGCCGCGCTACCTGTGGTCGAACGGCCGGGCAGCCCTGGCTGCGGCCGATACGGCCCTGGCGCTTGCTCCACAAGGGGTTCACATAGTCGGCGGCATGAATCACGATGGCACGGTCCCGCGCCTGGTCGTTGAAGCCCGGCTCCAGGCCGTCCATGCGTAGCGAGTAACCGTGGCTGCCCTCATAGCTTTCCTGGGTGCGGAACAGCCCGAGGCTGGACTGGTAGCTGCCTTGGCGATTGGAAAACTGGGTGGCGAAATTTTCCCCGGACTTTTGCCCATGGGCGACCAGGTCGCGCAGCACTACGGTCTTCTTGTTCAGGTCGAAGATCCAGAGCCGGCGTGCCGTGGAGGGTTGGGAGTAGTCGATCACGGCCAGGTGCCGTGCTTGCCGGGCGCCATTGTTGACGGCACATTGCATGGCGCTCAGGGCGCCTTTTAGCGCTTGGGGATTGAGTTCTGGAGCGGCCTGCGAGAGGCTGTCATACAAAGCAGGATTGTTTGTGTTGGCGGCGAACGTTGGCGTGCAGATCACGCCCAAGGTTGCTGTTGCCAGAAAAAGTCGGCACAAAAAGGTCAGCATGTGTGAAGAGTCTCCCTTACCACTTTGACTCCTGACATCGTGTCGTCCACCTCGGCAGCCTAGCTTGTACACTGGCCCGATTGTTTGTCGTATCTGCTGCAAAGGTTGACCGTCAACCGTGACGGCCATGGATTGGAGTAAAGCAGTTGTTCAAAAAGTCCGCATGTTACTTGAGCATTTGCTTGCTCGCTGCGCCATTGGTCGCGTTTGCCGAAGTGGCGCCCGCCGAGAATCAAAGCCCGCTGCAATTAGCGCTCACCCAATTGGCGGTCGCGTGCCCGGGCCTGGCCAAGCACGTGGACACGCCGACGCAGGCGCTGCTGCAGGCCTTCTATCAGCAGCAACAGGGCCTTGCGCTGTGGTCGGTCAACGGGCGCGTGGCGGCCTTGCACGCTGAGTTGCAGCGCTTGGCCGACGATGGCCTGGACCCGGCCAACTACGCGTTGCCGGCTGCCAATGGGGCGGGCGACGCGCTGTGTGCTGATATCCAGATCAGCCAACAGTACCTGCAGGCTTTGCAGGATCTGCACTATGGTCGTTTGCAGCAGGCGCGTTTCGAGCCCCTGTGGCATGCCAATGAGGTGCCGCGTGATCGAGGTGCCGAGGTGCTGGCGCTCGCCGGTCCGGGGCTGCAGAACATTGCCGGGGCCTTTGCCCAGGCCCGCCCGAGCCTGGAGCAGTATCAATACCTGCGTCATGTGTATGCCCAGCAGCGCCAGCAGCCGTTGCCCCACTGGCAGTCGCTTGCCAGCGGCCCGTTGCTGCGCCCGGACATGCAGGATGAGCGGGTGCCGCAGCTTGCACAGCGGTTGTTGAACGAGGGCTATTTGAGCAGCCTCCCGGTTACCGTCGATTCGCACTACAGTGCCACGCTGGTCAATGCGGTGAAAAATTTCCAGCTGAGCCATTCGCTGCAAGCGGACGGGGTGATCGGGCCGGGAACCTTGAACGAGTTGAACGTCAGCCCGGCGGCGCGGCGCGAGCAGTTGCGCATCAACCTTGAACGCTTTCGCTGGCTGGCTCAGAACATGGAGCCTACCAGCCTGCTGGTGAATGTCGCGGCGGCCCAGTTGATCGTCTATCAGAACGGGGTACCGGTGTGGCAGACGCGCACGCAGGTGGGCCGTGCCGAACGTCAGACCCCGCTGCTGAAGTCCCGGGTAACGCGGCTGACCCTGAACCCGACCTGGACGGTGCCGCCGACCATTCTGCGTGAAGACAAGCTCCCGGAAATTCGTCGGGATCAAACCTTCCTGAGCCGGCAGAACCTGCAGGTGCTGGACAGCGATGGGCAGCCATTGGCGCCGGAGGATATCGATTGGGAGAATCCCGGCAACATCCTCTTGCGTCAGGGGGCGGGGCCGAGGAACCCGCTCGGGCAGATGGCGATCCGTTTCCCCAACCCGTTTTCGGTGTACCTGCACGACACGCCCAGCCAGGCGCTGTTCAACAAAGGGCCTCGCGCGTTCAGCTCTGGTTGCGTGCGGGTCGAGCACGCGTTGCAGTTGCGCGATCTGCTGTTGAGCCCGGCCGAGCGTGCCCGCACGGACCAACTGTTGAGCACCGGGCTTACCCATGAGTTCCGCCTGGCAACGCCAGTACCGATTGTGCTCACTTACTGGACGGCTCAGGCCGACAGCCAGGGCAAGGTGTCCTATGCCCCGGATATCTACGGGCACGATGCCGCATTAATGGCCGCGCTGGCGGCGAAGCGCTGACGCGGCTGGGCAAAACGCCCGATTTTGTTCTGTTCACGGCCATGATGCACCAGCGCGTAGCGGCGAGTACCTTCCGCTACGCGCGCTCTCATCCCTGTACCTCGATTCCTTCGGTGTCCCTGTCGATCCATGCGGTTTTTTGTTACCTCCTTGGAGGTAATGGCAGGCAGTTTGGCAGATAGATTGCTTTTACCTTCGGGAATGAAATTTTCTTTTTGGGAAATTTTGTTGACGAACCTGAGGCTAGGGGCGGGCGATTGATCGCACGCCACTTATGAGAGCAATGCTGCATCACTGTTGAGGAATACACATGAACGGTTCTTTCAGAGGTGGCCGATTGGCGGCGGTCGCTGCGCTCACGTCAGTGACGCTCCCTACGTGGGCGGCGGATCAGCCGCTTGCGCTTAACAGCGGTGACACCGCCTTTGTGACGACGTGCGCGTTGGTGGTGTTGTTGATGACCTTGCCTGGCTTGGCGTTGTTCTATGGTGGCCTGGCACGTAGCAAGAATGTGCTCTCGATTCTGATGCAGGTGTTTTCAGTTGCATCGTTGATGTCGGTGCTGTTTGCGATTTACGGCTATTCCCTGACGTTCACGTCAGGTGGCGAATGGCAAGCGGTTATTGGTGGGCTCGATAAACTGTTTCTCAAGGGCGTAGGCCCCGACGCACTTCAAGGCACCATTCCTGAGTTGCTGTACTTCTTGTTCATGCTGCTGTTCGCGGCCATTACCCCGGCGATCATCTGCGGCGGTTTCGCTGAGCGGATGAAATTTTCGGCGGTCATGGTGTTCATGGCCATCTGGTTGACGATCAATTACCTCCCCATGGCGCATATGGCATGGGGAGGCGGTTGGGTGTTCGACCTGGGTGTTCAGGACTTCGCGGGCGGTAACGTGGTGCACGTCAATGTCGGCATTGCATCGCTGATCGGCGCCTTCCTGCTGGGGCGCCGTCGCGGCTACGGAACCTCGGCGCTGGCGCCGCATAACATGACCATGACCATGACCGGTGGCTCGATGCTGTGGGTGGGCTGGCTGGGTTTCTGTGGCGGTTGTGCATTGGTGGCCAATGGTTTTGCCATGCTGGTGATGGTCAACACCATGCTCGCCAGCGCGGCAGGGGCGTTGGCGTGGTTGTTCGTCGAGTGGAAGCATCGTGGCAAGCCGAGCATGCTGGGTGCGTTGTCCGGGGCTATTGCCGGCCTTGTCGCGATCACTCCGGCCTGCGGTTTCGTAGGCCCAATGGGCTCTATCCTGCTGGGTTTGATCGTTGCTCCGATCTGCTTGTGGGCCGTGGAAAAACTCAAGCCGATCCTGGGGCTGGACGACGCATTCGATGTGTTTGGCGTGCATGGCGTTGGCGGTATCGTCGGCGGTTTGCTGACCCCGGTGTTCGCCATGACCTCTCTGGGCGGGCTGGGTTTCAGCGGGGAGCGCGGCGTGCTGGATCAGTTGTTGGTCAATGGTGGCGTCTTGGCGTTCAGCATCCTGTTCTCGGCGGTGTCGAGCTTTATCGCCTTCAAGGTGGCCGCCGTGCTATGCCGTGGCCTTCGTGTCGACGAAGAACATGAAGTGGACGGTCTGGACCTGTCGTCTCATGGTGAAGTGGGCTACAAGTACTCGAATTAAGGAGCGCACTCATGAAAGTGATCACTGCGATCATCAGGCCTTTCAAACTCGACGATGTACGTGAGGCCTTGGCCGAAGTGGGGGTGACAGGGTTGACGGTGACCGAGGTCAAGGGCTTCGGTCGGCAGAAGGGGCACTCCGAAATCTATCGGGGCTCTGAATACGTTGTCGACCTGATTCCCAAGATCAAGCTTGAAGCGATTGTCACCGATGCGCTGTGCGAGGCAGCGCTGGAAGCCATCATCAACGCTGCACGCACGGGCAAGATCGGGGATGGCAAGCTGTTCGTCACCGAGGCGTCACAGGTTGTCCGGATTCGTACCGCAGAGGTTGGCGCCGACGCGGTCTGAGCCTCGAGGGTGGGCGAAAGGGGCGACCTGTGGATGCAGGTCGCCCCTTTGCATCACGGTTGATGGTCGGTGTTTTTCAGGGTGTTGTTATGACCGCTCTACAGATTCGCACCGTCGGGGTCACGGACATCCAGGTCCATGACATCTACCTGGGCCTGGGTAGCAACCTGCGCCGGCAATGGCATTTGAGTCAGGCGTGCATCGCGTTGCGGGCGTCGCTGGGGCCATTGCGTTGCTCTCTGGTCTTTGAAAGCAGCGCGGTCGGGCTAGAAGCACCGGCCTTTTTCAATATGGTCGTGCAGGCGAAGACCACCCGTTCCCTGGCCTCCCTGGTTGCTGAGTTCAAGGCGCTGGAGGCGTATTTCGGCCGCTGCCGGCAGACGCCGGAACAGGTCAGCCTGGACATTGATCTGCTGATGTATGGCGAGCAGGTTGGACAGTTCGGTGACCTTGAGTTGCCACGGCCAGAGATCCTGGAGCAGGCCTTTGTGCTTAAACCCCTGGCCCAGCTGGCGCCAACCTGCCGGCATCCGCGCAATGGGCAGACGTTCAGCGAGTTGTGGAACGGCTTTGTCGTAAACGCGCCGCTGACCGCGGTTGAGCTGAGTTTGCCGTCGCTGGGCTGAGGGCGGTATCGGTGAAGGGGCAGGTGAGGGCGCCTGCTGCGCAAGAGCCACCGACATCTCTGCCGGTGGCCCGCGTCTGTGGCAACGGCTGGCGAGTGGGGCTCAGCTGAAGATGACGGTCTTGTCGCCGTTAATGAACACCCGGTGCTGCAAGTGGTACTTCAGTGCTTTGGAGAGTGCAATGGTCTCGGTATCCCGGCCGATTGCCACCAACTGCTCGGCCTGGTGGGCGTGGTCAACACGCTGTACTTCCTGCTCGATGATCGGGCCCTCGTCGAGGTCGCTGGTCACGTAGTGGGCGGTGGCGCCGATCAGTTTAACGCCACGTGCGTAGGCCTGGTGGTAGGGTTTGGCACCCTTGAAGCCGGGCAGGAAGGAGTGGTGGATGTTGATTGCGCGGCCAGACAGCTTGCGGCAGAGGTCGTCGGACAGAATTTGCATGTAGCGCGCAAGCACCACCAGGTCGGTTCCGGTTTCCTCGACGATTTTCATCAGTTCGGCTTCCTGCTGGGCCTTGTTGTCTTTGTTCACCGGCAGGTAGATGAAGCGGATACCCTCGCGTTCGGCCATGTGCCGCAGATCGAGGTGGTTGGAGACAACAGCGGTGATCTCCATGTGGAGCTCGCCTTTGTGATGGCGGTACAGCAGGTCCACCAGGCAATGGTCGAACTTGCTGACCATGATCAGCACTTTGGGCGGCTGGCTGGAGGAAAACAGTTCCCACTGCATCTCCAGTGGCGTGGCAACGTCAACGAAACCGCTGCGCACACGGTCGATGTCGGGCTCGCAACCGTCGTTGAAGCGGAACACCGCGCGCATGAAAAAGCGCGAGGTGACTTCGTCGTCAAACTGCGAGAGTTCGCTGATGTAGCACTGTTGGTTCGCAAGGAAGGTGGTGACGGCGGCGACGATACCCGAGCGTGCCGGGCAACTGATTTTCAAGACGAACTGGTTCATGGCGGGGTGATCCAATGGAGGGAATGGGTGACAGCACACGGGGCGCGCGGCTGCGGCCCCGTGTGTCGGGTTAGCCTTTGGCGGTACGTTTTTTCTTCTCGGGGTCGTCGAACGGCATTTCATGGGCGATGGCGCTGGCTTCCAGGCTGCCTTTGACCACCAGTGGCGTGCCATGCACGGCGATGGCGGTGTCCATTCGGGCGATGGCCAGGGAACGTTGTGTCAGGCGTGAGTACATAGGGCAGGTGATAACGCCGACCTGCTTGCCGTCCTGCCATAAGGTATCGCCTGGTTCGGCGGCGAGTGGGGCGTCTATCAGTACGCCGAAGATCTTGAAACGCTCCTGACCTTGCAGGCGGTAGTGCTCGTGGGCGCCGCGAAAGTCCTGCTTGCCTGGCGAGACGGTGAAGTCCAGGCCCAGCTCCCAGAGCGTGTCCCCGGCTTTTTCCTGCGCAAACGGGTACATCTCGGAATTGTCATAGGGGAAGAACAGCAGGTAGCTTTCGGTGCGCAGCCAATCCAGGGCGAGGAACGCACAGGGGATGATGCCCAGAGGATGGCCTTTCTCCAGAATGGTGTCCCAGATCAAGGGGGCATCGGCGGCCTTGCAGAAGATCTCATAGCCGCGTTCGCCGGTGTAGCCGGTGCGCGAGATCATCACCGGGCGACCGAAGAGTGTGGTCTGGACATGGTGGAAGTAGGGCAGGTCGCGAATGCCCGGCACGTGTTCGGCAAGGAAGTCCACCGCCAAGGGGCCTTGCAGCGAGAGGTCGTGGAGGTCGTCATCGAACAGCACGGCGACCTGGCGCCCCGCCGCCTGGCGAACCAGCATCTCATGGCCGTTGCCTGCCCCGTGCACGACCATGAAGGCGTTAGGGCCCGTGCGATAGATCACGCAGTCATCGGCGAACTTCCCGTCTTCGTTGAGCATGCAGGCATACACCGACTTGCCCGGGTAGACCTTGCTGATATCCCGAGTGGTGGCGTAGCTGAGCAGGCTTTCGGCGTGAGGCCCGACGTAGTGGACTTTCTTCAGCCCCGAGACATCCATCAGGCCAGCCTTGGTACGGATCGCCTCGTGATGGTCGGCCAGGTCCGAGGCGTAGGTCCAGGCGGTGCCCATGCCGTTCCAGTCTTCGAGCGCGGAGCCCAGGGCCAGGTGTCGGTCGCGCAGTGCGCTGATGCGCCATGAATGAGCCATTGATCGTTTCCTTCTAACGGGTCGTTGAGAGAGTCAGGCGTGTGGGTCGAACTGGCTGAGCCACTCCAGCAATGGCTGGCGGTAGCGGGTCATGCCCTTGTAGTCGGCGATGGGGGCGGGCAAGTCGCGTAGCACGCGATGCAGGCGCTTGGCCCAGGCGGGGTTGGTGACGAGTTCGTTGAGGCTGATCAGGTAGGTACGAATACTGAACATCAGCCCGTTGCTGCGCGGCAGGCGCGCCATGAATTGCAGCTCGACCCGCAGGTGCACCAAGGCCCCGGCGTTTTCTGCGGTGACGGTGCTGCGGTCGTGGCCCCATTCGTGGAAGGTTTCCGGCGAAGTGTCCATGCGCGGATTGATCGTCAGCGTCCAGTTCAAGCGGCGTACCGGCTTGTCCACTTGAATGTTCAGCAGGTATTTCAAGGCACGGTCAAACACGCCCAGTTCATGCGCCATGGGCACTGGGGTGTGCCATTGCTTGAAACTCATGCCGGCGTCGAAGGCCAGTGACCAGTCCGCCGGGCTTGTGACCATGCCCGCATCCATGAACAGGTCGTTGTCGCGCTGGTCGAGCAGGGCGATATCCCCCTGAACCTGGCGGGTAATGAACTCCAGTGGTTCGCAGGGCAGTGTGTCGGGATCACCAAAGGTAAAGTGCTGATCGATACCCAGAACGTGGTTCTGCCAATGCCATTGGTCACCGGTACGGGTGAGGCTGAATAGCGTCGGGTAGTCGTTGCTCAGGTGTTCCATGAACATCTGCAGCGCGTCCCAGGTAGCCGTCTGCATATGTGGCATGACCAGATAGCGGCGCGGGTCTTGCTGCACTACCCGCGCCCGCTCGGCCATCTCGGAGCGGTAGTGCTCGTCAATGTCGAACCAGTGCTCGAACACCGAGCCCGGCTCGCGGGGCGTGGCCGGTTCGATGTTGACCGAGTACATGTACTGGTCTTCCGGGAATGGGAACGGAAAACGTGCGATCGCTTGGGCACTGTTGCTAAAGGTGAAGTCGTCGCGGTACGTCTCGATGGGTTTGAGGGTCGGTGTCATGGCCAGGCTCCAGGCAAAAGTCAGAGGTCGAGCACCAGCGAGCTGCCACAGCCGCGGGACACACACGGCATCAGGCGGTCAGCGCGCTCGGTAGCGGCAAGGAAGTGGTCGCGGTGGGTTACATCGCCCTTCACGTAGCGGGTCACGCATTGCCCGCAAACCCCGCCACGGCAGAGGTTGGGAATTTCGACCGCATTGGCCTCGAGGGCTTCGAGCAGGCTTTCGTCAGCGCCGACCTCGATACGCCGTCCACTCTGTGCCAATTCAACGCTGAACGGTACGCCGGGTTCGGCGCTGCTGAAGGCTTCCCAGTGAATACGTCCGTCCGGCCAGCCCAAGGCACTGGCCTGTTCCCGGACGCTGGCCAGCAGTCGCTGCGGCCCGCAGATGTACAGGTGGCTGCCCAGTGGTTGGTTGCTCAGGATCGGTGCCAGGTTCAGTGGCCGCTCAAGGCTGTCGTAGGCATGCAGCCTGTCGCCCAGGCGCGTGGCCAGCGGCTGCACATAGGCATCGGTGAGGCCGCTGCGATAGGCGTAGTGCAGCTCAAATGAGGCGCCTTCGCATAACAGGTGCTCGCTGTAGGCCAGAAACGGTGTGATGCCGATACCCCCGGCGATCAGGATGTGATGACGACCCAGGGTATGAATGGGGAACAGGTTGGCGGGGCGAGAGACGTTCAGCACTTCGCCCACCTTCAGGGTTTCGTGCAGGTACCTTGAACCGCCGCGTGAGTGTTCCTGCAAGCGCACGGCAATGCGATAGGCCGTGCGGCCTGCAGGTGCGTTCAGCAGTGAGTAGGCATTGCGCAGGGTGCGTTGTGCCAGCGGAACATGTACCTGGATATGGCTGCCTGCCGAGTAAGGGGGCAGGGCGGTGTCGACGGCTTCAAAGGTGATCTCGCGAATCACCGGGGTGATGTTGATGGCAGCCTGCACGCGTACCTGGATAACGTCATTCATGCTGGCAACTCCGAGTAGGGTGCGTCTGCATTCAGGCAAACGCCCAGGTAGGCACCCAAGCGTCGTGAGAAATGCCCACGCACCTCCAAGGCAACAGCGCAGGCCGGGCATTTCACCGCGTCGGCCAGCGGGTGGCTGTGCACGCTGGAGCAGTGCACACAGTAAACAGGGCGTTGCACGGTTTCGGTTGGGGCGCAGAGGCTGATTTCGTCGTTCGAAAAACCGTGCGTGATGGCCTGTGCATGGATCGCCCAGATGAAGGCTTCGCTGCCGAGCACATGCAGTTGCACACCCACATGCAGGCGTGCAAAGCGCTGCTCCAGGACCTGCTGCAGGCTCTGCAGCGAAGGGCTGTCCGCGGCTCCCAGAACCAGGCAGTCGACCTGTCGGGTTTGCGCCAGGCGGCTGACCAGTGCCTGTGTGCGCGGCAAGTCACTGCCGTCGCTGATCAAAAGGTGGCACTGGGCATCGGGATTGATTGCCATGGGCGGGTAGTAAGGGACGCTTTTGAATGGGGCATGGGGGCTTGCCGTTGAGTTGGCCATGTGCGCTCTCTGCTGGGTGGATCACCCTGGCAAGCCTGAAGGACTGGCCAGGCGGGATAGGCTCATCAGTGGCAGGGTCAAGTCGTAAGGTCGCGTGCAACGCTTTGATGCAATCGAGGCCTTCAGGCCTTCTGTTGGTGCGCGCTGTTTCGCCTCGGGCAGCGCCTGCGCCTTGCACGGATGGCTCAGGGCGCTCTTTCCTGTTGGTAGATATAGTTTCCTACAGGGAATTACCTGGCAATTCGCTCATTGGGAGTACCTCTTAAGGGGTAATGCAAAGGGGTACGGAACTTGCTCATTGATTCATCCTGCAATGACACCGCTGTCGGCATGCAGGAGGAGGGTCTTTGACGGATTGTCCAATGAGCGAGTACGCGGCTATCGACCAGAAGGCGTTGACGTTACTGCAAACCGAATTGCTGTTTGCCCTGCTGGGTGAAGAGGACGTCAATCTGCTGCTCGAGGGCTTTGTTGCCCAAGCCTCCAGCCTGCTTGTGGGTGCGAGCCTGCACCTGGACCTGCACATGCCGGCCGCGCCCGAAGACGAACGTGCGGTCAATGTTCACGTGCCCGGCCAAGAGGGGCATGGACGGTTGACGATGAGTGTCGTGGAGGTCGCTCCCGAGGGCGCGCGGACGCTGCTGCTGGAGCTTGCCCGCTTTATTGAGCGCGTGTTGCTGCATGCATTCAAAGGCTCCCTGCTATCACCCGGCCAACGTGCAGTACCGCAGTCGATGATTGCCCGGGAATTGCACGATGGGGTCGCCCAGGAGCTGGCCTATCTGTCACTGCAGACCGCTCGGCTGCAGCGTCGTATACAGCAGCCAGACAAGGCCTTGGCCATCGTCGAGGTGCTCAAGGGCGGGCTGTCGAGGTTACAGCGGCAAGTCCGCGAACTGATCAGTGAAGCGCGGCTGACCATGAACGGCAAAACCCTGCGTGAGTCTCTCGGCGAATCCGTCGAGGAGCTCTCACGGCGCAGCAACATGGTGTTTCATCTGGACAACCGATTGCCCGATGGTCTGTTGTCGGGCGACGTCGAACTGCAGCTGCTGCAAATTGTTCGCGAGGCACTGGTCAACGCGCTGCGCCATGCGCGGGCGCGCAATGTCTGGATCAGCCTTGTCCGTGACAATGCCGCCGGGGTGTTGATGCATGTCGAGGACGACGGCATCGGGCTGCAACCGGCTTCACATGAGGTTGGGCATTTTGGCATGTCCATCATGCAGGAACGGGCGGCGCTGATCGGCGCCGGGTTTGAGGTCGGGGCACGCCAGGGTGGAGGCACTCGCCTGGCGCTGGTGCTCCCAGCTGAGGCATTTTCCTTGAGGAGTCACCCATGAATCACACATCGATCGTCTTGATTGATGACCATCCCTTGTTCCGCCGTGGCCTTTCGGAAATGTTCGCCGACAGCGGCGACCATGAAGTGGTCGGGCAGGCGGCAGAAGGGCTGCTGGGGATCGACCTGGTGCTGGGGCTCAAGCCCGATTGCGTCTTGCTCGACCTGCACATGCCTGGCATGACGGGGCTGCAGGTGCTTGAGGAGTTGAATCGGCTCAAGTGTGAATGTCAGGTGATCGTGCTGACGGCCTCGCTTGACCGGGTGGAACTGGTCACCGCGTTGCGCCTCGGGGCTCAGGGCTTCTTGCTTAAAGACACCGATCCTGAGGTGTTGCTCGACTATGTCCGCTGTTGTGGCCGAGGCTCGGCGGTGCTCAACGAGAGCCTGGTGGCCTTGCTCGCGGATGCTTCCGGCACAGCCGTCAGCGATGCCGCAAGCGCGGCCCATGGCCAGTTCGCGGGCCTCACCGAGCGGGAGAAGCAAACCCTCAACCTGCTTGCCCATGGGTTGAGCAACAAACTCATTGCCCGTGACCTGCGGATCAGCGAGGGGACGGTGAAGGTGTACGTGAAGAACCTGATGCGCAAATTGCAGATGCGCTCACGCCTTGAATTGGCGGCCTGGGTTCACCAGAACTGTGCTACCCCGTTTGTCGGAGGGAGGACCAATGCCGTTCACTGAGTTCGCGAGCGTGGCCAACCTGCTGGATGACTTTCCTGTCGCACTGGTGGTGCTCGATGGCGAGGCACGGATCATCGGGCACAACGCCCACTGGTCACAGCGTATGACGCCGACGGTCGGCAGCCTGCTCAGCGATGCGGTTCACCATGAAGACCAAGCGCTGTGGCAGGCCTTCATCGCCCGTTGGCAAACGCCAGAACCCGTAGCGCAATCCCTTGAGCTGCGGCTGATCGATCAGGGCAACGGGGTGCTCTGGTGTGAGGTGTATTGCCGGTTCAAGGCCGGCTGTGCCCTGTTGTCGTTTCAAGACCGCACCTCTCGGCGTCAGCAGGAAATTCAATTGCTGGCCAGCCATCGCAGTGCCAGCGACCTGTTGCACAACTTGCCGTTCATGATTTATCGCGGCCGGATCAATCGTGAGTGGAGCATGGAATTCGTCAGTCGAGGGTGTGAGCAACTGACCGGTTTCAGCGCGCAAGCTATCGAGGACCGGGACGCCGGCGGCTATGGTCGGCTGATCTTGTCGGAGTACGCTGATTACATCTGGTATGGCGTACAAACCGCATTGCTCCGGCGCGAACCGTATTCGCTGACGTATCAGATCCGTTGCGCCGATGGCACGGTCAAGTGGGTGCAGGAAGAGGGCACGGGCATTTTCACCGATGGCGGCGAGGTGCTGGGTATCGAAGGCGCGATCTTTGAGGTGCGGCCAGTCGCCGCTGGCTAGCCAGCGGCGATGGACCTTGTGGCGTCGGTAGGTGTTCCGGTGAGCGTGCCGGGTCAGGCGCGCACGCGGCTCTTGTCCGGGTCATAGAAGATAGGCGCACAGACCGTAGCGTCGATGCGTTTTTGCAAACCATCGACTTTACCCACCTGCAGCGCTTGGCCAGGCTCCGCGTAGGCCACATCGACCCGACACAGGGCAATGTTGCTGGCCAGCAATGGCGAGCGACAGGCGCTGGTGATAACACCGACCTGCGCGCGCCCGTGGTACACGCCATCACCGTGATGAGCCACTTCATTGCCTTGCAGTGTCAGCCCGACCAGTTTGTGCGTGGGATGCGCACTGCGCCGCAGCAAGGCCTCACGGCCAATAAAGTCATCAGTCTTGCTCTTGAGTGGCACACTGAAACCGATACCGGCCTCGAACGGATCGGTTTGGTCGGTGAACTCGTAGCCCGCAAAAATCAGCCCAGCCTCGATGCGCAGCATGTCCAGGGCCTCCAGCCCCAGGGGCACGATCCCCAGGGGTTGGCCCAGGGCCCAGATACGGTCCCAGATTTGTTCCGCATCCTGCGGTGCGCACCATACTTCGTAGCCCAGTTCGCCGGTGTAGCCGGTACGGGAAACCATGACCGGGCAGCCGTCGAAACCGTCCAGGCGTCCGACCAGAAAGCGGAACCAACCCAAAGCGTCCAGCCCGGGTTGAGTGGCGGGTGTCCAGATCATCTGTTTAAGCAGCTCACGGCTCAGCGGGCCTTGCACCGACAGGTTGTGGATCTTCTCGCTGGCGGACTTGACCCAGACTTTCATGCCGAGCTTTTGCGCCTGTTCACGTAGCCATACCCCGGCGTACTCTTCGCCGCAGATCCAGCGGAAGTTGTCCGGGCCAAGGCGCAACAATGTGCCGTCGTCGAGCATGCCGCCATGTTCATGGCACATGGCCGAGTAGACCACTTGGCCGACGGCCAGGCGCCTGATGTCGCGGGTCAGACAGTACTGCAGCAACGCCTCGGCGTCGGGGCCCAGGATCTCGAATTTGCGCAGTGCGGTCAGGTCCATGACGGCAACGCGCTCACGGCAGCCGTAGTACTCGTCGATTGCCCCAAAACCATCGAAGCGCAGCGGCAGCCAACAGTTGCGGTAATTGGTAAAGCTGCCGGTCAAGGCGCTGGTGCGGGAGTGGAATGCTGTCTCTTGGGTCAGCACCGGGTCGGCATCCGCCGTTTTTCGATTGGCCATGGCGATAGAGAATCGTTCCTTGTCGGCGTAGACACGAATATGGATATCGGTCGGGTTCCAGCCGTTGGCCGGGTCGATGTCATCGGGGCAGGAGGAACTGGCACAGATCAGGTCGTTCATGGCCCGCATCAGGACGTAGTCACCCGGCCGCGACCAGGGCTCATCCATGACCATCTGTTGATGGGCGTCGATGGCCGTATTGAAAAAGAAGTTGATCGCCGGCCAGCCGCTGCGAGCCTGTACACCATGAGCCTGCAGGGCACGGCTGAGGTTGTCGCTGCAGTTGTCATGGGCAAAATAGCCATGGCTTTCGTAGTAGCGTGCGGTGCAGGCCAGGGCAAAGGCGTCGTGACGGCCAACCGTATCGCGTACAACCTCGAGCATGGGCCGCATCTGCCGATCGAAGAACTTGGCGAACAACCCAGGGGCTGGATAGGCATTGCCGTTCAGGGTGCGGGTAACGGTCTGGTCGAGGTCGAACTCCAGGCCCTTGTCCAAGTCTCGACGGTTCAGGGCAACGAAGTCCGAGGACTGGCGCCCGGCGACATCGATGACCTGGATGTACTGCCCCTTGCTCACGGCATAGCTGCGGGCGCTACCGGCAGGCAAGGTGAATTCGTCCACCAGGTCGGCCAGCGGTTCTGGCAGCGTGGGCACATGAACCAACGAGGGATTGGCACGATGCACCCGTATCCGCAGTTCACTGGGTGTTTGCTGGGAGTCCACTGACGTTGCGTGAGCCGGCGCGGCAATAATCAGCAGCAGTGGCTCGCCAAGGGTGAACTGGCGACTGTAGCCTGCCGCCGAGTCGAGGCTCCACAGCATCCCTGCGCCAGGCAGGCGCTGGGTGTCGAAGCCACGTTTGGTGAGTGCCTGCAGTATGCGCTGCACCTGTCGGCTATTGCCTGCCAGCGCCTGTTGGATAAAGCCGAAACCGCTGCCAGCGATCAGCCCCAGGCTCGCCAACGCTGGGTTGATCCTGGTGCTGAAGGCCATGACCTCGCAAGGCTGGAGGCCCTCGACATCAGTTATCTGCAGGGTATCGCCCGGGCCCAGCTCGACCAGTGTCAGGCCGCCGCCGTTGACCCGGTAGTGCTCGGTCGCCGCTGTCTGTGTGAGCAGCCCGGGTTCCCATGGTCGTGAAATACGCGGTGCTTGCATGCCGCTTCTCCTGTGTCCTGAGTACCTGGGCGGCTTAGCTGGCGGATTTGACGGTAACGTGTGGCTCGCTGAGGTAGGCCTCCATTGAGTCATCCAGCGCCTCGAGCCAGGGGGTATGGTGGGGCGGTGACTGGGTGCCGGTCATCAGCGAGCGATAGGACTTATCACGGTAGCCCATGATGTTGGTCGCTTTGTCGTGCTTCCATTGCAGGAAGGTTTCGTTCACTGCCGGGATATCGAAGCTTGGGTAGTCCGTTGCGTCCACCAGTTGCTGGATGTACGCCCCCTGGTACTCGAACATTTGCTGGTTGGTTTGCAGCTCGGCTTCGCGTGCCTGCCATTGCAGGCAGTCGGCGTTGCGGGTGGCTGCGTCAGGCAAGGCGATACGCTGCAGGATCACATCGCGCGCATACCAGGCTTGAGCATCAAACATGTTGAAGGAGTACCACTGGTCCTGCATCCCGAGGTAGATCAGCTTCGGGTTGGGTTCCCAGAAGATCCCCTTGTAGAGATTGCGCGGCCAAAGGCGGTTGTCGGTTTTCAGACTCAGCGATTCAGGCAGGAACGGGAAGTGGTGCTTGTACCCGGTGCACAGAATCACCGCGTCGATCGGCTTGCTGGTGCCGTCGATAAAGTAGGCCCGGTCGTTCTCCAGGCGTTGTAGCAGGGGCTTTTCTTCCCAGTTCGATGGCCAGTTGTAGCCCATGGGCGAGGTACGATAGCAACTGGTGATACTGCGGGCGCCATACTTGTAGCACTGCGAGCCAATGTCCTCGGCAGAGTAGCTGCTACCGACAATCAAGAGGTTCTTGTCTTTGAATTCCAGTGCTTCGCGGAAGTCATGGGCATGCAGAATACGCCCGGCAAACTGTTCAAAACCTGGGAAGTAGGGGACTATTGGCGTCGAGAAGTGCCCACAGGCATTGATCACGTAATCAAATTCTTCCAGGGTCTCGGTATCGTTCTGGTAGTCATGGGCCAGAACGGAGAAGCGCTGAGTGTGCTCATCGAAGCTGACCTGACGTACCACCGTGTTGAAGCGGATGTAATCGCGTACGCCGGCTTTCTCGACGCGGCCCTTGATGTAGTCCCAGAGGACTTCACGGGGAGGGTAAGAGGCGATCGGTCGGCCAAAATGCTCTTCAAAGGTGTAGTCGGCAAACTCCAGGCACTCTTTCGGCCCGTTCGACCAGAGGTAGCGGTACATACTGCCGTGGACCGGCTCGCCGTTTTCATCCAGGCCGGTGCGCCAGGTGTAGTTCCACATGCCGCCCCAGTCTTGTTGCTTTTCGAAGCAGACCAGTTCGGGAATGGCAGCGCCTTTGTCCCGAGCCGATTGAAACGCCCGAAGTTGTGCCATGCCGCAGGGGCCTGCACCAATAATTGCAACGCGTGAGTTCATGGGTGTGCCTCTTAGTCCGAATTGACATCAGCGTGTTCCGCATCAGTGATGCGATAATTCCTGTCCGGAAAAATACTTGCCCAAAAGGAATCTCTGCTCAATCCGGAAAAAGAGGTATGCCTAAAGAGGTAGCTTGATAGAAACCACTGGCGATATACCCACAAAGAGGTATCTGTGTGGCGCGAAGCCCCTTGTTATAGTCCGACAGGCGTTTGCTCCCACGCACTCGCCAGAACAACGCGAGCGAGCGTAGTGTTCACTGTCAGGAGAAGTCGCCATGTGGTTCAGACATTCCGCAACCGCGCTGGCCGTTGAACTTACCCGCATGATGAAGTGCCTGTTGGTCGAACAACCGGCAGATATCAGTCAGGCCGTGGGGTTGAAGCGTCAACCTGAATTGCTTGCCGTTTTTCAGGCATTGAGCGAGCAATGGCACGCTCATCTGCAGTGGCAGCGTCAGGCTGCCATGGTGCCGACGGCGCCTTGCAGCGCCGAGGACTATCAGCGTTTGCTCGCGCAATTGGCCGATGTCGAGCATCAGCGTCTTGAACTTGAGGCCGAGTTGGCGCATTGCCGCGAAGAACGGGCGGCAACGGCCGAGGTGCAAAATCGTCGGGTAGAAGATGAGCAGGCGTGGGCGCTCACCAGGCAGGCGCTGACAGAGGGGTGTTGGGACCTTACGGTCGTTAATGGTGATGCTGATCATCCGAAGAACATAATCCGGTGGTCTGACCAGTTTCGCCAGCTTATCGGCTACAGCCCTGAAGAGTTCGCAGATGGTTGGGACAGTTTTTTTGCCGTTGCGCAGCCGCAGGACCTGAAAAATGTCATGCGGGTGTTTGCTGAGTGCACGGCTAAAAACTCGGCTCAGTCTACCTACACCGTTGAATACCGCATGCGGCACAAAACCCGCGGTGAAACCTGGTACCGCGAGCGTGGTTGTTGCTTGCGCGATGCTCAAGGTGTGTTGCTCAGGGTGGTGGGTGCGGTACGTGACATCAGTGACGAGAAGGCTGCTGAAGCCCTGCGTACCCGTGAGCAAGACACGATAAGGAACACCTATGGAGAAATCGCCAAGGTGGCAGGTGCGATCAAGGGGATTGCCGAACAGACCAACCTGTTGGCACTGAACGCGGCCATCGAAGCCGCCCGTGCTGGTGAGCAGGGGCGCGGTTTTTCTGTGGTGGCCGATGAGGTTCGCAACCTGGCCAAGCGTACCCAGGAGTCGGTACAGCAGATTCAGACGATGCTCAAACGAGACGAGTGAACCGCCATCACCCGCGCATGGGCTAGACAGTCGTCATACGCAGTGATGTGGTATAGACGGCACTTGGAAAATTAATGTTATAAGGTAACATTATTGTTTTCCGGAATCAGGTGCCTCAGCATGTCGCTTCTCGCGTTGGAGAAGGCCCCGGCGGGCTTTCGTTACCCCCTTTCACAAGCACTCGATGCCCTTCCCTGGAATGAGCAGGGCTTGATTGCGGCCATTGCACAGCAGCATGACACGGGCCAGGTACTGATGCTGGCCTGGATGAACCGTACGGCATTGGAGCAAACCCTGGCCACCGGGCGGGTGAGTTACTGGTCGCGTAGTCGTCATCAGCTGTGGCGCAAGGGCGATACGTCCGGGCATGTCCAGCAATTGATCGAAGCGCGTCTGGACTGCGATGGCGATGCCATCCTGCTGCAGGTGGAACAGCACGGGCCTGCCTGCCATACCGGGCGCCCAAGCTGTTTTTACAATGTGATTTGCGGTCAGCAGATCGAGGTACAGGGTGCCCCGGGAGGTCAGCCGTGAGCAGTGTGCTGATCCGTAATGCCCGCTTGGTCAATGAAGGGCGCATCGTCGACGCTGACCTGCTGGTTGCCCATGGTCGTATCGAAAAGATCGCGGGCAGCATTCAGGGGCGCAACGCCAGCGTGGAAATCGATGCCGCCGGGCAATGGTTGCTGCCCGGCATGATCGACGACCAAGTGCATTTTCGCGAACCTGGCGCACCGCACAAGGCCAGCATCGCCAGCGAGTCACGCGCCGCCGTGGCCGGTGGTATCACCAGCTACATGGACATGCCCAATACCCATCCGGCAACGCTGGACCTGAACGCGCTGGCCGACAAGAAGTCCCGCGCTGCGCGCAGTTCGGTGGCCAACTACGGCTTTCACTTTGGCGTCAGCAAGGACAACCTTGAGACGGTAGCCCGCCTTGACCCGCGCGAGGTGTCGGGGGTGAAGGTGTTCATGGGCGCGTCTACCGGCGACATGCTGGTCGATGACCCGTTGCTGCTGGAGCGGCTGTTCGCCTGTGTGCCGACCGTGTTGTTGGCCCATTGCGAGCACACGCCGTCGATTCTTGCCAATGAAGCACAGTTTCGCGCGCGCTACGGTGACCTTATCAGCCCCGCGCTGCACCCGCAGATTCGCAATGTCGAGGCCTGTTTTCGCTCATCAAGCCTGGCGGTGGAGCTGGCGCGGCGTTTTGGTACGCGGCTGCACGTCCTGCACCTGAGCAGCGCCCGTGAGCTGGCACTGTTCGAGGACAAGCCGCTGGCTGAAAAGCGCATCAGCGCTGAGGTCTGTGTGCATCACCTGGTGTTCGACGACCGTGACTATCCGGCGTTGGGCAACCGCATCAAGTGCAACCCGGCGATCAAGTCCCAGGCGGACCGCGATGCCTTGCGCCAGGCCTTGTTGGGCAATCGCCTGGACGTGATCGGCACTGACCATGCCCCGCACACCCTTGAGGAGAAAAGCGCGCCTTACAGTCAGGCACCGTCCGGCCTGCCTTTGGTGCAGCACGCGTTGCCAGCGCTGCTGGAACTGGTTGAGCAAGGCCTGTTGCCGCTGACACGTCTGGTGGAAAAGACCAGCCATGCCGTCGCTGAGCTGTTCGCGATTTCGGAGCGGGGTTACCTGCGCGAAGGTTACTGGGCGGACTTGGTGCTGATCGAGCGCCTGGCGCAGCCGCGCGCTGTCGACCTCGATCCGTTGCTTGCCCATTGCCAATGGACGCCGTTCAGCGGTCGAGCATTTCATCACCGTGTGGCCACCACCCTGGTTTCGGGACAGTTGGCCTGGCACCAGGGCCGCCTGTTCGATGATTGCCAGGGCCTGCCGCTGTCTTTCACCCCTCGCCGGTAAATGCCCCTGAGAGGCGTGGATAGAGGCTGTGCTTGAGGCTGGTCACTGGCGGCCAGCCTTCGACCCTGAGTAGCATGACGCCGGCAAGACTTGCCAGCATGGCGGTGTAAGCGCAAGCTCTGGCGCTTATGCGGTATCCCCACCTCAAGGACGCAGTGAGCTGCCATGGTCGCGCATACGCCAACGTTGTTTGCCTCCGTTGCCCTTGTGGCAACCATCATGGCGTTCTGCTTGATTCTTGTGGCCCAGTACAACCAGCGTGACGGTGTATTGACCACCGGGGTCGGCTTGCTTGCCCATGCGGCAGCCTATGTCTGCTACACCCTCTACGGGCACGGCCCTTTGTGGCTCACCTATGGTGCTGCCAACACCTTGTTGTCGATTGCACTGGGTTACTACGCCATCAGTATCTTCCGGATTCGTGACCTGACGGTGCCCTGGCTTCGCGTGTTCAGCCTGCCGCTAGTCATGCTGGTGTCGATGGCGCTGCTGATCGACACCCTGGAACTGCGCATGTTGGCGGCATCGCTGGTGCTGATCCTGCAATGCCTGTTGATTGTTTGTCTGGCTTACCGGTACAGCGAGCCCGGGGGCAGGGCGCAGGTATTGCTGATTATCGGCGGGAGCATCAGCCTGATCGGACTGGGCATGCGTGTGGTGGCGGTCCTGCTCGGTGGCGCAGCCGAGATGCAATATAACGTCAGCAACCTGACGCAAACCATTTCCGTGAGTATCGGGACGGCGACGGTGATGATGTACTCACTCGGCCTGGTGTTGCTGTCGAAGGAGCGCAGTGAGTCGAAGCTGCAGCACATGGCCCATCGTGATGTATTGACCGGCATGCTCAATCGACGGGCGATCCTGGAGCGGTTTTCGGACGAACTGGAGCGCGCGTATCTGACCAGGGCCAGCCTGGCGGTGGCGATGATCGACATCGACCACTTCAAGCAAATCAATGATATTTACGGTCACCTTGTCGGTGACTCGGTGCTTGTCCATTGTGCGCGGCACTTGAAGAAACGCCTGCGTCATGCGGACCTCATTGGCCGCTATGGCGGCGAGGAATTCCTTGTGCTGCTGCCGTCTACCGATGCCGAGGGCGCGCTGGCCGTTCTCGATGCACTGCGTATGTCATTGGCGAGGGCACCGGCGGTAGTCGATGGGCTGAGTATCCCGGTGTGCTTCAGTGCCGGCGTGTGGTGCGGCACCCCCGAGCCAGGCGACAGCACGGCGAGCCTGATTGCCAGGGCCGATGTCGCCCTCTACGAGGCCAAGGCCTCCGGGCGAAACACGGTGCGGTTGGCACCTGCTGCACCAGAAGCCTCGGCAGGCTATGCCCGCGACAGTGTTCAGGCACCCGGTTAGCGCGCTTAGAAGAAAAAATGTGAACAAGGGGTTGCCAAGGTCAAAAAACGAGTACATAATCCCGCTCACTCCACAGGGAGTCAGCAAAAACTCTTTAGATAACAAAGAGTTGAAGCGAGTTTGAAGCGGCGATAGCAGCTTCGGACATTTGAGGCCGAGTAGCAAAGTGGTTATGCTCCGGATTGCAAATCCGTCTACGCCGGTTCGATTCCGACCTCGGCCTCCATATTTGAAAGCCCCGCAGATTAACGTCTGCGGGGCTTTTTCGTTGTGGTGCGGAAAGCCAAGAGTCCCAAAACTTTTAGAGGCCAGTCCCAAAACTATCTCATTTTGAGGGCTTGGCGATGGCGCCGACGCGACGATAAACACGCTCGGTGATGCTCTCTTTCGAGTGCCCCAGCAACAGGCTGGCGTCGGCCAGATCGGTAATTTCGGATGCGGCCTTCGGGCGAATGTCTCTGAACTGAAACTGTGTGATGCGGTTCGCCAGTTCTGGCTGCTTTTCGCTGAGCGCCCTCGCTGCTGCCGCCTCTCGGGCATCCTGCCAGCGGTTACGCAGCATCTCCCACGAGAGCCGCTTGCCGTTCGCGCTCAGGATGAAGAACGGCGAAAGGTGATTGCTGGTCCTGCGCTTGATGCGCTCCAGCAGGGTGCCTAGGCTGTTGTTCACGCCATCCACTTCCAGGAGGATCCTCAGCCGCTTACCAGTCTTGCCTTGGCTGACCAGCAGATAGATCCCCTCTACATCGTCCTTTCGCATGGATAGCACGTCCGCTGGCCGTTGACCGGTCAGGTATGCCAAGTCCATCGCATCCTTCAGCTCCGCTGCAGCCTCCTCATACACCGCCTGCCAATACCTTCAACAAGGCAGAAGTTGAGGACTTGATTGCCGAAGCCTCGGCGTTGCCGGTAGGTGCGGTGCTGGCGTTTACGAAGGCCGCTGTACCGCCCGGGTTCCTTGAGCTTGATGGCAGCGTGCAAAGCAGTGCGGTTTATCCCGATCTGGCCGCTTACCTCGGTACGACGTTCAACCAGGGCGACGAGCCTGCCGGTTACTTCCGGTTGCCGGATTCGCGTGGTGAGTTTCTGCGCGGCTGGGATCATGGTCGAGGAGTAGATGCGGGTCGGACCTTGGGCAGCCTGCAGCTTGATGCTGCGCAGAAAATAACTGGCAAGCTCGGCCGCGTCGTTTCTACTGCTAGTGAAACAGATACGAGTGGACCGTTTACGCCAGGCGACGTGCTAAACGGCATTACCTCTGGCTCTGTAGCCTTGCGATACTTGAACTTTGACAACTCGCTAGTTGCTCGAACCGCAGCTGAAACTCGTCCTCGTAACTTGGCAGTCATGTGGTGCATCAAGGCCTGGAATGCGCCGGTCAATCAGGGGAACATCGACGTGGCGGCCCTGGCACCCCTAGCGGCCAAGGCAACAGAAATCAGCTTAGGCGTATCGAAGATTGGTTCCCAGGCCCAGGTTGATGCCGGCGAAGTAGACGACGTGATCGTTACACCCAAAAAATTGCGCTGGGGTTTCAATGCGATTTGGGGGGTTAATGGTGGGATTGCGTTCCCGTCGTGGCTCGGTGGATGGATTGTGAACTGGGGACTTCAGGCCTCAGCACTGTCAGGGACTATCAGCTATCCCATTGCGTACACGACCAGAGCATATGGGATTCAGGGTCAGTACACCCACGCTACCCCGAGCAATGTCAATTACAACATCACATTCAAGGATCTCGCGCTCTCTGGCTTGTCCTCTATTCCATTCGTATCGGGGATCGCTAACCAATTTCAATGGTGGGGGTTTGGAAAATGAGCAGGTTTTATAGCCCCTCTACGGGGTCGATCTACTTTGCTGCCGTACACGCTTTGATGCCTGATGACGTCATACCGATCCACGCTGAGACAATTGATAAGGTTATTGCAAATCCCCCTATGGGGAAGATGCGTGCGCACCGGCAAGACGGCACCCCCTACCTTGTCGATCTTGTTCTGACTCCCGAAGAAGTTGCCGCGCTGGAGCGCGCATGGCGAGACAGTGTGCTGGCCCAGGCGGTCTGGTTGCGAGATCGCCACCGCGATCAACTGGAAATCGGCGGTAGCACCACGCTGACAGCTGAGCAGTTCCAGGAGCTGCTGGTTTACATGCAAGCTCTACGGGATTGGCCGCAATCGCCTGACTTCCCATTGACCGAACACCGGCCAGTGGCGCCGCCCTGGATCGTCGAACAACACCAATAGAGCCCCGCACTGTCGGGGCTTTTTTTCGCCTGGAGAAAACCATGGCCAAGATTTCTGACTCCCTGGCGGGCAGCAAGAACGCGCTCGCCTTCCTCGACATGCTGGCTTGGTCGGAGGGCACTTCTACGATCAAGTCCAGTGATGACGGGTACAACGTCCTTGTGGGCGGCACATTGTTCGTGGGCTATGCAGGCCATCCACGCAAGCTGGTTCGCCTTCCGCGCTACAACATCAGCAGTACGGCTGCTGGGCGCTATCAGTTCCTGTCGCGTACTTGGGATGCGATTGTGAAGAACTACGGGTTCAAGGGGCGTTTCATCCCTGAAGCCCAAGACCTCGCCGCTATCAAGATCCTGATCGAGTGCAAGGCTTTGCCAGATATTCATGCCGGCCGGATTCAGGAGGCCATCGCAGCTGCCGCCCCGATCTGGGCGAGCCTGCCGGGTGCTGGATATGGCCAGCGTGAGCACAAGCTGGCGCGACTGCTTGAGGTCTACTCCGAGGAGCGTAAGCAGGAGGAGGTGCCAGAGAATGACCTGCTGGCGATGTTCACTGCTTGCGGTGGGGAGATGGCGGCGTGAGCGGCTGGGGTGTCCGAGTGCTCGGTCTGCTGCTGGTTGTCGGGTCGTACTGGTTCGTCTACCAGCATGGCCGATCAGTCGAGCGAGCCGAGGCCATGGCTACATCGGCGAAACGCGACAGCAGCGATCGCCAGGCCGAGTTGCTGGGGGAGCGTAGCGCCCGGGAAGAAGAACAACGACGCGCTACGGCGCAGGAGGAGGCGAGAGCCCATGCAAAGGAACAACACCTGGTTGCTGACGCTGGCGCTGCTGGCGCCGATGCTGCTGGCCAGCGGCTGCACGACGACGCTGCCAAGCTCGCCGCCACCGTCAGTTGCACCGCCACGGATACCGCCGCTATCGCCCGAGGCCAAGCAGCCGCCCGCGCCGCTATGGTGCTCTCCGAGCTGCTCGCACGGGCTGATACTCGAGCGGGAGAGTTGGCGAAAGCGTATGACCGAGCCCGAATAGCCGGACTGACCTGCGAGGCGTCCTATAACGCCCTGGCCAACTGACTGAGTCATTGTTCCAGGCAGTCATCTATTACCAGTTGCAGGCGCTTGGCCGCCAGAAGCTCCCACTGCACTGATAGGCAGGATGATATCTGGACCCTGATTCCGGGTGTTGCCGACGGCCGTACTCACCCGGTACCACTCGAAAACCTCCGAAGGCTCGCCCAGGTTGAGGGCCATCTGTTCCGCCTGTTCCTTGGGCGTGGCCGGATCCAGCCATTCCCGGGCCAGTTCGGGGGCCAGCACCACCGGTCTTCGGTCGTGCACGTCGACCATGCCGCCCTGGGCGTCGGCAGTGATGATAACGAAGCCGTCATGATCGCTGCTCGCGAACTGGCCGATGCTGGCGCACAGTGCTGGACGCCCGTCTCGTCGGCGGATGTAGTATGGCTGCTTCTTCGGCCCGCCTTCATCCACCCACTCGAACCACCCGTCCACGGGTGTGATGGCGCGGTTGGGCCAGATAGCTCGGAAGAACGGGCCGTGCGCAACTTTCTCGGCCCGGGCATTGATGGGTGGCGCGCGATCTGTTGCCCAGTGCGGTCGCCATCCCCACTTCACCAGGTCGGCGCGTAGGCCGGCATCATCCACCCGCATCACGGCCACAGGCGTGGACGGGGCGATGTTGTATCGCGTAAGGGGCTGGCTGCCGACGTTGTTCCGCCAAGCGCCATCCATGCTCAGCGTGTCGGCGAACTCGTGGAGCCCGCGGTACTGAGAAATTCGTCCGCACATAGTGCTCACCTCCGAGCCATGAGCATAGTCAGGCTCTTGCTGGCCCGGCGAGTTTCCGGCGTAGCCCTCGGATCTCCCTGTACAGCTCCTCGATGCGTTTCTCCAGCCTGGCGTTTTCGGCTCGGAAGTCGGTGAGGATGTACTCGGCTTGCGCCCAGCCCGCCTTCTGGCGCGCGACTTGTTCAATGGCAGAGTCAAGCAGCCGCACCAGGTGCTCAATGTCCTTCCGTGCTTTCGTCAGCGCCTCTACTGCATCTTCATACTCAGCCCGCAGCAGGTTCACCTGGTGCTCCAGCATTTCTTCGCGCGATGGTATGCCCAGCTCGAAGCCGGTCGTGTCGATTTCCATGGTGGTATCTGATAATTGACTGTGTGTACATACAGTATTTCGATCGGCGCCGGTCGACCAGCATCAGCCGACGAGGTGTCGACTGAGGGAGGGTTTTGCGGTCGGCAGAACGCCGGAGTAGGGGAGTGACGTGTGAGCAGGCCTATACTGCTCTGATCGAATGATCGGGGCACAGTCATGGACGACCTAGAAGAGAAGATGAAAGCCGGTGAGCCGTTATGGCAGCAGGCCGCGGATGCAATGCGCCGACACAACGAAGCCAAAGGCGTTCTCTCTCCGGAAGAGGTTGATCGGCTTCGTCTTGAGGTCGAATCGCTAATGCAGGCCGTGATTCAGTATCAGCAGCGGGTACTTGGCGGGTTAGGGAGTACGTTGCACTGAGGCGGCGTGTGCGGTTGACGGGTAGCCGCCGAGGCATCGGCCAGCCCTATACAGGGAAGGCATTCAGAAAATCGAAAGAATAGTTTCGATTTGTATTTTCGAGCGGACGGCAAGCTGAAAACGAAATTTTAATTTCGCTCAGTGGTTCGCAACCTTGGTGCTGTAGAGGCCTGATAAGTCTCACGTTACCTGCGGTATAGGATGGGGGCGTTCAGCAGGTGCGTAATTGCATGGACTTTACCACCCACTTGCATTGTCACGGACCATTCATGCGCATCTGACTTGACCGGCGCGAGCCGTAGTGACGACCGGCAGAAGCCGGCCAGAAGCAGCCACTCAAAGCCGTAGGCCTCATGCTGCTTTAAAGTGCAGCCTTGTATGTCGAACTCCGAACCTTCTACACCAACTCTACCCAGACTCAGCAATGGAAAGCATGCGGTTTGAAGAACATCTGGCCATCAGAACCAGATTCAAATTGAATAACTTCCAGGCCGACTAGGGCTGCAAGCACCTCTTTATCTCATACAGCAATGCTTGTATTTAGCGCCTTTGCCACAGGGACATGGGGCATTCCTGCCGACTTTCGGACCAGTGTAATCCCATGCTCCCTGTGCAGGTTCCGTGGTCCCAAATTGGAACCGAAAATCGGGGAATTCACGGGACATGGCAGCTTCCTGCTTGTTCAGGAGAACACGATATATCCTGTTGCACCCCGGTAACGAGTGACGGTAGTCAGGATTGGTTTGGATTTCATCCGCGCATTGCAAAATGCAATTGCATGCTGATTCCAGCTCTCGAAGGTCCTCAGAGTGTGTCGCCACCAGATTGGCATACGCGTACAGGGCCCGAATCCGAAGGTGCGAGGTGTTGATGCACTTCTCATAAAGATGTTTTGCATCCGCGATGCTGCGATTCGCTACTTTCTTATCGGCTATCAGCCCCGCCAACGCCATCATGGCATCAGGATGGCGTTGGTCTGTGGCTGCGGTCAGCCAGTGGAGGGCGATTGAGGGATCCCCGACAAATGCGTCCCCCTGTCGATGCAGCACGTACAGGTGATATTGAGCTTGCGGGAAACCAGATTCTGCTGCTTTCAGCGAGCACTCGAAGGCTTTTTTGAGGTCCTTCGGTCCGCCAAGCCCCAGCTCATGCATTCTGCCCAACTGAGCCAATGCCCGCGGGTGCGACTGCTCAGCGGCTTCCTGATAGTGCTCTCTTGCGCGCTCATAATCCCGATCAAGATGCTCAGTGCTATTAAAGAAAAAGTCGCCCATCATGGCTTGTGCGTCCGCATGCCCCGCCTGGCATGCCCACCAGATATGGTGTTCACCGCGCCCACGATCGTAGCGACGACTTAGAGTCCCGTCAGGGTTGTCCTTGAGTCGAAACAGGTACGCGCCATACTCATATCGTGCACCGGGATGATTGCTCTCGGCGGCAGATTCGAACCAGTGCATGGCCTGATCGATGGCTTCGCGTGAGGGCATACCGGCAGCCCCATAGCCGTCATCAACACGATGCAACCCATAATCGGACTTCTCTCGATCAGCTTTGTCTTTGAAGTAGAGGCCTAACAAATATCGAGACTGCGCATCTTCTTCGAATATGGCTCTGTAGCTGAGATCTCGCTGGATGTGCAGTGTAGGCTCGATTACCTCATATTCAGGTTCGGCGGAGCTGCCGGTTTTCAGCCAGTAGAGATGCTCCAAAAGCTCACGAGCGAGGTACAGCCCCTCAGTCACGGCCGAAGGCAAGTCGAGAGTGCCCGGCGGATATTCCTCCGGGTGGGCAGCTTTGTTCCCGCTGTCGCGCAAGGTGTTCAGGGCTGATAGTACCCTCCTGGAAGAGCCCTGCGCGTTACGCACCATTGCGATCTTGTTGGCGATATTGGAGTCAGTCTTTGCCGAAGGCTCTATGTCATCGCAGAACACCGCCGCAAAGCTGCGTAAGTGAGTGAGGGCATAGCCTGGAGTAACGAAGGCCAGGTCTTTTGCCTGCGCGTAAAGCCCGGCCAGTTCGAGGCTGACGCTCTGTGCAAACTCGATGTCGTTCATAGGTGGCCAGAAGGCGAGAGTGGAATAGATGTTTGGCGACAAGATACCGTGACTCAACCGGTCAGTCACAGGCTTTGAGGAAGGGGCCCAGATACTGGTTAGGGCTTCTTGCGGAGAGAGCGTGAATAGTTTCACAGACTTGACCATCCTTGGTCATGTTTTTAACGGGAATTATGGTAGCAATACGTCCAAAACGGACGCCGTGATCAACGATCATCGTCCATCGCAAAATCTCAATGTACTAGGCTGGTACACCTTCCTGACGGTGCGGGTTGGTGAGGCGCCTTACACGGGGGAACTTGGCATGACCGCCCGCAGTTCAATACCCTGGCCGTCCGCTTTAAACGACCGAAATGGGGCGTTAGCGGCCGGTCGCACTGCGTTTGAACTGTCGGTAAGATCCTTTTCCCAATCAGCACGAACAGATGCCAATGCCCCAACAGACGACACTAACCAGCATCATCGGCCCCTGGAAAGGAGAGGCGTCGACAACGTTACTGCAACGCTGTCGAGATGCCTGGGACACGCCCTTTAAAGAGCTTTCAGATCTCATGGTCGCCACTTTTCTGAATCAGCGAATCGCAGTTCCACAAATGTTGGCCGAGGCCAGACGGCGGTTGGATACAGAGCCCCGCGATGACACGGAATACTTCGATGGCCAGCTACTTGAGGCAGTTATCGGAGCCGACAACTGACCGCTTCTGGCCGTGAACTGCCTTCCATGAAAGGCGGCAAAGAGCCAAGGTGCCATGTGGCTCAGGCGCTGAGGCTGGCAAATGTGAAGCCAGTAATTGACTTCACCTTGCGGAATCAGCATATCTGCCCTTTAAGTGCGATAGAGGATTATCCGACAATGGTGCGTGTTGACGGAGACCAAATAACTGACTGGCCAACATTTCACAGTGTTTTCGCGGAAAAGTTCGGTTTCCCTAGCTTCTACGGCGGCAATATGGAATCTTGGATAGATTGTCTTTCCTATCTTGATGACCCGGCCGCAGAAATGACGTCTATCCACGTTCAGCGCGGGCAGACGCTTTCACTGGTCATTGACAACGCTCAAGAGTTCAAGCGCCGCTGCCCTTTGCAATTCGAAGCGCTGGTGGAATGTGCAGCTTTTGTAAACTGGCGGACTGCGGTTGCAGGCGGCACCCCGCTTCTGGGCCTAGCTTTCAGCGTCTAGAGGCTCGCCCGCACCAATGGAGGGGGTATAGCTGAATTGGCGGGAGACTGCCATGGGTCGGTCTCTGCCGGTCGCCATTGGCAGCAATGACAAGCTCTTAGCCGATCATGGACACTAAGCGTACTGGTAGAATCCGAT
Organism: Pseudomonas defluvii; assembly: GCF_001695625.1. Classification (GTDB taxonomy): domain Bacteria; phylum Pseudomonadota; class Gammaproteobacteria; order Pseudomonadales; family Pseudomonadaceae; genus Aquipseudomonas; species Aquipseudomonas defluvii. Next base: position 73,979 of record NZ_MBPN01000003.1, read on the forward strand.
GGAAATCGGTGGTCAGATCGAATGCAACCGCTTGGTCTAGTGCAATGCAAACGAGTGATCAGTACTGATGCAGTCAGGCGGTCAAGTGGAGTGCAGGACGCTGGAGATGGCTAAAAATCGGTTCCAAAACTCAGAGTGGGCACCCTTGTAGAATGCGGCTTTCAGGGCGACGGTAGTCTAAAAGTTTTGGAACTGAAAAGTGGCTCAAGGCCGCAGCGGGCGGGGTTCTTTCTATCGGATTGCAAATCCGTCTACGCCGGTTCGATTCCGACCTCGGCCTCCATATTTGAAAGCCCCGCAGATTAACGTCTGCGGGGCTTTTTCGTTGTGGTGCGGAAAGCCAAGAGTTCCGAAATTTTGAGGGTGGAGTTCCGAAACTTTCCTACTTCGAGGGCTTGGCGATGGCGCCGACCCGGCGGTAATGCGCATCCAGGCTGCCTCGCTAACGTGCGTAGAATTTCAAACGCTCTAACGCGCAATCGATCCAATCTGAGTATCCAGGGCCGCCAATACTTCGTGGGCAGCTTTCACCCTCGCCGCGATGGGATAGTTCTTGTTCGCCAGCATCACGATGCCGATACCCTTGGCAGGAACAAAGGCCACGTAAGTGCCGAAACCGCTCGTAGAACCGGTCTTGTTAATAAGCACGTTGTCCTGCAGTGGCAACGCAGGGTTAAGTCGGGTGACTTCATTGGCTTCAAGAATCATTTTGGACGAGTTGCCCGCGACCAAGCGGTCGAGTTCTATTGGGTAAGGGTAAAACTCCCATCCCAGCCCCTGCGTCATATTGCCAACTTGGTAGTAGCCCTTATGCGTTGCCGCGATAGCACGTTGCAGCGGCTCATCCAGATCCCCCGCCTGCATGTTTGCCTCGACGAAATGAATCATGTCGGTCGAACTGGATTTCACGCCATAAGCCTCGGCATCCAGAACACCGGGCGCCACTCTGATCGGTTTGTCCTCTTTGCTATATCCGTATGCGTAATGGCTCATCTGCTCTTGCGGGACGTGGATGTAGCTCTGCCTCAGTCCGAGCTTCGGGAACAGCTTCTTTTCCAGTAGATCATCGAAAGGCTCGCCCATGCTTTTGGCGGTCAGAAAGCCGAGCAGGCCGATGCTCGGGTTCGAGTAGAGCCTATGTGTTCCGGCAGCATAGGTCGGTTCCCAAGTGTTGTAATAAGCGATCATCTTTTCGTGGCTGTCCACATTATCGGGAAACTGCAGTGGTAAGCCGCCAGCCGTGTAGGTTCCAAGATCGAGCAGGCTGATGCGGTCGAAACTGCTGCCACGCAACGAAGGTAGGTATTGGCTGGCGTGATCCGACAGAGAGAGCATTTTGCTTTCCTGCGCGTAGGTGGCGAGGGTCGCCGTAAAAGTTTTACTGACCGAGCCGATCTCGAAAATCGTGTCATCGGTGACCTGCTGGCCACTCTCCTTGGAGGCGACACCATAGTTAAAGTAAAACTGCTCCCCATTGAGTGTTACCGCCACCGCCATGCCAGGAATGGTATGTTCCTGCATCACCGGCTGGATAGCTGTGTCCACGACAGCCTTGACCTTGTTGGCGACATTTTCCTCGGCGATACAGTTGCCGGCACCGAGGACAAAGGTGGTAACGGCAAAGCCTCCCAGTCTGGCGATAGTCTTTTCGTACATGATTGAACGTTTTTCCCTAAATTCTGAGGTCTCATCACCGCTAATGATGGGCTTCTGGCCTTTATTTGTAGCGGCTCGCGTTTGAAAACAGTCCTACTCGCATTTTCGGCTGGGGTAGTGTGTGTAATAGCAGGATCGGGTGACTTCAAATACCGAGCACAACAGATCAAGGGGCTCTTCAGCACGGAGTTGATCAATTAACGCGAGCGCTCGTGTTCCTCGGCCATCAAGAGCGCGGTGGCCTTTTTAAGATCGATTTTTCCCGCTCCAGCCGATTGATCCGGGCTTCCAGTTCTTGGATTTTTTGCTGTTCGGGCGTCAGCGCTTTACTGGTCGGCGTCACACCATTTCGCTCTTCCTGGAGCTGGCTTACCCATCGGCGTAGCGCCGATTCAACCAGCCCAAGCGAACGGGCTGCATCGATATGGCTATAGCCTTGGTCGAGCACCAGGCTGGCAGCTTCGCGCTTGAATTCGGGCGTAAAGGAACTACGTTGCTTGGTCATCGGACACCTCTTTGTGGCGAGCATTCTCGCCTAAATGGGTGTCCGGAATCATTAGACCACTACAGTAGTCGTTGACCTGAAGAGAAACGGCACTGAATCAGTTTCATCGGCAGCCACCTCATCAAGGACTCGTCATGAACATTATGAACATGGCCCGTTGAGAGAGTAGGCGTCAAAAACGAATTCGTCGAATCAGTGACTTACGTGGCTTATGAACATATCAGACATAGCACCTCGTTTAACATAATATACATTATAAGTACCTTTGTATGGAGCTACCGGGACCGAGGTTGGTCAGATTTGAAGCTAGGCTCATGACGGATCAGGCTCCTTTCAGGGCTTGGCCTGAAAATCCGCAGGCGTCATGCCATAGCAAACAATGAACACGTCACGGCACCCTTGCTCGCGGTACCACTTCACAACACTCTCGATCATCGTGCCAAGGACGCGAATCAAAGTGTCGCTGTAACCTTTGCGCGAGCTGGCTTCGTATGGATACCGGGCGTTTGTGAAAACATTGCGGTAACGCTCGATCCATTCTTCTTCGTGGTTGAACCGAAGGCGTGTCCTTATTTCTACAGGCACTGCATGGAAAAGCGTAAGCAGATCGTGCTTGTCGAAGCGCTTATCAGCCGCGATCTTGCCTGCAAGCTGAAGCTCCCGATGCGCGCCCTTGATCAATTCTACGTCAAGGTCGTAGGTTTCATTGACCTGGCCGTGGTTGCCATGGGGCCGAGCCACGAAGCTTTTCAGCAAAATCTCCATGCCGATCGCCGCATTTACTTGGGCAACAGCCATCATGTCGCGCCCGGTAAGCAGGTGTTTAGCGGCTTCCCAATAGCGGTAAGCGCTTTCGATCATCCAAGGTGTAAGGTGCTGCTGCATCAAAATTCTCCGTAATTTGAGCTACCCCTAGCTCAAAAGATGAGCTGCCCTGCCCTTATAATATGACCCCAAGGAATAACTACACTAAATGACTATTTAGTCGAGTTATAAGTCGCCCCATCGATTAGTCCGCGAAAACCGCACGCTGCCTTATCTCGGCTCTATGGTGGTTCACAGCGTTTACCTTTAAGCGAATTAATACATTCCGGGCGTTAATTAGCCCCATAAAACCTCCTCCTCAACCGCCATCTGTGATTAGGTGACCTGCCGCCCCAAGATGCCAGCCCGCATGGGTTCTATGGCCTTCAGGTGATACTTCGCTACCGCCCCTTGTCCGTAAATGCCGCTGGGAAACCAGCATAGCCAAGCGTTCTCGGCTGCCTGTGCTCTCCAGGCACTATCTGATGGTCGCATCTCGCACAACAGTTCGATAACCGCACAACATCCGTTTAGGTCTCTCTACTTGTGCCCAATCTTGCGGCACGCTATTGCGCAGTCACCAAATACTTCCTAGGTGCTGATTGGCCCACCGCTTCGCAGCGCGAGGGCCAGCTTGACAACTCACACTCCAGGAAAACCAGGAGCTCGCTTTGATTAATAAAACGTTTGAGTCCATCGCCAGCGCGGTGGAAGGGATCACCGACGGTTCGACCATCATGGTCGGTGGCTTTGGCACTGCCGGCATGCCGTCTGAGCTGATCGATGCCCTGATCGCCACCGGTACCCGCGACCTGACCATCATCAGCAACAATGCCGGCAACGGTGAGGTCGGTCTTGCTGCTCTGCTCAAGGCGGGCAGCGTACGTAAGGTGGTCTGCTCCTTCCCGCGCCAGTCGGACTCCTACGTGTTCGACGAACTGTACCGAGCCGGCAAGATCGAGCTGGAAGTGGTACCGCAAGGTAACCTGGCCGAGCGTATCCGCGCTGCGGGCTCAGGCATCGGTGCCTTCTTCTCGCCGACCGGCTACGGCACCCTGCTTGCCGAGGGCAAGGAAACCCGAGAAATCGACGGCCGCCAGTACGTTCTGGAAATGCCGCTGCACGCCGACTTCGCGCTGATTAAGGCGCACAAGGGTGACCGTTGGGGCAACCTGATCTACCGCAAGGCCGCCCGCAACTTCGGCCCGATCATGGCCATGGCCGCCAAGACTGCCATCGCCCAGGTCGACCAGATCGTCGAACTCGGTGAGCTGGACCCGGAACACATCATCACCCCGGGTATCTTCGTCCAGCGCGTGGTCGCCGTCACCGGCGCTGCCGCTTCTTCGATCGCCAAAGCTGTCTGAGGCCTGCCATGACCATCACCAAAAAATTCTCCCGCACCGAGATGGCCCAGCGCGTGGCTGCAGACATCCAGGAAGGCGCGTACGTAAACCTGGGCATCGGCGCACCGACCCTGGTGGCCAACTACCTGGGCGACAAGGAAGTATTCCTGCACAGCGAGAACGGTCTACTGGGCATGGGCCCGAGCCCCGCTCCAGGCGAGGAAGACGATGACCTGATCAACGCAGGCAAGCAGCACGTGACCCTGCTCACCGGTGGCGCCTACTTCCACCACGCCGATTCCTTCTCGATGATGCGTGGCGGCCACCTTGACATCGCCGTACTGGGCGCCTTCCAAGTGTCGGTCAAGGGCGATCTTGCCAACTGGCACACTGGCGCCGAAGGTTCAATCCCGGCCGTAGGCGGCGCGATGGACCTCGCCACAGGCGCCCGCCAGGTGTTCGTGATGATGGACCACCTGACCAAGTCAGGCGAAAGCAAGCTCGTGCCCGAGTGCACGTACCCCCTGACCGGCATCGGTTGCGTCAGCCGCATCTACACCGACCTGGCCGTGCTGGAAGTGACGTCCGATGGACTGAAAGTGCTAGAGATCTGTGCCGATATCGACTTCGACCAGTTGCAGAGGCTCAGTGGCGTGCCGCTGATTCAGTAGCCCGCGGAAACCGTTTACATCCGCCTGCCGTTGATGGGGCTGAAGAAGGTCCATCGCCGCCAAGGCGGATTTTCCTGCGTATTAGCAGTCCTCGCCTCTCTGATCTGGCACTTAGCCAATACAGGTCCTTCAGGGGCAGCAGATCGAAGATATTTACGGCGATGTATAGGTAGAAGCGACCTGACCCATCGGGTACGCCAAATTATGAATCACCGGTGATTCACCCCACTACTAACCCTACCCTTACTTCATGGGAAATCGCCAAAGCAACACCACCCCTTGGGCTATGATCAATCTGTCGCCCTCAACGGGAGCGTGCCATGCCGATCACACCTTCGGGTCAGCGGTTGCGTTTGTACGACAGTGATGAACTCGATTGCATATTGCAGGCGATGGCAAGACAGGCTGCTGCGCTGTTGCCGCCTACTCAAGCCGTACTGATCGGTATCCAGCGCCGTGGTGAGCCCCTGGCCCGGCGTTTACAACGACTTCTGTCATGTCAGACCGGCCTGCCGGAACTGCCGCTGTATCCGCTGAAGGTCAAGCGCTATGCCGATGACCTGAAAGTGCTGCATACCCACACGCAATTGACCGAAAACCCGCTTCTGGGTGCGCTAGACCTCGCGGGTAACACCTTGTTGATTGTCGATGATGTGCTTTTTGAAGGCCACTCGCTCCTGCGTACCTGCGCTTATCTCGCGCAACTCGGCGCTCGCCGGATCTACACTGCAGTACTGGTCGACCGGCATGTCTGTCAACAACCAGTCCATGCCGATATTGTCGGTGTACATCTACAAGTCGCTGCCCATGATATTGTCGAATGCAACGTTCCGCCTTATGAAGCGGAATTCTGTATTGACGTACTGCGTCATGGCGTCACCCTCGACGGCAGATCTAAAAAAACGCTGGAGTGAGCGCAACGTGATGGAAAAGATGAACATCAGTAAAGCGTTCACGCTGATCGAATCAGGTCCGGTTGTTTTCGTTACCACGAATGAGGGTGAGAAGAACAATATAATGACCCTCTCGTGGACCATGGTGGTTGACTTTACGCCGATCATTGCGATCACCACGGGGCCTTGGAACTACTCATACGCCGCGCTCAGTAAATCCAGGGCGTGCGTGATTTCAATTCCTACGGTGGATCTGATTGATCATGTTGTGGGTATCGGAACCTGCAGTGGCGCCGACACCAACAAATTTGCAACGTTCGGGCTAACGCCAGTGAAAGGAAAGCATGTTGGGGCGCCCTTGATTAAAGAGTGCGTGGCGAATATCGAATGCAAGGTCATTGATATCGTCGAAAAATACAACATCGTTGTCCTTGAAGGCATCGCCGCATACTTCGACAGTTCACGCAAAGAGCAGCGAACGCTTCATGCTGTGGGGGATGGCACGTTCATTGTGGACGGTAGAAGACTGGATCGAAGAAAAATGATGCAATCGAAGATCCCGGACGGCGTGTAGCCTTCATGCTGCAGACGCCACGATAAAGCGGCTGACATAGGGCAGGTGCAACTCGCCACCCTGCCCTGTTGACAGCCCCTCGCTAATGTCACTGTACCTGGTTACGGCCATTGCGCTTGGCACGGTACAGAGCATCGTCGGCACGCGTGATAAGACTCTCCACGCTGTCATCACTTTCGGCAAAGGCAACGCCGAATGATGCGGTCACGGTGTCGAGCAATTCATCTGTGCTCCGTGTCTTGATTCGCAGCGTTCGGATTTTCAGGCGCAACTGCTCGGCAAAGGCATAGACGCTATCAATATCGGCACATCGTTGCAGGATGACGCAGAATTCTTCGCCGCCATAGCGCGCCGCTACGCCATGAGGAGGAAGGGCGTTGCGGAGTAGTTGGCCAACATGCTGCAGTACGCGATCACCTAGTGGATGCCCGTACTGGTCGTTGAACTGCTTGAAGTGGTCAATGTCCAGCATGACCAATGCTACGCCATCAGGCCCTTTGCTCAGTGCTTGCTCCAGCAAGCGTGTGAAGGTGTTTCGGTTGAATACCTGTGTCAGGCTGTCGACCGTAGCCGCGAGTTGAACGCGTTCAAGCTTTGCTCGCAGACTGGTGATCTCGTTTTGGGCCGCGCGCAGCTGGCCGAGAAAAAGCGCCTGTTGATCCTGTATGAGCTGGGTGCTCTGTTGCAACTCGCTCAGTATGCTGGGCAAGGCGATCGGTTCATCAAGCATCTCTATGCAATGCTCCAGGCTGGCCTGGAAGTTCAGGTTAACCTTTACGCTATGCGAGACGTCACGCTCCATGTCGTCAACGAGGTCGATAGCTTGCTGTTGCCCGGCGCGGGCCTCTTCCAACTCGTCTCGAATGATGAAGTCGCGAAAGAGCTTGGTGGCGGATTCTGCGGGGAAACCGCCTTCCTCCAGGACAAGCCGATCCAGTTGGTGATTGAGCTCGGGCTCCTGCCCTCTACAGTACGTATACCAAAGCGCGTAGTGCACAGGGTTGGTAGGGATGCTGTGACGCATCATCAGGGGTACAGCTTGCTTCAGCAAGGCCGCCGCTTCTTGTGTGTCCTCTGGGTACAACGCTAGAGCAGTAGCGCGCCTTTCTGGTTCTCTCATCACGTGATAGTCGCTGGTTATTATTCGTAAGAATATACAACAAGAACCGTATAACTATAAGCCTATTACGGTAAGAAACCCTGCGTTCTTCTTGAGCCTGGCAAGGCCACACCCTCCTCCATGCAGGCCCTTGCCCTACGCGTGTTGCACTTTGTTTCGGGTCTTCCTGCGCTGGAATTTTCCTCAACCGCTAGGTAGCATGCGAAAACCTGATGTAGCACAACTCCGGCGCAGCCATAACGCTCTAGGCTGAGGTTCGACGGATGATGAGGCATGGGTCTATCGGCCCAACAATAAAAACAAGAAATGCAATGCGACGGCAGGCCGTCACCGACGCCCAAATGGCGGACATTGCAGATCAAGGTGATTGAGCATGCTGTACGAAGGCTTGGCGAAAAATTCCACCTTAACGATCAACGGCCTTCCAGCCGAGGGACCCTGCGCGCGCGTTACGCAAGCCCTGAGTGCTCTTCCCTCCTGTTTCGATGGCCGGCTTCTGTGGTACGCCTTTTCCGTCTCGAGCAATCCCCTTCATCCACAAGCAGGCCTATCTATGGGCTCTTGGCCCAGGCGCGCCCTTCACAAGCGAATTTCCAGTTCTGCGAAACTGGCCGTAATCACTGTATCGACTACCCTCTTTCAGCCAAACACCCAGCCGTTTACCGCGAACCGCACCTTGCCCTGCAAGGATGAGCGGCATTCCTGCGTTTCTGGATTAATTTGGCGCAATAACAAAATTTTAACAAATTTGTGACATTTTTTTTCAGAGCTCTCGCAAAGCATCTCGGCCTGCCTGCTACCAGGTGTATAGCATGCGTTTCGATAAGGAATAGCAAAGGATGAAGGTCACTGTTTTTGGAACCGGCTACGTCGGTCTTACACAAGCTGCATGCCTTGCCGAAGTCGGGCATTCGGTGTGCTGTGTGGATGTCGACGAGCAGCGGATAGCTTCTCTGCTTGAAGGGCACTGCCCTATTTTCGAGCCCGGCCTCCCAGCTTTGCTGGAAAAAAACCTCGCGTCAGGGCGGCTCCAGTTCACCACGGACGCCGCGTTGGCCACTGCCTTTGCCGACATCGTCTTTATTGCAGTGGGCACCCCTCCCCGTGAGGACGGCAGTGCAGACCTGCGCAACGTTTTCGCGGTGGTCGAAACACTGATGGCTTACGCCACACAGGACAAGGTCATTATCAATAAATCGACCTCTCCTGTAGGCACCGTCGACCGGATCAAGAGCATGATTGCCGATCGATCCAACGGCAGCTCGCTACGTTTTGAAGTGGTCAGCAACCCCGAGTTTCTCAAGGAGGGCTCCGCCGTCAATGATTGCATGCGACCTGAGCGCATCATTATTGGTGGCGCACAACCTGCCACCATTGAATTGATTCGCGAGCTTTACCAACCGTTCAGCCGGAATCGCGAAAAAATCATCGAGATGGATGCGCGCAGCGCCGAACTCACCAAGTACGCCGCTAACTGCATGCTCGCCACGAAAATCTCCTTCATCAACGAGATGGCCAACCTGGCGGAGCATTTGGGTGCCGATATCGAGATGGTCAGACGTGGCATCGGCTCCGACTCGCGAATTGGTTACGACTTCATCTACCCCGGCTGCGGCTTTGGCGGCTCCTGTTTCCCCAAGGATCTCTCAGCCTTGCAGAAAACAGCCGAACTCGTGGATTTCGACACCCAACTGTTGCGCGCCGTAGACGCCGTCAATCAGCGACAAAAGCACCGCTTGTTCGAAAAGATACAGCGCCATTATCGCAATGAACTGCGTGGAAAAGTCTTCGCGGTATGGGGGCTTGCGTTCAAACCCAACACTGATGACATTCGTGAAGCCTCCAGCCGCGTGTTGCTGGAATCCTTGTGGAAGGCCGGTGCGCGGGTTCAGGCCCATGATCCTCAAGCGATGCAGGAGTTTGAGCGTCATTATGGCCAACGCTCCGACTTGCAGTTGATGTCATCCAAGGAAGGCACATTGCAAGGTGCCGATGCGTTGGTGATTGTCACCGAATGGCAGGATTTCCGCGTGCTTGACCTGGAGCAGGTTCCCCAACTGCTTGCTGACCGGGTGGTGTTTGACGGCAGGAACCTGTTTGACCCCGAGCACATGGCCGCCGCAGGCCTTGCCTACTACGGCATAGGACGTGGGCGGGTGGACAGCGAATGACGGTACTGATTACAGGCGCAGCAGGTTTTATCGGCTTCCACACGGCTAAACGCTTGTGCGAGCAAGGTGTCGACGTTCTAGGTATCGACAACCTCAATGACTACTACAGCGTTGAGCTCAAGCGTGACCGGTTGAAGGCGTTATCCGGGTTTAAAAACTTCCGTTTTCAAACCATGGACATCGTCGACAAGCCAGCATTGCTCGCCTTGTTCGAAGCGCACGCCTTCAGCGAGGTCATACACCTGGCTGCACAGGCCGGCGTTCGCTACTCCCTGGATAATCCGGATGCATACGGGGCGTCCAATCTGGTTGGTTTCCTGAATGTGCTCGAAGCCTGTCGGTATCACATGCCTCGGCATTTGATCTACGCTTCGAGCAGCTCGGTCTATGGCTCTAACGAAAAGCTACCGTTCTGCATCGAAGATGCCGTCGATCACCCGGTTTCGCTGTATGCCGCCAGCAAGCGCGCCAATGAATTGATGGCGCACAGTTACTCCCACTTGTTTGGTATTCAGGCCAGTGGGTTGCGCTTCTTTACGGTCTACGGGCCGTGGGGACGTCCAGACATGGCGCTGTTCAAATTTACCCGGGCGATCCTCGAAAACCAGCCAATTGATATCTACAACGACGGAAATATGTCGCGCGACTTTACCTACGTCGATGACATTGTCGAGAGCATCGTACGCCTTCGGTTGAGACCTCCGTCATGGCAGTCGCCAGAGAAAGGCGCCGTCGCACCGGCCGTTCCTAGCAAGCTTTACAACATTGGCCGCGGTCAGCCGGTAAAGCTTCTGGACTTCGTTGAGTGCCTTGAGTCCGCTCTGGGTATCAAGGCAAAACGCAACTTATTGCCCATGCAGGCAGGCGATGTTGAAAAAACCTGGGCTGATGTTTCGGCGTTGGCCAAATGGGTCGATTTTTCGCCTTCCGTTACAGTTCAAACGGGCGTCGCTGAATTTGTGAGGTGGTACCGAAACTATTACCGAGTCTAGGCAAGGCACAACACCATAGAAATAGTTGCGGGAGCGTCATGAGCAAGAACATTTACATCTCTGTGCTGATTCCAGCAAAGAATGAAGCGGCAAATCTACCACCTTTGCTGCACGAGATACGTGCAGCTCTCGATGGCGAAGCGTACGAGATTATCGTGGTCGACGATGGTAGTACCGACAACACGCTGGAAAAACTGCGCAACCTGAAAAGCAGCGGTTTCGATCAGTTGAGAATCTTGCATCAGGCGCGTTCGCTCGGGCAGAGCACTTCGATCTATAACGCCGCCCAGGCCGCGCATGGGCACTGGCTGGTGACGCTCGACGGCGACGGCCAGAATGACCCCGCCGATATCCCAAGCATGATCGCATTGGTTCGTGGCAGTGAAGGCGATGCCGACGGCATCAAACTCGTCGCAGGACACCGGGTGAACCGTCGTGATACAGCCAGCAAGCGCTGGGCTTCGCGATTCGCCAATGGCCTGCGCAGCCGCATGCTCAAGGACGCTACGCCAGACACCGGTTGCGGGCTCAAGCTGATAGAGCGGGCAGCGTTCTTGCGCCTACCCTACTTCGATCATATGCACCGTTACCTGCCAGCACTTATCCAGCGCAATAAAGGCCGAATGCTGGTGCATCCAGTCAATCACCGCCATCGCCAGGCCGGGACCTCGAAGTACGGCAACCTGGACCGTGCACTGGTGGGGATTCTTGACCTGCTGGGTGTCTGGTGGCTAATCCGCCGTACCCGTTTCGACGCCACCCCCCAAGAGGTGGATGTATGAACATTACTCGGGAAACACTCTGGCTCATTCTGGGGTTTACCGGGCAGGCTGTCTTTACCGGGCGCTTTTTGCTTCAGTGGATCTATAGCGAAGTCAAAAAACGCAGCCTGATTCCTGTGGGGTTCTGGTACTTGAGCATTCTTGGCAGTGCACTGCTGCTGGTGTATGCGATCTACCGGCAAGACCCGGTTTTCATCGCCGGTCAAACCTTCGGCTTCATCGTCTACTTGCGCAATCTGCAGCTGATTGCCCGTAACAAAACGCTTAAGGAATAAGCCTGGTGCGTATGTTCACCTCCCACAGGACTGAACGCCTCGCGTTTGCCCTGCTAGCCCTTGTACTGGTGGGCGCCGGCCTCGGCTTGCGTCAACCAATGAATGTCGACGAAGAGCGCTTTCTTGGTGTGGCTCTGGAAATGCTGCAAAGCGGTTCCTGGTTCATTCCACATCGTGCCGCCGAAATCTATCCAGATAAACCGCCGTTGTTCATGTGGGCGGTTGCGTTCTTCACCTGGTTGACGGGCCTGCCAAAGGTCGCATTGTACTTGCCCGGGCTACTTTCGGCGGTCACCGCCACGGTAGTGCTGCATGATCTCGGGCGTCGTTTGTGGAACCGCCGCGTCGGCCGCATTGCTGCCCTGCTCTTCCTTGCCACCTACCAAACCTACAGTATTCTGCGTACTGGCCAGATCGACAGCTTTTTATGCTTGTGGGTGGCGCTGGGCATGTACGGCCTGGTTCGTCATCTTTTGCTTGGTCCCGCCTGGGGCTGGTTCTACCTGGGCTGTGCGGCGATGGGCTTCGGGGTGATCAGTAAAGGGGTCGGCTTTGTCCCCGCGCTCATGTTGATCCCCTACGCCTATGCCGTCAGCAAGGGCTGGAAGGGTGTGGTTGCCATGCCTGGGCAAGGGCGACGCTGGTGGCTGGGGTTGCTGGTCATGCTGCTGGCCATTGCAGTCTGGCTAGTGCCTTTGGTGGTAACAGCGCTGTCGAGCGGCAACGCTGCAGAGCTGGCCTATATCAAGGAAATTCTGTTACGCCAAACCGCTCATCGCTACGCCAGTGCATGGGATCACCGTGAACCGTTCTGGTACTTTTTCGTCAAGGTAATCCCGCAGTATTGGCTGCCGATGTTCCTCGCCTTGCCCTGGCTGGTACCGGCGTGGCGCCGGCAACTGATCAAGCACGACGGGCGTGTGCTGGTATTGCTGGGCTGGGTCATTCTCGTGGTGCTGTTCTTCTGCTTGAGCACCGGCAAACGCAAGTTGTACATCTACCCGGCGCTGCCAGGCCTGGCCTTGGTTGCTGCCCCCTTGGTGCCTTGGTTGCTTCGCCGCTGGTTCGGCCAGCGCCCCATGGGGCGCAAGATTTTCACAGCAGTAGCGATCCTGTGGTTCTGCCTCTGGTTTGCTCGCGGTTTTGTCGAAGCTCACAAGGAAGGTCGCAATCCACATGAAACGCTGATGAACGAGACCGCCGCATTGACCCAAGGTGCCGATCTGGTGCTTGTCAATTGGCGCGAAGGGCACTGGTTGTTCGCGAAGCAGCCGATTATCCACTTTGGCTTCCTTAGCGGATCGAAGATTGACCAGGCTGCCTTATGGTTGCATGAGCATCCCAAGGCCTATGCACTGGTACCCGCCAGTGAACTTGAGCGCTGCTTCCAGGCAGACAAGGCTCGTAAATTAGGCGAAACGTCGCGCGCGCAGTGGTTCCTGGTCGGTGCCGACGCCGATAACGGTAGTTGCCGCCCGGCACCGCCAACCAACGTGTACCGCTTCAGCTGGCACACCAGCCCCCTGTAATTCCTTGATTTGATCACCAGGCCGTCAGCGGCCTGGTTACCTCGTATTGCCTGGAGATTGATGCAGTGATTTCAGTTGCAGGGAAAACAGCGCGTGGGCTACCGGCTCTCGCTACACCGAAGTGGATTGGCGCAGCGTTATTGTTGATCGTGCTCGTGTTGGCCTATACCGCATCGTCACGCTATTTCATACATCAGCAGATCTACGCTCAGTTACGCACTGCCTGGGCAGGAGACACGGCGCCTGGTCAGAACATCTGGTTACCTGACTACAAGGTGGTCATTGATGGAAAGGTGGTGGAAAGCACGCTGAGGAATCTCTCAGGCATCACGTACGACTACGATCAGAATCGCCTGCTGGCCATCACCAACAACACGCCAATGGAGTTGTTGGTACTGAGCAAGGCTGGCGATATCGTCAGTCGCTACCCGCTGCAGGGTTTTAAAGACACCGAAGGCTTGGCCTACCTGGGGCACGGCCGTGTGGTGGTAGCCGACGAAGACCTGCAACGACTCAATGTGGTCACCCTGCCGAAAGAGGTTCGCCCGATCAAAGCCGATGACACTCAATTCATCAGCCTGGCGATCAATCTTACCAATACAAACAAAGGGTTTGAGGGTGTGACCTACGATGCTGAACATGACCGGTTGTTCGCCATCAAGGAACGGGATCCTCGTCAGCTGTTTGAAGTCACCGGGATGATTAATTCGATAGGGGCGCCACTGAAGATCAAAGTGGCTGACCTTACTTCGTGGGTCGATCGCAGTGTCTTTGCCAGGGATTTGTCGGATGGCTACTACGACGCTGCCACTGGCCACATGCTGATTCTGAGTGATCAATCGAAGTCCATCACCGAACTGGATCAGGACGGGAATTTTGTCAGCACTCGTTCACTGCGCGGTGGTATTAGCGACATGAAGCAGAGCGCACCTCAGGCCGAAGGCATGACGATGGACAGTGATGGCAACCTGTATGTGGTCAGTGAGCCGAACCTGTTTTACCAGTTCAAGAAACAGTAAATACACCTGACGCGGCTGTTTGAGGGGGTTGCACATGAAGTTTGCTGCCGGCAACGCAACACGCGCCTTCACCATCATCGCTTTAATGCTGGTCTTGTTATTGCTGTTCTGGGGCTTGGGTAGCATACCGCTCTTGAGTGTGAACGAGGCACGCCGTGCCGTGACTTCTCGAGAGATGCTGGAAACCGGTCAATGGCTTTTGCCGTATATGAACGGTGATCTGTACCTCTCCAAGCCGCCGCTCTTCTACTGGTTGACGCTGATGTCCTCTCAAATGCTGGGGGCACTGAGCGAATGGAGCCTGCGCCTGCCGTCAGCCCTGTTTGCCGCGCTTTGCTGCGGCCTTGTCTACTGGCAGGGGGTACGCCTGGCAGGGCGTCAGGTTGGTTTGTTCGCGTTGATTTTTCTTGCCGCCAATGCCGGTTTCAGCCTCTTCGCGCGCCGCGCAGAAATTGAAATGACGCTCACGGGCCTATGCTTCATGGCCTTGCTGGCCGCCTGGCAGTACCTGTTTCATGAGGGGCGTCGGGGCTGGGTATGGCTCAGTTACGCCCTGTTGGGATGCGCGCTCCTTACCAAGGGGCCTGTTTGTTTGCTGTGGGTGACTGCGCCTGTTCTGGCGTTTGCATGCATTACGCGCTCCGCAAAGGCCAAGGCTTACCTGTGTGACGGTTGGGGCTGGCTGATCGCCTTGGCAATCGGTAGTTCGTGGTACTTGGCTGTTTCGCTGCAGGAAGGCTGGGGCATTTGGGCTGGCATCCTGAATGAAGATATTGTCAAAAAAATCTCGGGCCAGGGGGCTGAGTCCTGGTATGCCTACCTGTTGTACCTGGCTGGCGACTTCTTTCCATTCTGGCTGGTGTTGCTGGTTCAACCGCGCCAACTGTGGAGCAGCCTTCGCGCCCGTCCCGAGCTGATGCTGCTGTTTTGCTGCAGTGTACTGCCCTTGGTCCTCTTCTCACTGTTTACCGAAAAACACGCCAAGTACCTGCTACCCACCTATCCGGCAGTTGCATTGCTGCTGGCCTGGCAGTGGAGCGAGGTGTTGTCGCGCGTGGGCAATGCCTGGCGCAAGCTGATGATCGGTCTGCCGCTTTTCGTGCTGGCGGGCTTTACCGTGTTCTATATGGGCTTCGAGTCCAGAGCCTTTGCGCATCGGATCGCTGGGTTCCCACAAATCAGTAGCGCTGCTGCAGCCCATCCTGAACTGCCTGCTTACAGCCTGCTCCCCCCGGATATGCGCCTGGTCTATTACATGGGGCGTCCAGTTGCGACGATAAGTGCCGAGCAGGCGCTGGCACGCACCGAGGCCCCCGGGTTGCTGTTTGTCCAGGCACCACTCCCGGCAGAACTCAACGCACTGCAACCCTGCGTGCTGGCGCAGGTTGAGCCCTATCTGAAACCAAAACGGCGCGCACTGTTGATCGGCCTTGGAACGGCCTGCCCCAAAACACCTCTTTCTGTCACACAGTGACACTACCCTTGTGTTTCCCTGCCCGGGCCTGCCGGGTGGGGACGCGCGGATGAATTGCCAGATGCTTGACGGCTACTGACCCTTAGCCGTTTTCACACGCCCTTCACACCCGTTTGACGAGTCATTTCCTCCCGCGTCGCTATCTTCTGCGCACAACGCTCTTTCGCGGTGCTTTGCCGCAGCCCCCTCAAAAATATTGCACTGGAGTTGCATGATGCTGCACGCAGTGATTGGCCGGGCAGAAGCCCTTCCGCTTGCGCTACGCCACAAGTACGCGCGCCCTCTCAAACTTGCCGCTGGCCTTGCGGTGGCAGCTGTACTGGGGGCGCTTGCCGTCTGGTTCATGGCATGGCCGCATGTGCCGGACCTCAGCGCCAGCGGTGCGATGGCCAAAGCCGGCGTTTATGAGGGCTGGAAAAAAGGCGAAGTTGTTGTACTGATACGCCACGCGGAACGCTGCGATCGCTCAAAGGCGCCCTGCCTTGCTGCGCCCGAAGGGATTACCATCAATGGTAGCCAGGCCGCTGCACAGGTCGGCAAGGGACTCAAATCGCTTGGTCTTGCGCAAACCGATATTTTCGCCAGTCCTTTGCTAAGGACACAGCAGACAGCTGATTGGATTGTCGGTAATACGGTCGCCAGTCAAGACTGGTTGAAGCTCTGCGACAAGGGGTTTGCCAAC
Organism: Pseudomonas defluvii; assembly: GCF_001695625.1. Lineage (GTDB taxonomy): Bacteria > Pseudomonadota > Gammaproteobacteria > Pseudomonadales > Pseudomonadaceae > Aquipseudomonas > Aquipseudomonas defluvii. The sequence goes on from NZ_MBPN01000003.1 coordinate 90,472, forward strand.
AATGTGCTTGAGCACAAGACGCCCAATCGGAATCTGGTGCTGGTGACTCACAGTGGCTGTATCGATCAGTTTGAACGTGAGCAGAATGTGCCGGGCGGCGAACGCTCGATTGCCTATGCACAGGCCTTGTTTATTTCCGCCAGTGACAAAGGCCTGCCACGAATTCTCGGTAGCATTTCAGCTGATGAGTGGCAGAAAGTCGCACAGCAAGCGGTGAACTAACAATGCAGGCCATATCGCGTGAAGCGTTTTATCGGGTGAACGTGGGTTATGTCCTGTTGTTTGCGTTGGCGGTGTTTGTCCTGTTCGACCTGGCAGACCTTGACCGTTTATTCAGCGATCTGCTCTATGACCCCGTCACCGGTGTGTTTCCACTTGAACACAACACACTGTTTGAAAAGATCACTCATAAATGGGCCCGGGTAATCCCGGACTGGACAGGTGAAATAGCGATCATCGGCTCGCTGCTGTCGTTTATCTGGCCTCGACTCGCCCCTCATCCCCAATCGCGGGTCACAACTGTCCTGGAAGCCTTCCGTATCGCGCCCGTGTTGCGCTTTACCACCCGTTATCGCCGCGATTTTCTGTTTGTCGTATTGGCCTTTTCTCTGAGCACGGGTGTTATCCACTACCTGAAAAGCCACACGGGCGTGTATTGCCCCGTAGAAACCACACTGTATGGCGGCAAGGAAATTCGCATGGAGTGGTTCCATAACTTCTCTTTGTGGCAAAAGGCAGGCCCTGGAAGATGTTGGCCAGGGGGTCATGCTTCCGGTGGCTTCAGTATGCTGGCCCTGTACTTCATTGCGCGACGCTACCGTTGGCAACACACTAGAAAGGTGTTGATGGGGGCGCTATTGCTTGGTTTTGTCTTCGGCACGACGCGGGTGCTGCAAGGCTGGCACTTTATGTCCCATACCTTTTGGTCGGGGATATTTGTCTGGCTAAGTACGTTGATGGTCGCACTGGCGCTTTATGGTAGAGAACGTCTGTCCCAGCCGCTCGCCGCGCCGTTGCCAGGAGTGGCCGAATACACTCACGCCGGATGTGACAAAATGGCACACTGACGCGCTTTTACATCTGCGCCCCACTGCGGCTAAATAGTGGCTTCATAACTCAGCCCTTCCCCTAATGGCCTCGTTGAAACGCATAAGCCCCTGGATTGCCTGCCTGGCTGTGCTGCTCAACCTGCTGGCCATGCCCATAGGCCGTGCGCTACTGACGCAAGATGTGCAGTTGCCGCTGTGGGGCGGTTTCTGCTCCGCAAACCCTTCTACCCCTCGCGTGCCTGCGCTCGACAAACTGATCGATACGCATGCACCCGCGTCACTGAAAATCAGTATGCAGCATGGCGATTGCTGCTGTGGCCACAATGGCCAGGCTGCGTTGCCTTCGCCATACGTTCGGCATGTCTTTGGATTGTTCGCTGTCGACGCCGAACTGCGCAATCCGGTGCATCCACCATCGTCTCCCCGCCGGCTCTGGCCACGTCTCAACCCCCGCGCCTCTCCTGTTGCCTGATCACTAAGTCCAGTCCTTCCAGACCGTATCTGGCAAGGCATTCATTGCCGGGCCCTGGGCGATTTCGCACCGCCCATTGGCACGATTGAGTTTTCTTGGTTATCAGGACGTATGCGTTATGCCTGCTCCATGTAGTTTGCCGCGTGTAAAACAACGCGTTGTTTCCCGCTCGTTTCTTGCCTTGCTCAGCGCCAGTCTGTCTGCATTTGATCCACTTTCAATCGCCGTTGCAGCAACCTCAAGCAGCGAAGACTCCACACTCACCCTTGGCACTGTCACTGTTTCAGGTGCAGCAGCAGGCCCCTTGGCAACCAGCAGCGTAGTCAGCTCTGTCGATATTCTTGGGGGCGATATCCTCGAAAAAATGCCAGTCAACTACAGCTGGGAGCTGTTCAGCCGCGCACCGGGGGTGATGCTCACCGAGTTCAACCAAGGCACTACCTCGGGGAAAATTTCTTTCCGAGGCTTCAACGGTGAAGGCGAAGTGAATGCCGTCAAGTTGTTGATTGATGGCATTCCGAGCAACAGCAACGACGGCAACATGCCGTATATGGACATGATTTTCCCCCTCGAACTCGACAGCATCGAGGTGGTGCGCGGCACCAGTGATGCGCGTTACGGTCTGAACAACATCGCAGGCAATGTGAACATGTTGACCCGTACCAGCGGTGACTACACCAAGGCCAGGGTCCGCTATGGCAGCTTCAATACCCAAGAGACCCAATTGGCCAAGGGCATCGAAAGCAGCAACTGGACTCAAAACTACTTCATTGCCTACCAGAAAGCCGATGGCTACCGTGACCATGCCGAGGCTGACCGGTATTCCATGTCAGGCAAGTGGTTCTATACCCCGGACGACGACAGCTACCGTATAGGCCTGATTGCCCGTCACTATGAAACCGAAGCTCAGGAGCCCGGCTACCTGACAGAAGATGACGCCCGCCATCATCCCACTATGACCAACAGCTACAACGCGACGGACAAGGGCACGCGGCGGATGAACCAGGTCAGCCTGCATTTCGATACCGAGCTGACCGACAGCCTGGCCTGGTCGGCTAAAACCTACGTCAATACCTACGACGATCGTCGCTGGACACAGTACTGGCGCACCAGCTCCCAACAGGAGCGCGACACCTATGAAACCCAATACGGTGCCCTTACCTCTCTGACCTGGCGCCCTGAAGTCAACGGGTTGTATGACTTCGCGTTGGAAGGTGGCGCAGATGTGCAACAGCAACAGAACAAGAGTGAGCGTTACATAACCAAGTCTCGTGTGCGCCAATCTCAGACGCGTGATCAAGCATTCGACTTTGACACGTACGGTGCTTATGTTCAGGCCGAGATCAAACCGTTCGAGTCGTTGAAAATCGTCCCTGCCTACCGGGTCGATAAAATCCAGGGTGATTTCACCAATGAAATGACCGGCACGGATTACGACATCAACGACTACGGGCTGATCAAACAGCCCAAGCTCAGCATTGTTTACTCACCCTGGGCAGTGACCAGCGTTTATGCCAACTGGGGGCGTACATTTCAGGTGGGTACAGGCGCAGCCGCGTACAAGATTCCTCCGCGTACCACCGACCTGGAGCCCTCGATCAATGAGGGCTGGGAAACCGGCGTCAAATTCACCCCGAGTGACTGGGTCGATGGACGTATCGCCTATTGGCAACAGGAGGCCACTGGTGAAGTCAGCCGCCGTCTCAACGACCCGAGCGGAGAATCGGACAACGTTGGTGAAACCCGGCGCTGGGGATACGACCTGCAGGTGAACATGTATCCCAACGAGCGTATCGATTTCTGGATGGCCTACGCCTGGCAATATTCAAAGATCCTGCAGCCCAGTGCGACCTTGCCTGACAGTAAAGGCCAGGAAATCGACCACGTACCGCATCATTTGTACAACGCCGGCGTCAGTTACCAGGCTACCCCTGCCCTGCAGTTGACGGCATGGATGAATGGACAGACCAATTACTACCTGGAACGGCAGAACACCCAAGGTACCTACGGCGGTTATGTGTTGATGAACCTTGGTGCTGTCTACAAGGTGGCCGAGTCGGTCAGCGTCGACGTACAGCTCAAGAACCTGACAAACCGCTATTACGAATACGTCTGGTACGACCCGGATGGTGCCGATGCGTCACTGCACTCACCTGGCGACGGGCGTGCACTCTACACCGGCATCACGTTTGATCTCTGAACACCCGTTTGCAGTGGGGGCACTCCGCCCCTGCTGCTGCCACCTCAAGCGGGCAGCAAAGTGAAAAATTATGGGGCTACAGTAGCGCTTGGCGATTAAAAACGCGCCGGTTGATTTGCTCAATCGCAGCGCACTTCTATATTGAGCTAGTGACAGCGGTTCCTCGCCCTTTGCTAGAGCACAGATCATGGTGAAAACTGATCGTCTGATCATTTGCGAACACTGTGACTGCGTGTACGAAAAAGTCACGCTTGCCAAACATCAGAAAGCCTTGTGTCAGCGTTGCGGCGCAGTGCTTCAACGCTACAACGGAATGACCTTGCAGCAACGGCTGGCGTTGAGCCTTACGGCGGCAGTGCTGTGGATTTTCGCCAACTTCTACCCGGTCATGAGTATCAGCCTGCAAGGCCTGAGCAACAGCGCAACCCTCTGGGATTCGGTGCGGGCCTTGAGTAACGGGCCTATCACTTTCATTGCACTCGTGGCAGCCATCGCCATCATCATCGCGCCGCTCTTTCAACTCGTGCTGTTGATCTGGGTGCTGACCTTTGCGATGGCCGCCAAACGCTCTCCGGCATTCAAGCTGTGCATGCGTTGGCTTGAGACCTTGAGGCCTTGGAGCATGCTTGAGGTGTGCCTGCTTGGCGCGATGGTCGCAGTTTTCAAACTGGCGGGCATGTTGGATGTGCTGCCCGGTATAGGCCTGATTGCCCTCGCTGTGTTGAGCTTGCTGATCATAAGGGTTGCCGGGCGCGATGTTCGCGAACTGTGGGAGATGTTGCCATGAGCACGCCTGCACTCGCCGCAGAGCTGAACCTTGCCTTGTGCCATGCGTGCAGCATGGCTTGCGACATGACCGATCACCCGCACACCTGTCCTCGCTGCGGCGCGGCGCTGCACGTACGCAAGCCTGATGCGTTGGCCCGCACCTGGGCCTATATGCTTGCCGCCTTGATCTTCTATATCCCTGCCAACCTTTTACCGGTGATGAACACGAGCCTGTTCGGCAGTGGTGCCGACAGCACGATCATGAGTGGTGTCATCGAGTTCTGGGGGCACGGCGCCTGGGACATTGCTTCGATTATCTTCATCGCCAGTATCGCCGTACCCGCGACCAAATTCGTCGCCTTGACCCTGCTATTGGTCACCGTACAACGCCAGAGTGACTGGGCCCGCAGAGAACGAGCGCAGCTCTATCGCTTCGTCGAGGTCATTGGCTACTGGTCAATGCTCGACGTCATCGTGGTCGCCCTGGTGGCGGCACTGGTCAAGTTTCAGGCACTTGGCGACATTGAACCGCGCCCGGGCATTCTCTTCTTCGGCCTGGTGGTGGTGTTCACCATGCTTTCGGCGATGAGTTTCGACCCGCGTCTGATCTGGGAACCCAAAAAAACCGAGGAGCGCATGGATGAAGCCAGCAACCCCTGATAGCCAAGCCATGCCCGGCCAGCCCAGCATCAAGACCCGCCGCGTCAGTGTTTCGGTGGTGTGGATTGTTCCGATCATTGCAGTCCTGGTGGGCATTTCCCTGGTGGTGCATAACTGGCTGCAACAAGGGCCTGTCATTACTGTCACCTTCAAGACCGGTGAGGGGCTGACCGCCAACAAAACGCCGGTGAAATACCGTAACGTCGTGATTGGCCAAGTCACTGACGTCCAGTTGAGCAGCGACCAGAAAAATGTGACTGCAACCCTGAAACTGGATAAACAGGCGGAACACTTTACCCGCACCGGTTCGCAGTTCTGGGTCGTGCGTCCACGCATCGGCGCCGGCGGTGTTTCTGGCATCGACACGCTGCTGTCCGGTGACTTCATCGGTGCCGATGTCGGTCAAGGTGAGGGGCGATCCAAGGCGTTCAAAGGCCTGGAGGTGCCTCCTCCCATCACCTACGGCGAGCCGGGAAAGCGTTTCACACTGCGCGCGCCTGACCTGGGTTCGCTTGGCATTGGCTCGCCTGTGTATTACCGCAAGATTCCCGTCGGCCAGGTGGTGTCCTACACCCTGGCGCCCGATGGCAAGGGCGTGGACATTGAAGTGTTTGTCCATGCGCCCAATGATGCCTTCGTCACCAATGACACCCGTTTCTGGAACGCCAGCGGCGTCGACGTCGAACTCAGCGCTAATGGGTTTGCGGTGAGCACTGAATCGTTGTCTTCCTTGTTGGTTGGCGGTATCGCCTTTCGTGCACCGGACTACAGCCCTGACGACCGGCCAGCACTTGAGGATTCTCCCTTTGAACTGTTTGCCGACCAGGAAACCGCCCTCGCCCCACCTAACGGCAAGGCGCAGTACCTGTCACTGCGTTTCGATGAAGCACTGCGCGGCCTGAAAGTCGGTGCTCCGGTGGAGTTTCTTGGCATCGACATCGGCAAGGTCGTCTCGGTCAACCTGGACTACGATGAGCTGCGCCACAGCTTCCCGGCGAACATTGGCATTGTGATCTATCCGCAACGCTTGGGGCCCGCTCACGCCAAGATGCTCAAGGCGCTCAAGCATGATCCCAGTGACGAACAGGCAAGCGTACGCCTGTTCGGCACCTTCATCGACAATGGCCTCAGGGCTCAGGCGCGCAGTGGCAATCTGCTGACCGGGCAGTTGTATATTGCGCTGGATTTTTACCCTGATGCGAAGAAGGTGGTCTTCGATCCAAACGCGCGCCCCGTCAGCTTGCCTACGGTGCCTGGAAGCCTGGAGCAACTGCAGGAAAAATTTCAGTCAATGCTCGACAAGCTGGACAAACTTCCACTGGAGCGCATCGCCAACAATCTGGACAGTAATCTGGTGGAACTGCGTAAGGGCCTGCAACAGTTCAACAGCAACACGCTGCCGGGTGTTCACGGCACATTGCAAGAAATCAGCAAAACCCTGCAATCGGCAAATACGACCCTGGCCGACGACTCGCCACAACGAGAACAGCTCAAGCAAACCCTGGATGACGTGGGGCGTATGTCGCGCTCCCTGCGGGAGCTGTCGGACTATTTCGGGCGTCATCCCGAGTCGCTGTTGCGCGGCAGACCCAAGGATGCACCCGCAGAAAACCTGGAACCCTCGCGTAACTGATTGCAGGAGTTTGCACCATGCGGCTACCGCTCAAACCATTGTCGATCGCTTTGGCACTGTTGCTCACAGCGTGCCGCAGTGATCCGATTCACTATCACACCCTGATGCCAACCCAGGCCCCCGCCGTATCGGGCTCCAGCCACCTCGATATCCAGATTGAACGGCTCAGTCTGCCGCCGCAGGTCGACCGCCCGCAAATTGTCGTTCGCCAAGGCAACAGTGGCCTGGCCGTTCTGGAGACAGAATGGTGGGGCGCGAGCCTCGCCGACGAACTGCAAAGTGCGCTTGTCGATTTGCTCCCCAGCAATGGTGCCTCGCACAAGATCGGCTTGAGGCTGGATGTTCAGCGATTCGACTCGGTGCCTGGGCAATACGCCTTGCTCGAGACCAAATGGCGGCTTCGCGCGTTGACCACAGGGGACAACACGCCCTCCTTGAGTTGTCGGAGCGTATTCAGAACGGCCTCGGGGGTAACGATTGAGGACTTGGTTGCCGCGCACCAGCATAACGTTCAAGCGCTGGCAACGTTGATTACACAAGCAGCCAGTGACGGGCGCAGTACCTGTCCATCGCCACAGTAACCGCACATGTACCAGAACCTTGCGCTATTCACAGCCTTCCTGCTGGTTTACAGCATTTTCGCCGGGCGTTTCGAGAAGCGGCTGTTCAATGGCCCCCTGGTGTTCATGCTCGTGGGGATCGTACTCGGCCCTGCGCTCTTGGGCATTCTGCAGCCGCGGATAGACAAGGATGGCCTCAGGGCATTGGCAGAATTGACCTTGGCCATTGTATTGTTCAGCGATGCTGCCAATGCAAACCTCAAGGTACTGCGCGCCCATGAGGGGTTGCCGTTACGCCTGCTGTTGATCGGTCTGCCGCTGACCATCGTACTGGGCTGGTTGGTGGGGCTCTGGGTCTTCCCGCAGGTACGGCTGATAGAGCTTGCAATCCTGGCAACCCTACTCGCGCCTACCGACGCGGCGCTGGGAAAAGCCGTCGTCACCAATCCGAAGGTCGCCGAACCCGTGCGCGAGGGGCTTAACGTAGAAAGCGGCCTTAACGATGGGATTTGCGTACCGGTACTTTTGCTTTTCCTGGCGTTACTGGTTGAGGAACAAGCGCAGCATCCGGTTCTACTTGCCCTGGAACTGGTCGCCGAAGAGCTGGGCATTGGTGCGCTCAGCGGGGTACTTCTCACGCTCATCGCCTGGCAACTACAAAAGCTCTCCTGGAAACATCAGTGGCAAATGCAGGTATGGTCGCAACTCACCCTGCCGGGGCTTGCGGTGCTGTGCTTTGCCACGGCGCAAGTGCTGGGTGGCAGCGGCTTTATTGCCGCATTCGTCGGCGGCCTGCTTGCCGGGTACCTGTTCAAGGATCAGAAGCATCACCTGCTTCAGGCCAGCGAAGAGTTTGCCAGCCTGCTCTCGGTGCTCACCTGGGGCGTATTTGGTGCGGTGGTAATACCGAAAGCGTGGAGCAGCCTGACCTGGGATATTTGGCTATACGCCCTGCTCAGCTTGACCCTCGTCCGTATGCTTCCCGTGTTGCTGTGCCTGCTGGGAACGCGCTTCGACCTTGAGACGCGCCTGTTCATGGCGTGGTTCGGCCCGCGAGGGCTGGCGACAATTGTCTTCGCGGTGATGATCATTGACTACCCACTGGCGTCCACCAGCACCTTGGTCGCCACCGCCATTTGTACCGTTCTGCTGAGTGTGCTGTTGCATGGCCTGAGCGCCAACCCGTGGGTGGCCCGCCTGGTCCGTCGTACACCCTGAGTGAAGTGAGCACACATACCGTTCAGGCGCCGACTATCGGCAGCGCATATCGGATGGCAGTGGCTACGCTTCACTCCAATAGAGCTGCGTAGCGCAAAGGAGCAACGATGAAAAACGAGAAATCTACAGCGCGCAATCCTGCCAAGCCATCGCAAAAAAAGCTCGACCGCAAGACCTATGAAAAGCAACTGAAGGCATTGCATGTTGAGCTGGTCAAGCTACAGCAGTGGGTCGTGGAGACCGGTGCAAAGGTTCTGGTGGTTTTTGAAGGGCGCGACGGCGCAGGCAAAGGCGGCACCATCAAGGCATTGACAGAGCGTGTAAGCCCGCGGGTCTTTCGGGTTATCGCTCTGCCCTCACCTACCGAGCGGGAAAAAAGCCAGCTCTACTCGCAGCGCTATATGCCGCATTTCCCCGCCAGTGGTGAAGTGGTGATTTTCGACCGCAGTTGGTACAACCGGGCGGGTGTCGAACGTGTCATGGGGTTTGCCGATGAAAACCAGGTGCGCACGTTTCTTGAGCTGACGCCGATGTTTGAACGGCACATCGTGCGCTCGGGCATCATCTTGCTCAAATACTGGCTGGAGGTCAGCCCCAAAGAACAGGAGCGCCGCCTCAGAGCCCGAATTACCGATGGCCGAAAAACCTGGAAGTTGTCGCCGATGGATGTGTTGTCGTTCAACCGCTGGGACGACTACACACGTGCCCGGGACGAGATGTTCAAAGCAACGGACACTCAATGGGCCCCGTGGTTCGTTGCCCCGTCGGAGGACAAGAAGCGGGTTCGGCTTAACCTGCTGACACACCTTCTTGCGCAAATCCCCTACAAGGAAATCAAACAGCCGAAGGTCAAATTGCCAAAACGCAGAATCGGCCGGTACAAGGACATCGACTACCCCTTCAAATACATCGGCGAACCGTTCTGAAGCACCGGGACGACGCGGACTCGTCCCGGTTGGAACAGGATTACTCCATGTGCATGTGACCCGACATGTGGCCATGGTCTGGCATGTTCAGTGCGCGTGCCGGCGCGCTGACGTTGATGCGTTGCAGCTGGCCCTTGGCATCTTTCACCACCAGCGTCAGCGGTACCGCGTCACCTTCCTTGATCTGCTTGACCAGGTCGATCAGCATCACATGGTAGCCAGCAGGCTCCAGCGTAACGGCTGTTCCTGCCGGCAGCGCCACCGACGTCACGGGCTGCATGCTCATGACGTCGTTTTTCATCTGCGACTGATGGATCTGCACGGTCTTGGCCACCGGGGACTCAACGCTGAGCAACGTGCTGTCACTGTCGGCAGTCACTTTCATGAATGCTCCGGTTGCTGCCTGATGAGGCACCGTGGCCCGTACCCAGGCGTCATCAACGACGGTTTGCGCTACCGCAGGCAAAGTTGCGCCCAGCAGCATGAACAGCGCCAAGGCGCGGTTGAGTGGCTTGACTACCATCGCGTTAGCGAATGTGGAACGCATCAACATACCTCCATAACAGTAAGCAGGTCTTCTGCACATTCCTTTGCCGTCAGGGAATGCGACAGGCCAAGACGTAGCACGCCTCGGGAGTCATAAACAAAACTGGTTGCCGTATGGGACAACGTGTAGGTCTCGCCGCTGGGGATCTTCTCGTAGAACACGCCAAACTCCTTGGCGGTCTGTGCAGTCTCTTCCAGCGTGCCAGACAATGCGACGAACGAAGGGTCGAAGGCTTTTACATAAGCATCGAGCACCTGCGGCGTGTCGCGCTCGGGGTCGAGCGTAATGAAGATCACCTGAAGAAAATCGGCATCCTTGCCCATCAGTTTCTTGATCTGCACCGCACGTGCCAGCGTCGTCGGGCAAATCGCCGGGCATTGGGTAAAGCCGAAGAACACCATGGGCATCGAGCCACGGAAACTCGACAGGGTTGTTTCATTGCCTTGAGGGTCTTTCAGCTTGAATGAGCGCCCGAGGATCTGATTGCTCATGTCTTTACCGTGTTTGAACGACAAGCCACCAGAGCTATCACAACCTACGAGAGCACCCAGGCCCAGCAGGCTGATCCCGGCGACAACCTGGCGTCGGGTCAGTAAATCAGTCATGTATTACCATCCTTTCGGGAAGGTACCAGTCCTGGGAGTGGAGCCTTCAGCAAACGTTATGCAGTCACATATTCTGTCATGCGAACGGCCAGCGGTTCCAGCAATCCGTCGCTCGACCTCTGTCGTAGGCCCTCTTCAAACCACCATTTCCCTCCCCCCCCTGGTATTTCTGTCAGTAGACGACCTCTTCGCGCAGCGCCTACTTTGACCCCATTCGTGAACAAGGAAGGAGTGGCGAAATGGCGCGACGTTTGAAATCGGTCATCGTGATTGTTTCTCTAGGCATGAGCCTGCTCGCTCATGCGGCCGAGCGGCCATTGAAGCCACTGGCCGAGGAGCCATTACAACAACTGCGCGGCAGCGCCAATCCTGTTCTGCGACACCTTGCCGACGATAAGACGACCCTGTCGATATCTCTGGTTCAGGTACAGGGCGAATTAATCGCTGCAACCAGCCGGGACTTGCAACTGGACCTTGAGGCCGGAGTCTCCAGGGTATTCCACAAGGCCCGAATCAGTACTCAGCCTGATGGCATTGTTACTTGGCAGGGTACCGTCAGCGCCAGGCAAGGCCCGACAGATGACCAGAATACGGCCTACCTGACACGGCATGGCGCGCATCTGGTGGGGGTGGTCAAGGTTGATGGCCAACTGTATCGCATCGAGCCGTTGGGTGACGGGCGACATGCGGTCGTCAAAGTCGACGCGTCAAAATTCCCCGAGGGCAATGACGAGGTCAACGAGGAGCCTGCGGGCATGCCTGCAACAACGCCGGCAGCGCCCGCCAAACCCGCGGCACACGCGGCCCCCGTTGTGATTCGCGTACTGACACTGGTTTCCAATAAAGCATTCGAGCTGATGCCCGACATGGACGCCAGCGTCGCCAATGCGCTGGCCATGGCCAATAGCGGGCTGGAAAACAGTCAGATCAATGTGCAGTTTGAAAATGCCGGTGTGCAGCGCATCGACTGGACGGAATCGGGCACTGCAACCGGCAAAGACGTGCTCTCCCGGTTGTGGAATGTCAACGATGCACAATTGGGACAACCCGCACGGTATCAACGAGATGCCAGTCGGGCCGACCTGCTTAGCCTGCTTACTGTGATACCCGACGTGTGTGGCTTGGCCTACACCGCCTTGAACAAGAATGCCGGCGTCAGCATCGCCGACCCGAAGTGCCTCAGCAACCATACCTTCGCCCATGAGTTGGGCCACCAGGCACGTGAAGAGATCGGTGCTGAGGCTCTGACGGTGGTCGCTGATCGAGGCTATTACAAAGGCCCGGAAATCCTTGCTTGCGAGCAGACTGGCATCACTACCTTTGTACCGAAACCACTAACATCGAGCAGCAAAGCGGAAGGCCGATTCGGCAAGCAGGACTTCATCTACATAGCTGCATCGAACGAATATCGATGCCCTGCGGGCCAGTTGCTGACGCGCCGGCATTCCTCGGTGGAAGACGGCATGTTACTGCACTGCTATTGGTTTTCAGGATGCCAGAGCTGCTCCATGCAGCAGCAGTGTACGACCGGTAAAGAGCGGCGATTAAAGCGTTGGGAGCATGAAGCAGTAGTCGAGAGAGTGCAGATCAGATTGGAGCAAGATCCGGGGAAGATGAAGGTTCGCCGGCAGAAGGTGGAGCATCCCTTTGGAACGCTCAAATTCTGGATGGGAAGTACCCACTTCCTGACCAAAACCTTGCCGAGGGTAAGCACCGAAATGAGCCTTCACGTGCTCGCCTACAACCTAAAACGAATGATGAGCATCTTCGGCATCGTAGGGCTACTTGAGGCAATCAGGGCGTGAATCCCGCCGCTTGCCGGCCCGTAAACAGGCATATGGGCCGCTGGCGCGGCCCATATGGCATTACAAACGGTTTTTCTGCTGAGTAGGCCTAATCGCGCTTTCGCCTGCTGATTCCACAGTCAATCCGCGCGACTCTCAGTTTTCGATGTGATTACTGCGTTTTCACAAAGCCTGGGTCGATAGCGGTCACCCGTCCGTTGGCCGCTTCAGCACCCCGCGCAACAGCAACTCGAACGCCTGGCTTGCCTGCGCCAGTCGCACATCACCGTCATCGGCCTCCGCGATCCATATGGTCGCTTCCGCCAAGCTGCCGTATATCAACGCGGCCAGTGCTTGAGCCTGCGCCTCGACAAGCACACCCTGCAGCACCAGATTTTCAATCAACTGGCGCAACGACTCTATACAATGCCGCTGGGCCTCTGGCGATCCGCCACCCAACACCGCTCTGGCGTCACGCAACACGATTCGCTGAATCTCTGGCTCCAGCGCCATTTCCAGATAGGCACGACAACGCTGGCGAAAACCGTCCCAGGCATTCTCGGCGGTATCGGTGATAGCACGCAGGCGCTCGTCCATTTCCGCATCAAGCTGCTCGACGACCGCCGCAAGCAACCCCTTCTTGTCACCAAAGTGGTGGTAAAGCGCCCCTCGTGTCAAACCCGCCCGGGCGGTCAGGTCGTCCATCGAAGTGTGCGCATACCCCAACTCGCTGAACATCTGGCGGGCGGTAGCCAACAACAGGGTCCGGGTTTCTTGCATTGCGGCGCGGGTGCGACGAACCATCCAGCTATTCCTTGTCTTCAATGGCATGCGGTGGGCGCAAACGTATGCATGCCTCTAGCGCGCATTGTCTTGGGCACGAGGCGCACTGACAAGCCTGTTGCCTCGTTGCGCGCCGATCGAGCCCAGGCCAAATGGCCAGCCGCCAGACTCAAGGCGGTCAAACCGAATACGACGCCTGCTGGGCGCGGGCGCGCATGCGCTGGTAGCCCCAGAGCGCGACCAGCAACACTGCGGCCCCTGCGGCCAAGGCCACGTTGAATCCGGCCTTGGCGCCCCATGCATCAACCACCTGCCCCGATGCCGCTGCGCCGCCGGCCACGCCAACGTTGAGGCCGGCGAGCAACCAGGTCATGCCTTCGGTCAGCTTGCTTTCGGGCACGATGCGTTCTACCAGCGACATCGCCACGATCATGGTCGGGGCAAAGAACAGGCCCGCGACCAGCACGGCGCCGGCCAGTCCGACAATGTTTCCCGCCAGCAGCAGCGGCAAGGTTGTCGCCGCGGTCGCCAGCCCGCCCAGCAGGAGCAGCTTGTGTAGCGGTGTATCGAGTTTCAGCGCACCGAACATCAGCCCGGCAGCGCAGGAACCGATGGCATAGCAGGACAGAACCACACTCGCCGCGGCCGGCATGCCCATCTGCTCGGCGAATGCCACGCTGACGATGTCGACGGTACCGACGATCACGCCCATGGCGACCATCAGCAAGGTCAGCAGGCGCACGTCGGCCAGTCGGAACACCGAATTGCTGCCTTGCCCGACGACGGCATCTGCCTCTACCGGCGGCTCGGTGCCGACCTGTATCGCCAAGGCGAACACGCCGATGGCCAAGAGCACGGCGGCAGCCAGTGGCCCGGCCTGCGGCAGGACCGCCACGCTCAGACCCACCGAAATCGGCGGGCCAGCAATGAAAGTGACTTCGTCGAGAACTGTTTCCAGCGAATAGGCAGTCTGCAATTGCGACTTGCCGCGGTAGATCGTGGTCCAGCGCGCGCGCACCATCGCTGACATGCTGGGCATGAAGCCGGCAAGCGCGGCCCCAACGAATAGCGTCCACTCCGCCAGCCGCCAATAGCTGCAAGCCAGCAGCAAGAGAATGCCCAGCACGCTGAGCCCAGCGGCAGCTGGCAATACCCGACGCTGACCGTGGCTATCGACCAAGCGCGAGATCTGCGGCGACATCAGCGCATAGGTCAGCACGAAGGTGGCTGCCACGGCACCGGCCAGGCCGTAACTACCGGTTAACTGCGACAGCATGGTGATAATGCCGATACCGGTCATGGGCAATGGTAGCCGAGCCAACAGGCCCGCCAGGGCAAAGCTCTTGGTACCGCTGGCCTGGAACAACTCGCGGTAGGTACTGAACATACTCGACTCTCCTTATCGAAAAGGCTCTCGCGCAGTTATGCGCCAGGGCACGATTACATACACTGCGTATGATTATAACCCTATTATCATACGCACTGAATGTAAAGCTTCATGATCCCGCCAGATCCCCCATGTGCAGTTCACCCTGCTCACTGACGCGATGGGTATTGCGACCGATCGCCAGCAGGGTCAGCATGGTGTCATCACGCTCGGTCCAGTAGCCCTCGAAAAGCTGCCCCTGGATGAACCGCGGCGCAATTCGTGCCGAAGTCAAACGCAGTTGGAAACGCCCCTGTAGATCCCAAGCGGCCAGTTCTGCTTCGGAAAATTCCATGTCCGTATGACAGAGCGGGTAAACCGCCTTGTAGAACGCTTCCTTTGCGCTGAAGCTCAGATAGAAGAAGCGCAACGCCTGCGCCTTGCACATGCCCTCCAGGCATGCCCGTTCGTGGCTCGTCATGACCTGCTCGGCCATCCCCCACAACTCCGGATGCAAGGCTATCGGCTCGGCATCTACGCCAACACCTGCGTAGTACTGGGCATCTGCAGCACAGGCCAGGGCGAGGTTCTGGGCATGTGAGATCGAACCCACCACGCCGAGCGGAAACCGCGCATAGCGATAAGGCTGAGCAGTTGCCAGCCAAGTGGGCTCCATGCCCAGGTCTGCCAAGGCGGCAGCTGCACAGAGGCGTCCAGCCGTGAATTCCTTGCGCCGGGGCGGCAACGCCTGTTCCAGGCACCGCTCATTCGGCACAGACGTTAGCTCCCATGAGGTGCCCCCGTCCAGGCGTAACGAGCGCAGAGCAAGGCCGCTCGGTGGAGGCTGCTGGAATGGCCAGCAGGCCTGTGTCACCGCCATAGCCTGCTCTCCGTGTGCTGCCCCGCTCACAGGACCTTGCGCCGCTCGGTCATGCGCAGACGGGCATGATAGAAGGCCGGCCCTCCGTATGTAACGTCTGCCGCCGGGCCGGTGGCTCCGCCATGGATATCGGTGAATACCGAGCATTGGCTAATGAAGAAGTTCTTGCAGAAGTTGACCGACAAGACCGCACCGATCTGCGCCGCAATCTGTGCCAAGGCATTTTCCACGCCGCCATCCTGCGTATACAGGCCCAACCCCAGCATGCCGTAGTGCTGGCCGACATCACGTAACTCGGAAATCACCTCGCGCAGGCCATGCTTCTGAATCATGAACGACACCGGCCCACGCACCTCGTCTGCGTAATGCTCGACGGCCGAGGTGAAGCCCGAGCGCACCTCGATGAGCGACGGCGAGACGATACATGCCTGCGGGAAATCAACATCGTCAAGTGCTTCGGCACGGCGCAACACGCGGGCGAAATGGGCGCTCTCAAGCGCGCGGATCCGCGACAGGCAGGTCGGGTCGAGCACCGCGCCGAGCAACTCGCGCGGTGGCGTAAAGTGCTTGAGCAGGCGCTCGACGCGTGCGACCAGATCCTTCTGAAATTGCTCGACCGTAACCATGGCACCCCGACTCCCTCGGACAGCACATAGATGTTCTGCGGCGAAGTACACAGCTGCGCCGAGTACGAGCACAATCCGAAAGCAAGGTTCTCGAGCATGCCGTCATAGTCTGCGGTCGAGTGCACCAGCACCGCTGGTTTGCGCACTCTGTTGAGTCATCACCCGGGCGCGCCAGGCATGCTGGCGCAACCAGCCACCGAACTCAGTCCCCCCCAGTTGGCAAGACGCGCAGACCCTGATGTACCAGGCGACAACCTGCTCCAACACACACTGGTCGTGCTCACCAGTGAAATGGCCGACGGCGCGCCGGAGCACAC